>DMCH01000159.1:32381-39254 GCA_003446775.1 Chloroflexota bacterium
AGAAAATCGATAAGGAACCGCTCCGCGAGTGGTAAAGCTTCAGTTCAGCGGACCGTGGGGAACCACCGTCACGATCAAGAGCAGAGCTGCGATGGCCATGCCAATGGTCGCGATCCAGACCAGTGAGAGGCTTAGGCGACCGCTAACCCGCTTCTGCATGACCCTCTTATCCGATCCGAGCAGCGCGATCAGGACCATCAGTGGCGGCGCGACGACACCGTTTATTACTGCCGTGTAGAACAAAGCGCTGATCACATCGATTCGTAGCAGGTTCACTGCGACTCCGGCTAGGGTCGCGACAACGATCACGGCGTAGAAGGTAGGCCGATATTTGGGTTTCTCGGCGAGCGTGCCTTTGAGACCAGTGAACTCGGCCAGCGCGTAGGCTGCCGAACCCGAGAGGACTGGAATCGCTAAGAGGCCGGTGCCGATTAACCCGGCCGCGAAAAGTACGAACGCGAAGGAGCCGGCAAGAGGCTCAAGAGCCTTGGCCGCCTGATCAGCGGTCGCAATACCCGTCACGCCGTGGGCGTTGAAAGTCGCGGCGGTGACCAGGATGATCGCGTACATCACCACCTGCGAGAACGCCATTCCAACGAAGACATCAATCCGGGCGCCACGCATCTCAGATCGGGTGACCCCTTTGCGCAAGCGCTCGGTCCGTTGACCGGCCGCCTTCATCTCGTCGACCTCAGACGACGCCTGCCAGAAGAAGAGGTATGGCGAGATGGTCGTTCCCAGGATGGCGACCACCATCGTGATGAAGGCCTTGTTGAACTCCAGGTGGGGAACAAAGGTGGCGATCAGCACCTTCATGAGCGGCGGATGGACCAGGAATGCGGTGATCACGTAGGCGAAAAGCGCGAGGGTGAGCCACTTGAAGGCGTTGAATATGAACCGATAGCTGGCAAAGAGCTGGAGGCCCACGATCAGGGCTGCCGCCGGCACCACCAGCCAGACCGGAGCAATCCTCCCCCTGGTTAGCAGCGAGCCACCGGCCGCGACCGCGCCGAGGTCGGCGCCGATGTTGATGGTGTTCGCGACCACCATCAACAGGATGCAGACGCCGACCAGCCAGGTCGGGAACTTGCGGCGAAGGCTGACTCCGAGCCCGACACCCGTGTGCAGCGCAATTCGCGCGCAGAGCTCCTGCATTGCCAACATGAGCGGAAAGGTGAATAGCGCTGTCCACAGGACGCCGAAGCCAAACTGGGCGCCCGCTTGCGAGTAGGTGCCGATGCCGCTCGGGTCGTCGTCACTCGCCCCGGTGATGAGGCCAGGTCCGAGGATCTGCAGGAAACCCTTCAGGCCCACGCGCCGCGTGGCGCCAACGCCGGTCTCCGGGGTGGTCGGACCGCCAGTGGCCGCCACATCGCCACCCTCATGCGGCGCTTTGAGGAGCTCGCTTTCCGCCGGCTCGACGTTCGGGCCGAGCTTCGTGCGCTGCAGGGCCGGGTCTTCGATCTCGTGCTCGGGTTCCAACGCGCTCCATTTTCCGGGTCAACACCCCCCGACGCAATCCAGGTAACGCGCCGGCTCTATCTCCGCTCCAATAGGTTCGTGCCCGCCACCGGACTGTTTCGGCGGACCGGATACTTCGCCGCCGACCGATGCCGACGCGCCGAGAAGGTTTCCAGTTCAGTCTCCGCGACCTTGGGGGAACGGACACGGAGCAGCGCCTCATCGACCGGGTGGCCCTCGCGGGCATATCCGGAGAAGGTCTGCGCCGTCGGTCCGCTTCCCTCGTTCAGGCCGCGGGTCGGTGTACGGTTTGGGAATGCCCCGTCGCAAACGCAAAGGTGCTGGACCTCGACCAACGGCAAAGCCGCAGAGCAGCGATCAAGCGCCCGGCGAAGAGGTGGTCCAGGTCAACGACCGGTACAGGGGCGGCGAGCCCGCGCCCGACATGCAGCAAGAGGAGCAGGCGCAGCACCAAACCGGGGGGTAGCCCAGGGCGGTAGCTCAAGCCAAATTCGAAGAACTCTGAATTGGAGAAGAGGCCGGTCGACAATTCGACTCGGTCCTACCTAAGGGGGCTTGCACTAACCTTCGGAGATGACGCCGGCGTAGCTCAATTGGCAGAGCAGCTGTTTTGTAAACAGGTCACGGAGATCGAAATCCGCCAAAAAAGGGCCTTATCGCCAGCTGTTTAAAAACAACTGAACATCGCTTTTGGACGATGCGAAACGAAGCTTACTAGAAGCTCTCGATGCCAGAAGTAGGCCAATCCATTGCCCGGTCCGAACCAGATTAGCGTGAGATGCGGCTATACCGGTGCACGCAGACGGGCGCGGCGATGGCGACGATCAAGATTGCCAGTCCGATCGTAGTAACGACAGCGTGATCCAGCGACCACACGCCCGGTGGTGGGGGCCCGATGCTGTTACCAAAGAGCTGGCGGCCGGCGGTGACCAGCGCGGAAATTGGATTCCAGTTGGCGAACACCCTCAACCACGCCGGCATGTTCGCGGGGTCGACGAACACATTCGAGATGAAGCCGAAGAGGAAGGTGGGAATCCCGATGATCACGTCAGCCGCCTGCGCAGATCGTGCCAAGAGCCCGACCAGGATCCCGAGCCAGATCATCGCGAAGCCGTAGAGCTCATATAGTCCGAATGCAAGGGCGGCGTTACCCAGGCCGCCGGTCGGACGCCAGCCGACGGCCAGAGCGCACAGGATCATCACCACCATCGCTGGAAGTCCCAACACGAGGCTGGATACGGCGCGGCCGATCACGATCGCGGAGCGAGCGATCGGCAAGGTCTTGAAGCGGTCGATGACACCCTCACTCATGTCGGTGGCGATCCCGACCGCGACGCTGTTGGAGCCGAAGAGTATGGCTTGGGAGAAAAGCCCCGGCATCAGATAGGAGCGATAGTCCCCGCCAGGGATCTTGATCGAGTCGCCGAAGACATAGCCGAAGAGGACCACGAAGATGATTGGAAACAGGACGCTGCCGAAGATCACGTCCGGCTGCCGCACCCCTCGCTTCAAGTAGCGGAGGGTGGCGGTGTAGGCGTCAACCACGCTCCAGGGAAGCCGGATCGCCGACGCGACGGCCTGCCGGCTCAACCGTCTTTCTCAGTGGCTCGAGCTGTCAAGCCGGCACCGTCTGAGTGGCCGGTGACGGTGCTGAACACCTCATCCAGGCTCGGGTGCTCAAGGCCGACCTCATAGATGGGCAGACCCATGCGCTCGAGCTGCGCCACCACCTCGCGGAGACTAGCCAGGCCGTTGGAGGCAGGCATGCTGACCGATAGTCCATGGATTTCGGCCCGATCGCCGAGCACGCTTCGCACCCGCTCGAGTGCGGCGGCATCCTGATCGGGAAGCGTGACCCGAACATGTGGTCGCCCGATCGATGCCTTGAGCTGCTCGGGTGTTCCCTGAGCCACGACCAAACCGCGGTCGATGACGACGATGGTGTCGGCCAGCTGATCGGCTTCGTCCAGGTATTGGGTCGTGAGCAGCACTGTGGTGCCGCGCGAGACCAGGGCGCGAATTGCGGCCCACATCTCACGGCGACTGATCGGATCCAACCCGGTGGTGGGCTCATCGAGAAAGAGCACCTCCGGCTCTGCGATCAGGCTGGCGGCCAGGTCGAGACGTCGCTTCATACCGCCCGAGTATTTCTTCACCAGCCGGTCCTTCGCGTCGACAAGGTCGAACTCGTGGAGCAAGTCGTTTGCGCGGCGGCGCGAGGTCGCCGCTCCCAAATGGCAGAAGCGGCCGACGATGTCAAGGTTCTCCTGCCCGGTCAAAAGCTCGTCCATTGTTGCGGTCTGACCAGTGACTCCGATACGAGTTCGTACCTTGTCCGCTTGGCTGAAGACGTCGAATCCAGCCACCTGTGCTCGCCCGCTATCGGCTGAAAGCAGGGTCGTGAGGATGCGGACGGCTGTTGTCTTGCCGGCACCGTTGCGGCCAAGGAGTGCGCAAACGCTGCCGGAAGGGACCTCCAGGCTGACGTTCACCAACGCATGGGTTGCGCCGAACGAGCGGGCGAGACGTTCTGCGGAGATCGCGGCAGAGGTCATGGAACTCGAGTTTCGCATCTTCATGGCCAGACGCCGCTTGTGAATACCTACCCGGTCGCTTTCAGAACCGTCACCCAAGCACGAAGAGCAACACCAAGCCGATGATGATCGTGGCAGCGTCATGCCCCAGCGTCACAGCTCAGCCCCTCTGTCATCTCGTGGTGCGCCAGATCCTGCTCGATCCTACAAACTACTGCACGTCAGTGAAGCCGGCCTTGACGCAACAGGCGTTCCTTTACCCTTCAGGGGGCGCCGGCGTAGCTCAAATTGGCAGAGCAGCTGTTTTGTAAACAGGTGGCCTGTCTCTGAGATCGAAATCGGCCCAAAAGGGCCCTATGACCAGCTGTTTAAAAACAGCTGTCCATCGTCTTTAGGACGACGCCAATGAAGTTTACTTCGAGGCGGTCATGAGTGCGATGTCGGCGGGCGAGATCTGTCTATCCTTCGGTCATCCTGACCGCTAGCCAGAAGATCCCCAGCGTCACAACGAAAAGCAACAGGGATACCACGCGGGAGACGGCGATCGCACGTCGAGAATCCGTGCGGCGTCCGGCAAGCGTGTGAACGGCGGTGAGCGCCACGACCAATACAGCGAGGCTCGTCTTCGTTTCCAGGAGTCGGCCGAAATCCGTTCGCGGCAGCGCCGAGAGGCTGTAACCGAGCCTGGGCCACGCCATCGCAGCTCCCGAGACTGCGATCAGGGCCCACGCTATGACGGACCCGAGCAGGAAGGCTCGCCCGGTTCGTGACATCAAGCGCCGGAAGGTTGGCCGGTCCAGAGTTCGCGCCGCGATCACGGCGACCACCGCGAGGAAGATCATGCCGCCGAGCCAGAAAGCCGCAGCGACCAGATGAATCAGCCGCCAGGTCTCGTCCAACCTCTCCACACATGATGGGGTCCCGGCGGCGGGGAGGTCGGGCGGCAGCGACCTCGAGTCACCGTGAACAAGAGATCAACTGATTCGGACAGGCGTTTCCTCGCCAGCCTCGGCATCAGAACGGCAAGACCCAGCCGACCAGGGCCGCCAGTGCAAACAGCGCCAGGACCGCGTTGGTTGCTCCCGGTCGCGCAAGCCCTCTGCGAAGTGGTCCCCAAAAGGCGAGGACCAACCAGGCCAGCGGCATCGCCACCAACTCCGCGATTCCAGCGGTGGTCGCCTGCCCTGAGTAGCTCGGATAGACGAAGGCGTTTGCAAGCTCAGCCAGTACGAGCGGCCACATGACCACGTTGGCGCCGATGAACAGCGCTGCTTTCCGTGCCCCGCTGAGCTGGGGCACCGCCCAGCCCATGGCACCGCCTCCGATCAGCAGCGTCACGTGCGCGAATATGTGTGCGGGTTGATTGGTCTCGGCCCAGCTGAGCAGAGGCGGCAAGTGCCACGCGAACGCGGCAACCAGGCCCGCCCAAGCCACAAAAGTTCGTCCCGGAAGCCTCACCAGATCGCGGAAGTGGTAGCCAACGATGGCTCCGGCGATAACCCACAGCCAGTGCGCAAAGTGATGCACGAGCAGGCTCTGAGCACTCAGACCAGCCACCGTCGGCGACGCAAGAATCAACAGCAGCAGCGGCCCGGTAAGCCAATCTCGGGCGCCCGCAGACGCCGATCTAGACCTCGCTGGGTGCAAGCTCAGGGCTGGGTGCAGGCTCGGGCAGGTTGTAGTGGGATGAGACCAAGAAGACGTCAATCAAGTCCTTGCAGACCATCACGGCACCCGTCAGCGCGACCGCGGCGCACGCGACCGCGATCCACGCCAGAACCTCTGTCCCGGACAGCGGATAGAAATACCGCCTGGGCGCGGACATGCTCCCCGAGATGTACCAGCACAACACCAGACCGTAGCCGCCGAAGCCCATCAGTGCCGCCGCACGGCGCCCGACGTTTTCCTTCATCTGCCGGCCGGTGAGTTTCGGAACGACGTGATAGGTGGCGCCGATCAAGAAGAACATCACTCCCAACGCCATGTAGGTGTGAAAGTGAGCGGGCACCCAGACCGTGTTGTGGAAGAACTGGTTGAGCGAGATGGTGGAGTCGATCACAGCCCCGAACCCACCGATCGCCCAGCCGGCCATCGCCATGAGCGTGAACAGTGGAGCTGCGCTCCATCTGATGCCGGAACGCCATACCAGCACCAGCCCGGCGTAGATGGTCACAGTCATCGGAGGGATGGCCGCGGCATACGAGACGACGTTTCCGACCCACTGCACGGCTTCGGGCTGGGCGAAGTCCTGGTACAGGTGATGGAAGAAGGCCAGCATGACGATCGCCAGCGTGGCGAGCCAGCCGGCAACCAGGGCACGGCTCAAGGGCCAAGGGCGCTTCGTGTACAGGGGTAAAACGCTATAGGCGATGCCGGCAGCCACATAGATCTGGAGGTTGGCGAGCGTGTGGCCGGTGAAGTAGATCATGTTCTTCGCGACCAGCGCGTTCAGGGTCAGGCTGGGGAAGACCAGGCTGGTCAGCATCAGGACCACGATTAGGGCGCCGATGACGCAAGCGCTGAGGCCGAGGATCGCACACACGGTGCCGGCGATGAGGCTCGGGTTGGTCGTGGTCGGATCGTTCTCACCAGAGTGACCGTGGCCTGCCGAGCCGAAGACGTAGAAGCCGAGAAGCCGCTGAAGACTGCCGCAGCGCTTGAGCCCCGCCCGCAAGAAGTCGAGGCACCAGAGCAGGAAACCGACGACCGCCAGCGCCAGCCCGATCAGGTAGGCGGCCGCGCCGATCGCCGCGGTCACTATTCCTGAGCCGGGGTGCTCGGGCAATGGGTAGAGGAACGTCCAGGCGGACGAGTAGCCGAAAACCATGACGGCGAGCACGATCATGACCAGACCGCT
>DMCH01000048.1 GCA_003446775.1 Chloroflexota bacterium
CCCTCCGTGGCCGGGAGCCGTCCGCACCATCGCCTCCGCGACCGCAGCGTCGAATGCGAGCTGAAGTTTCGTGTCGAGGGCCCGCGCGACCATGCGCGCCTGCGTTCTCTGCTGCGCAAGCGGGGCGCCAAGCTCGAAGGCAAATACGACGAGGAGAACTACCGCTTCGGTGGGCCAGGTAAGTCGACACGCCGCACCACGCTGAGACTTCGAGTGCTCAACGGCGGACCGCATGGCGTCCTCACGGCGAAGGGGCCGGCCAGGTTCGTGGGCGGTGTGAAGATCAGAGAGGAGACGGAGGTCGACGTCAAAGACGTGCACGCGACCCTCGACCTCCTTTCGCAACTGGGTTTTCAGGTTGAGTTCACCTACAAGAAGCACCGAGCCATGTGGACGCTGGACGGCGTCGTTTCCGTCACGCTCGACACGCTCGAGTTCGGCTCTTTCGTCGAGCTCGAGGGGCCGCTCGAGGTGCTGCCCGAAAAAGCCCGCAGTCTCGATTTCGATCCCAAGGACGCGCTCAGGGACTCCTACTCGGTGCTGGCGCGAAAGCATCTCGCGGCGACGAGGAAGTCTTAGATTTCGCACGTTTTGCGCGAAACGCGCGTCTGAGGCCGGCGGGAGGCGCGCCGTTAGCGCAAGACGTGCGGAATCAGCGAACTCCTGGCCTGTGGCCGGGTCGATCGAACGAAGCATGCCCACGACCACCACATTACTGGCTCCCAGCCCTTTCCCCGGAGGGGGGAGGGCATCAGTACGATTTAGCCGTGGCTCGCGCACCGGTGAAGCGGACTCCCGCGACGCCGAACGTCCCTGCAGAGACGCCCCTCCCCTCACCCCCGCCTGTCCCCTCTCCCTCGCTTCGCGAGGGAGCTCCCCACGAAGTGGGGAGCCGCGGGCGGGTCGCCATCGAGTCAGTCTCGCCGGAAGTAGAGGGGGGGCGGTTTCCGGCCAAGCGCTCGGTGGGCGAGAAAGTGGCCGTCGAAGCCGACATCTTCGCCGACGGCCAGGACGCGCTCGCCTGCGTCATCCGGTACCGCCACGAAGGCGACGAGGACTGGACCGAGGTGCCGATGGTCCCGCTGGTCAACGACCGCTGGCGGGCCGAGTTCGCGGTCACGGAGCTCGGGCGCTACCGGTTCACGATCGAGGCCTGGGTCGACCCCTTCGAGACCTGGAGCCGCCAGTTTGCCAAGCGCGTCGAGGCCGGCCAGGACGTATCGCAGGAGCTGGAGATTGGCGCGCGCCTGGTCGAGGCCGCCGCAGCAAGTGCTCATGGCCCCGAGGCCGAGCACCTCATGGCCTATGCAGCCGAGTTGCGCCGGGGCAATCTTGCGAGTTTGGTCCGCCCCTCACCGGCGGCGCCTGGCGGCGCGGCCGGAGCTCCCCGCGTGGCGGGGAGCGCAGATCGCAGCCTGGGAGTCACGTACGGGCGCCAGGTCGAAGTGTTGGTGGAACCCCAGCGGGCTCGATATGGCGCCTGGTACGAGATGTTCCCCAGGTCGGCCGGCAAAGAGGGCAAGCACGGCACGTTTCGCGACGTCGAGGGGTGGCTGCCGTACATCTCCGGCATGGGCTTCGACGTCCTCTACTTCCCCCCCATCCACCCCATCGGCCGGACCAACCGCAAGGGCGCCAACAACAGCGAGCGGGCCAAGCCGGACGAGCCGGGGAGCCCGTGGGCGATCGGGTCGGAGGAGGGCGGGCACAAAGCCATCCATCCTCAGCTCGGCACTTTCGATGATTTCAAGCACCTCGTCAGCGCGGCCGGGACTGCCGGCCTTTCGATCGCGCTGGACCTCGCGTTCCAGTGCTCGCCCGACCACCCCTACACGCGCGAGCACCCGGAGTGGTTTCGCCATCGCGCGGATGGCTCCATCCAGTACGCCGAGAACCCGCCCAAGAAATACGAGGACATCTATCCGTTCGACTTCGAATGCGAGGCCTGGCCCGAGCTGTGGGCGGAGCTGCTCTCGATCGTCGTCTTCTGGATCGACCAGGGCGTGCGGATCTTCCGCGTCGACAACCCCCACACCAAGCCATTCCCGTTCTGGGAGTGGCTGATCAATGAGGTCAAGCGCGAGCACGCCGACGTGATCTTTCTCTCCGAAGCCTTCACGCGCCCCAAGTTGATGCACCGCCTCGCGAAGGTCGGCTTCACCCAGTCGTACACATACTTCGCGTGGCGCAACACGAGATCGGAGCTCAGCCAGTACTTCAACGAGCTGCGCTCGGCACCCATCCGGGAGTTCCTCCGGCCGAACCTGTGGCCTAACACCCCCGACATCCTCACCGAGTACTTGCAGACCGGCGGGCGCCCGGCCTTCGCGGCCCGCTTCGTCCTGGCCTCGACGCTGGGCGCGAGCTACGGGATCTACGGACCTGCGTTCGAGCTGTGCGAGAACCATGCCAAAGAGCCCGGTTCAGAGGAGTACCTCGACTCGGAGAAGTACCAGCTCCGCAATTGGCAGCGCGACCGCCCGGACAGCCTCCGCGAGCTGATCACATTGGTGAACGCGGTGCGCCGCCAGAACCCCGCGCTGCAGAGCGACGACGGTCTCACGTTCCACTCCACCGAGAACGACCAGATCATCGCCTACACGAAGAGCACCGATGACCTGGCGGATGTCGTGCTCACGGTGGTGAACGTCGACCCCCACCACACCCAGACCGGCATGGTGACGCTTCCGCTCGAGGCTCTTGGCATCGACCGCGACCGCAGCTACCAGGCGCACGAGCTGCTGAGCGGGGCGCGCTACATCTGGAACGGGCCGCGCAATTACATCGAGCTGAATCCACACTCGACGCCGGCGCAGATCTTCCGTTTTCGCCGGCGCATTCGCAGCGAACGCGACTTCGAGTATTTCCTGTGATCCAGCCATCGGTCAAGCGTCGCAAGCAGGAGACGTTCACGCTCGACGACGACCCGCTCTGGTACAAGGACGCGCTCATCTACGAGCTCCACGTGCGCGCGTTCATGGACAGCGACGGCGACGGCAGCGGCGACTTCCGAGGCCTGCTCGAGAAGCTGCCATACCTGCAGGACCTCGGCGTGAGCGCGATCTGGCTGCTGCCGTTCTACCCATCCCCCATGCGCGACGACGGCTACGACATCGCCGACTACACCGACGTCAACCCGATGTATGGCAGCGTGGCCGACCTCCATCAGTTCATCAAGGACGCGCACCGGCGAGGGATCCGGGTCATCAACGAGCTGGTCTGCAACCACACGTCTGACCAGCATCCTTGGTTTCAGCGGGCGCGGCGGGCCCGCCCGGGAACGGCGGCGCGCGAGTTCTACGTGTGGAGCGACACCAACCAGCGCTATCAGGACGCGCGGATCATCTTCAAAGACTTCGAGGTCTCCAACTGGACGTGGGACCACGTGGCGGGCGCGTACTACTGGCACCGGTTCTACTCGCATCAGCCCGACCTCAATTACGACAACCCCAAGGTCAAGGAGTCGGTCCTGAAGGCGCTGGATTTCTGGCTCGATTCCGGCGTCGACGGCGTGCGTCTCGACGCCATCCCATACCTGTACGAACGTGAGGGCACGAACTGCGAGAACCTGCCGGAAACTCACCAGTTCCTCAAAGAGATGCGCCGGCACGTCGATGGGAACTACTCCAACCGCATGCTGCTCGCCGAGGCAAACCAGTGGCCCGAGGACGCCGTCGCCTACTTCGGCGAAGGCGACGAGTGCCACATGTCCTTCCATTTCCCGCTCAT
>DMCH01000016.1 GCA_003446775.1 Chloroflexota bacterium
GTGTCCAAGCTCAACGGCCACCTGCGCCAGCTCGGCCACAATTCGGTCGAGCTCCAGGGCAACCTCTCACAGGCCATCCGCGACCGCGCCATGGCGTCGTTCCGCGACGGTCGGAGCCAGGTCCTGGTCGCGACCAACGTGGCGGCGCGCGGCATCGACGTCGCCGACGTCGGCCTCGTCGTCAACTTCGAGCTGCCCGACTCGGCGCAGTGGCTGACCCACAGGGTCGGCCGCACCGCGCGCATGGGCGTCGCCGGACGGGCGCTCACGTTCGTGACCCCAGAGGATGAGTTCGCCTGGGTCAAGCTCAGCCGCCAGGGCGCTCCGAACATTCGCGAGCTGAACGCCAAGTTGTTCCTGGATGAGGGCAGCTGGCAGTACCAGGAGCACCGGCCCGCGTCCGCACCTCGGGCAGTCACGCCTCCGCCCAGGAATGTTCGGCGCAACCGCGGCCCGCGCTGGCCCGCGAGTAACCGCTCAAGCAGGAGCAGCCCGAGACCGGTTCGTTAGGGCGAGGGCTTCTTCCGCCGCGCGCTGGGGCGTCCGGTCCGTTTCGGCCCTCCAGGCATTTGCAGCCGCTTGCGCAGCAGCGGATCGGTCCCGGCGGTGGAGCGCTCGCCCGCGATGTGAAAGGCCGAAGCGCGCTCTGACTTGGTCTGCTCGAGCTTGCGCGGCCGGCCCGGCGGGCGCCGTGTGCGGCTGAAGGCCTCGAGGTCGTCGGGATAGATGGCCCACACGGAGCCGATCTTGGTTCCGTACAGGCGCTCCCTCAGCAGCAAGCGGCGCACATACGCCTCCGATGCTTTGAGCTCGGCGGCAGCCTCGGCGACTGAAAACAGGCGGGGACGTCTGATCGCGAAATATTAGCACGCGCGCGCAACCATTTTGTGCCATAGTGGCGACAGTTTCTGGACTGAGCTAGAGCCCGCACGGCTCTCTAGGTTGCTCGATGGCAGTAGCCTTCTTGGCCCTCCGCTTCGCGGTTACTCCTTAGGAGGAGACCACATGACTGATGTCAAAGACACAGCCGCCCATTTCGTCGCCGCTTTCAACTCGCACGACGAGCGGGCGCTGAACGCGCTTCACGCCGACAACATCAAGTTCGAGGCTCCAGGCGGCTTCAAGGCGTACACCGGCAAGGAAGCAACTGAGTACGCGATGACGTGGCTCAAGGGCTTCCCGAATGGCAAGATGACCGTTCGCAACGAGATCGTCAGCGCCCCCTGGATCGTCCAGGAAGTCGTCATGGAGGGCACCCACACCGGCCCGCTCGAGGGCCCGAACGGTACCGTCCAGCCGACCCACAAGAAGGTCGTCGGCAAGGGCATCCAGGTCTTGAAGATCGAGAACGGAAAGATCACCGAGACTCGGATCTACTTCGACATGCTCGACCAGATGAGCCAGCTCGGCCTCATCCCGACCCCCGTAACGGTCTAACGATTCACGTTGGAGACCCGGCCCCAATTTGGGACCGGGTTTCTGTTTGTCCGATCAGCGCTTAGGTCCATACTGCTTGGAGACCCGACGCGACAGGCTGGCGTTTCCTCCCGTGAACCTGCCGATCCCTTAGCCCCGAAGGAGAAACGAGGTTCGACCATGGACACTCTCAATCGCACCGCCCTGCTCGTCGATGACGAGCTGACTTCGCGCGCAGCCCATTCCGCGCGCCTCGAAGGTGAGGGCTACACAGTGTTCGTGGCCCAGAACCAAGCGGATGCGCTCAGTCGAGCCAAGCAGGTGGCGCCCAAGGTCATCTTTGCTCACCTCGGCACGTCCGGCCTCGGCAACCTGGCCTTGATCCAGGCCCTTCGCTCGGACGACAGTTGCCGCCACATCCCTGTGGTCGTCGTGAGGGACCTGTCGGCGGTCGCCGCCAAGCCGGCCAAGCTGCGCGCGGTGCCTCACGACAGCTGGTAAGTAGGACTCATCTCCGCGCGCGACCTGGTCGCGGTGTTGGAGGGTGGCAAGGGTTAGCCCGTTGCGGCGTTAATACTGTCACTGTGGTCACAAACCGGCTGCCGCGGCTCAACACGCTCCTCCTATTGGTCGTGGCAGTGATCGGCCTCGGCGTGCTGGCGGATGGGGTGGTGATAGTCACCCATCTCCAAGCTTCACACCACTCCCAGGCTCCCGCCGCGACCACCGAGACTGGCGCCGTGAACGGAGCCCATCCCTGCAACCACGGTTTCTACGTCTCGCAGGCAGCCCATGCCAAGAAGGGGGGCGGCTACGTCAAGCAGGTCGCCCACAGCGACCTGGGTAAGAACGGCAACTGCTCGGCACCGCTCCCTGCCCCCGCATCGAACACCAAATCAAACGCCGGCGATTCGGACGACTAGACCCGCCTGACCAACTCCCCCAACGGCTTGCGCCGAGCGCCCCGTAGCGCCCCCTCCGCCGGGTAGCCGAGCGAGATCGCGGTCCGGACGGTTCGCCCGGCGGGCACCTCGAGCACCTTCGCCGCCCCGGCCCGCCCCTCGCCCACGAACCACCCGATGCTCGAACCGATCCCGTGCGCGTGAGCGGCCAGCATGATCCGCTCGGCGATCCGTCCCTCGTCGAACGCGTTGAGCTCGTCACCCTCCATCCAGGTCACGATCACCGCCCCCGCGGCCGCCCCCGCCAGGTGCTTCACATATCCCTTCTGATCCGCCAGCTGCCGCAACGTCGCCCGGTCGTCGATCCAAAGGACCTGGAACTCCTGGCGGTTGCTCGCGTTGCCGGACCAACGGATCACCTCGTGGATGTCGCGAACCGCGGCGGCCGGCAGGGGCTTGTCGACAAACTGCCGCACCGCCCGCAGGCTCTTCAGCAGGGACACGAACTCGTCGGCGTGTGTGGCAGTGGTCATAGCCCGATCGTAGTCCGCGTAGTCAGACCGCGGGCGTCATCAGCCAGGTCTCCGATGAGGCCACGTGGCGAGCGGGGTTTGGCGTCAGGGCCTTTCGCTCGGGGGAACCGTAATAGTCGGCGTCGGCCTCAGCCCAGGGCTTTGTGCCCGTGTAGCGCAGGATCCATACGAACCGGTCTTCGCCGTCGATCGTCCACGCTCCCACGACCTCGAACCCAAGCTGGCGGCGAAGGGGAACCACGTGGGTGCTCCACTCATCGATCCACTCACTCATCTCTCCCGGCTTGATCACGTACATCCGCAGCTGGTGTTCCATGCCCCTAGCTTGCGAGCTTCGGCCCGTACGTGCATTGTTTCTGGGATGACCCGGACCGCTTCATGAAGTTCATCGACCTCACCCAGGACTTCTCGCTGCACACCCCCGCGTTCGCCGGCTACGCCGGCCCTGCCATTCGCTGGATCAAGCGCCTCGCGTTCGACAAAGCCGGCGGCCAGGAGATCACGATGACCCTCCACGTCACCACCCACCTGGACGCGCCGGCGCACTTCCTTTCCGGTGGCAAGTTCATCGGCGACCTCCCGCTCGACTTCCTCATCGGCCCGGCCTGCGTCGTCGACCTCGAGCGCATGGGCCTCGGCGACTACGACCTGTATGGGCCCGAGCATTTCGAGCGCTGGGAGAAGGACACGGGCCACCGCATCGAGCGCGGTGACATCCTCGTCATCCACACCGGCTACCACCGCCATTACCCAGAAAACTGGGCCGACCGTTCGCAGGTCGACGAGACCAAGTACTTCATCCGCCATCCGGGGCCGACCCGCGCTTTCGCGGAATGGGTGTTGAAGCGCGGCGTGCGCTGGATCGCAGTCGACGCCGGCAGCGCCGACCATCCGATGAACACGGTCATCCGGCGCATCCGCGCCGACGAGGCCGAGGAAGCGGAGCAGAAGCTCGGCCGCAGCCTCGACGACATCTTCCCGAAGGCGGACTACCAGATCATGCACACCCTCCTTTTTCCGCACGACGTGATCCACATCGAGAACCTCGGCGGCCATATCGATCAGGTGCTCGATCAGAAGATCTTGTTCGGCTGCTTTCCGTGGCGCTTCCAGGGCGGTGAGGCGTCTCCCTGCCGCGCCGTCGCCATGTTGGAGTGAGGTGAAGCCGCCGCCGTTCGAGTACCACGCGCCGGCATCCGTCGACGAGGCGTGCGCACTGCTAGGCTCGCTCGAGGACGCGAAGGTGCTGGCGGGCGGTCAATCGCTCGTCCCGCTGCTCAACTTCCGCCTCGCGCGGCCCGCGCACATCGTTGACATCAACCGGATCCCGAACCTTGACCGGATTTACGAGCGGGATGGCGGCGTCGCGGTGCAGGCGCTCGTGCGACACGCGGGCGTCGAGGACTCCGAGCTGGTCGCCAGGGTATGTCCGCTGCTGTCTGCGGCCGTGCGACTGGTGGCGCATCGCGTTATCCGCAATCGCGGCACCGTGTGCGGCAGCCTGGCCCACGCCGACCCTGCCGCCGAGCTGCCCGCGGTGCTGCTTGCCCTGGGCGGACACGTGGTCGCGCGCTCGACGCGAGGCGAGCGCACGATCCCCGCCTCCGATTTCTTCACCAGCGTCATGCAGTCCGCGCTCGCCCAGGACGAGCTGCTGGTCGAGGCATGGTTCCCGGCGTCACCCAAGAAATCCGCGATCGCGGAGGAGTCGCGGCGGCACGGCGACTTCGCCCTCGCCGGAGCCGTGCGCGCCGGCGATCGCCTGGCCCTGTTCGGCGTGGCGCCAACGCCAGTGCTGGCAGATCCGAAAAATCCCACGCAGGGCTTGCAGCCCAGCGGCGACGTCGAGGCCAGCCCCGAATTTCGCCTTCACCTTGTGCAGGTCCTCACCGACAGGGTCTTCGCCGCGTGAAGGTCAACGGCGTCCCGCATCCCGCGCCGGTCGATCCGCGCCGGCTCCTATCGGATCACCTGCGCCACGACCTCGGCCTCACCGGCACTCATGTCGGCTGCGAGCACGGCGTGTGCGGCTGCTGCACCGTCTTGTTCGACGGCGCGCCCATCCGGTCGTGCTTGATACTCGCGGTGCAGGCAGAGGGGCACGAGGTGATGACCATCGAGGGCCTGGCCGTGCCGGACGGGCCGCTTCACCCCGTCCAGCAGGCATTCCACGAGTGCCATGGGCTCCAATGCGGCTTCTGTACGCCGGGATTCGTGCTCTCGGTGGTCGGCCTGCTGGCCGAGCATCCCCACCCGACGCCCGAGCAGGTCGATGAAGGCATCAGCGGCAATCTCTGCCGCTGCACCGGCTACGCGTCGATCCGCCGCGCGGTCGCGCGAGCAGCAGAGCTGTCGAAGCAGTGACTACGCGTTGGTTCGGCGCGAGGGTGCAGAGAGTCGAGGACGACCGGCTACTGCGCGGCAAGGGCCATTTCACCGATGACATCAGCGAAGGCGCGCTCGAGTCCGTCCTGGTGCGCTCGCCGTTCGCCCACGCGCGCATCAAGTCGATAGACGTGAGCGCGGCGCGCGCGCTGCCCGGCGTGGTGGCGGTGTACCTCTCCGCCGACCTCCCGTTCGGCTCCACCGACCTGCCGATCCTCATCCCGCATCCCAACCTCACCCACGGCCGCACGCAGCGATGCCTGGCATCAACGGTGGTGCGCTACGTGGGCGAAGCTGTCGCGTTCGTGGTCGCCGAAAACCGCTACATCGCCGAGGACGCCGCCGACCTCGTCGAGGTCGACTACGAGCCGCTCCCGGTGGTGATCACGCCCGAGGTGTCGGCGGCAACACAGCACCTCGTGCACGACGACGTGCCCGGCAACGTCGCTGCCGAAATGCTCCAGGAGGTGGGGGACGTAAAAGCTGCGCTGGCGAAGGCGCCCCACAGGAAGCAATTGCGCCTTCGCTTCGAGCGCGGCGCCGCGGCGCCCATGGAAGGGCGTGCCGTTTGGGCGAGGTGGTCCGAATCCGAGTACCGGCTCACCGTCTACGACTCCACCCAGTCGCCGACCTCGATCCGCGGCGGCCTCGCCGTGCTCTTCGGCCTTCCCGAATCGAGTGTCGACGTCATCGCACCCGACGTCGGTGGCGGCTTCGGGCCGAAGATCATGCTGTTCTATCCGGACGAGCTGCTGGTCCCGTTCGCGGCGATGCGGCTGGGGCGTCCGGTCAAGTGGACCGAGGATCGCCAGGAGCACTTCGTCGCGGTCAACCACGAGCGCGGCCAGGTGCACGAGGTCGAGGTCGGGTTCGACGGCGACGGCCGCGTGCTGTCGCTCAGCGACGACTTCATCCACGACGCCGGCGCCTACACGCCCTACGGCATCATCCTGCCCATCATCACCGCCGCGCAGGTGCCAGGACCGTATCGCGTGCCCAACTACCGCGTGCGCTTCCGCGACGTTTATACGAATGCCACCCCCACATCGCCTTATCGCGGCGCCGGCCGCCCGCATGCGTGCTTCGTGATGGAGCGGACGCTGGATGCGATCGCCGCCGAGCTCGGCCTCGACCGCGTCGAGGTTCGCCGCCGAAACCTCATCCAGCCAGACGAATTTCCTTATGACCTCGGGGTCGCCTGGCAGGACGGCAACAGGGTCGTCTACGACAGCGGCAACTATCCCGCCCTGCTGGCGCGCGCGCTCGAGATGCTCGGTCCTCGCCCTGCGGGCGACCACGTCGGCATGGGCCTCAGCCCCTACGTGGAGGGGACCGGCGTCGGGCCCTACGAAGGCGCGCACGTGCAGGTGCTGGTGTCGGGCAAGGTCGTTGCGGCCACCGGCATCCCGAACCAGGGCCAGGCTCACGCCACCGTCTGGGCGCAGATCGTCGCCGACCAGCTGGGCGTGGACGTGGCGGACGTCGAGGTCACGAGCGGCGACACGCGCAAGTTCAAGTGGGGAGTGGGCACCTTTGCCTCGCGGAGCGCGGTCGTGGCCGGCAACGCCATGGCGGTGGCCGCGGGCATGGTCGCCGAGAAGGCAAAGCACATCGCCGCCGATCACCTGGAGGCGAACCCCGCCGACCTGGAGCTGGTCGACGGCCGCGTGCGCGTCAAGGGCTCGCCCGAGCGCGGCATCCCGCTCGCTGCAGTCGCCGTCCTCGCGAACCCCATGCGTTACGCGTTCGGCGGCGGTACCGAGGCGGCGACGCAGTTCACTCCGAGGCCAAGGCCCGGGCCGCCGCTGGCCGACGGCGAGCAGCCAGGGCTCGAGGCCACCGGCTACTACAGCCCCACCGGGTCAACGTGGGCTGCCGGCTGCCACGCCGCTTACGTGCGCGTCGACCCCAAGACGTTCCGGCTCGAGATTCTCAAGTACGTCGTCGTCCACGACTGCGGCCGGTTGATCAACCCGATGGTGGTCGAGGGGCAGATCGAGGGCGGCGTGGCGCAGGGGATCGGCGGCGCGTTCTACGAGCGGCTCGCCTACGACGCGGACGGGCAGCTTCGGAACGCGTCGTTCATGGAGTTCCTCATGCCCTACGCGACCGAGATCCCACCGATCGAAATCGACCACATCGAGACGCCGTCGCCGCTCAACCCGCTGGGCATCAAGGGCGCGGGTGAGGCGGGAGTGATCCCGGTGGGCGCAGTGCTCGCCGCGGCGATCGAGGAGGCGCTCGGCGTGCCGATCACAGAAATGCCGCTCTCACCCCTGAAGCTCTACGAGCTGGTTACGCGTCCCTCCTGACCACGGCGGCGACGATGTTTCCGCCCGGCGGCCCCTGGTGGGAGTTGCGCTCGCCTCCGCTCACGTAGTTCGTGGTGCGGCCTGTCACCGACGCGACGAGCATCCCTCCCAGCGCCTTCCCGATCTGATATGCGTCGGCGTCGTCAAGCAGCGTGATCCTCTCGCCGCGGATCTGATCGCTCCCCGGTATGACCGACTTGGCGAAGACATGAACGAGACGCGACAGATCCGTTTCGGACGGCAAGGCGCTGAAGTTGAGGCCGGCGGCGCGGAGGGCGTTCCTCACGCCCTCGGCATCGATGAAGTCGCGGGTGACCGCATGGCCGATCCGCAGCCGGCTCCGCGACGTGATCGAGTTGCCGAAGACGACCACCTCGCCGTGCCGCTTCTCGCCCCCTGAGGAGGTCATGGCGACCTCCGAGTACAGGTTCCAGTCGCGGCGCACTACAGCATCCGACAGCGAAGACTCCGGGACCTCGCCCAGCGCCATCGCCACTCCGAGCGCGGCGGCATCGTTGGCGTAGACGCCCGCGCCCTCGGGTCCGAACGTGAGGTCGTGCGAGACCACCGTTTTCCCCCGCGACTCCGCGTCCTTGATGCTCGCGGTCGTGAGGCCTGGCACCTTGACCATCACCAGGTGCACGTCCTTGGGATCGGTGAGGCCGGCGTCTGCCATCGCCACGTGCGTGGCGGCGGCCACTTTGCGGATCTGGCCCATCCGGCCGACCTCCTCGGGCGGCATCGGATCGGACCCCGCCCGGCCGACGACCAGCATCTTTTCCCCGGCCGCGGCGCCGCTTTGATCGGGAACCTCGACCCATTCCCGCGTGACGGCCGCGATGTGTGGCGTGATCACGCCCGGACAGCCGCCCGACAGCACGAAGATGACCTGCTTGGCCACCTCGCTCGCCGGAATGCCCAGGAACTTGCCCGTCCACTCGCGCAGCACCACATCGGCCCACACGCGGCCCCAGTCATCGTGAGCGCCCGTGCCCTCGGTCTTGCCCACCAGGGCGACCAGCGTGTCGGGCTTGATCTTTCCGGAGTCGGCCAGCGACTGCAGCCCGGTCGTGTCGGCCGGCGTGGCCATGGGACAGACGAAGAGTTCGACCTTTTGAGCTTTCATCACGTACACATTGTCAGGCGGAGTCGGGCGGCCGCTGGAAACCGAAGCCCGGCATCGCCTCCAGCTGCTCCGCCAGGGCCAGCAGCTGGCACTCGCGGCCCGACCGCCCGACCAGCTGCACACCGACCGGGAGCCCGTCGTGCAGCCCGGCGGGGACCGACACCGCCGGCGTGTGAGCGAAGCTCACCGGCAGGACGAACTGGATGTAGCGCCCGTACGGCTCGCTGAGGAACGGCGGCACGGCCTCGATCGGCATCGGGACCAGGCCCAAGGTCGGGGTGAGCAGAAAGTCGAAGCCGGCGAGCAGTGGCTTCACCACGACCCTATAGGCGGCGCCAGTTGCGCTCTCGAAAGCGGCGAAGTAGTCGAGCGCGGA
>DMCH01000028.1:0-594 GCA_003446775.1 Chloroflexota bacterium
CGTAGTGGGGAGGTCGGCGCGCGTAGCGCGCCGGGTGGGGAGTCGCAAGCTTCCAGTTAGGTGCTCAGCATTTCGCCCCCCGCTCCGCGGGGAGGTCGGTCGGCCCGCGAAGCGGGCCCGCCGGGTGGGGAGACGCACTAACCCAGGCGCGTGGGGTGAGCCAGCTCCAAATAGATTCCGTGTATCACGTCGTCCATCGACTCATCGACGTCGCTCACTGGGATGCGAAGTACGCGATAGCCCTTGGCCCGCAAATACGCGGTCTTGCTCTCGTCCGAATCTTCGTCTTCGTGCAGCGGACCGTCCACCTCGACCGCCAGGCGATCTGACACACACATGAAGTCGACGACGTAGGGGCCGACGGGGACCTGGCGCCTGAACTTGTAGCCCCCAAGCTGCCTGCCGCGCAGCCGCGACCAGACGCGCCGTTCGGTCTCGGTCATGTTGTTGCGCAACCAGCGGGCGTTGAGGACCTCAGGCGAATGCACACGCCTACGATCCGCGACCGATGCCTTGCAAGGAAGGTCGCTTGTAAAGAGCGTCACACGCACGGCTTCTTGAAGGCTGCGATTCCCCACCCGGCGCGCTGCGCGC
>DMCH01000028.1:656-881 GCA_003446775.1 Chloroflexota bacterium
GTAGCCCCCAAGCTGCCTGCCGCGCAGCCGCGACCAGACGCGCCGTTCGGTCTCGGTCATGTTGTTGCGCAACCAGCGGGCGTTGTCGACCTCAGGCGAATGCACACGCCTACGATCCGCGACCGATGCCTTGCAACCAAGGTCGCTTGTAAAGAGCGTCACACGCACGGCTTCTTGAAGACTGCGATTCCCCACCCGGCGCGCTGCGCGCGCCGACCTCCCCAC
>DMCH01000028.1:909-1328 GCA_003446775.1 Chloroflexota bacterium
GGGGAGGCGATGCTGCGCCCGCCTACCGAGTGCCCGCGAAATGCCGAGCGCAGAGCGGGGAGGCGAGAGCCTGACCTCCCCCTCGGGTTAGGCTTCGCGGCTCGCTGAGCGCGGGTTGGTGGCCACCAGGTCCCGGATGTCCTGAACCTGCCTGCTGATCCACCGCATGATGTCGTTGGTGCGGACGACCTCGCGCGCGCCATCGTTCAGCCGCCGCCGCTCCTCCACACCCATCGTGAGCCCGGCATACAACGCCGCCGCCGTCGCCTCCACGTCGAACGGGTTGATCGACAGAACGTGCGCCTGCAGCTCCTCGTGGGCGCCCGCATTTTCCGAAAGCACGATCACCCCTGTGGTCGCGTTGACGAGCGCGCCTTCCTTCACGACCAGGTTGAGCCCGTCATAGACAGGATTGACCA
>DMCH01000028.1:1665-11152 GCA_003446775.1 Chloroflexota bacterium
AGCCGGACGGGGAGCCATGTCTCGGTGCCGAACTCGCTGTTGATGCGACCCACTGTCTGGCGGATCTGCCGGAGGTAGCGGCTGTAGACGGCCACGTCCTGGCGCGATGGCTGCAGGAACGCCCAGAACTGGACCTCGCCCCGCAGCTCGGGGTGGTAGCGGAGGAGCTTGTCATAGGCGATGAATCCCCGGACGATGTTCTTGGACGGATCAGTCCGGTCGATGCGGCAGATCAGGCGCGGCGGGCGCCATGACGCCAGGTCGCGCTCCTGGCGCTTGACTCCGCGTGATGCGGCGAGCCGCGATGTCGTCGCGACGTCGATCGAGATCGGGTAATGGCGCGCGTAGACGACGCGGCCTCCATAGAAAACCGCCCGCTCCCGCTCGTCGACCTGGAGCCCGGCGTTCTCTTCACACGTCAGGAGGAAGTTGCGCACGTCGAGGCTCGACTGGAAGCCGACGATGTCGCATCCGAGCAGGCCCTCTAGGATCGCGTCGCGCATGGGCTTGGGGAGCACCTTCCAGTACTGCGGCGTCGGCCACGGCACATGCACGAAGTGCTGGAGCATCGCGCCGGGCAACGCCTTGCGGACCAGCTGCGGGACCAGATACAGCTGGTAATCGTGGACGAGGACAAGGGGTCGTCTCGGCGCGTTGCGGGCGACCTCGACCACCTTCGCGGCCACCTGGCGATTGACCTCGACGTAGCCCTCCGCCCAGGCCTGATGGATGCGGTCGTCGATGACGGGTTCGTTGCCGAGGTCCCAGAGGTAGTGCTGGATGAACCAGAGCACAGGGTTCGCGAACACCCCGTAGTACATGTCGTACTGCTCCTTGGTGGGCATCGCATAGTGCAGCCGGCCGGTCGAATTCAGCAGGGGGACCGTGACCATCGCGCCGTGGCTGGTGGCCAGCTGCCGCTCGTCGTCATTGCGCGCGACCGCGACCCAATCCGCCTCCATCGCCTCGGCCTCTGTGAGTAGAGCCGTGATCACCCCACCGGCTCCGCGCTTGAACCCGCCCTCCGGCTTGGGCTCACGAGGGGCGCGATTGCAGACGACGATCGGCGAGCAGTCGGGCAGGGTGTGGGCCACGTAGGCCCGCATCGAAGAGCCCGGACTTCCTCTGTCGACGGATGCAGGCGCGTCCTGCGCGATGCTCACTACGGCTGTCTGGGGAGCACCTTGAGGACTAATGCCGAGCGATCGATCGGCAATTCACGCACGCGGATTCCGGTCGCTCGCGCAAGGGCATTGGCGAGCGCGGCCGGGCCCGGGATGGCGGGTGGTTCGCCCACGCCTTTCGCCCCAAGCGGTCCCACTGGTGAGGGGACCTCGATGAGACGCACGTCGATGTCGGGCATCTGGTCGGCGGTGGGCAGCTCGTAGTCGAGGAAGCTGCCCGTGAGCAGCTGTCCATCACTGTCGTAGGCGAGCTGCTCGCCCAAGGCCCGCCCGAGCCCTTGGGTGGCGCCGCCGTGGATCTGCGCCTCCACTTCCGGGGGGTTGATCGCTTTGCCCACGTCCTGGATGGCGGCGAAAGCGATGAGCTGGAACGCGCCGGTCTCGGGGTCTGTCTTGACGCGCGCGATCTGGACAGTGAACTGCGGCGATGCGCTCAGCACCGCGGACCGGCCGCTGGCCTGGATCGGTTTGTGCCGGCCCATGAACTCGGTGCTGAGAGTCACCAGCCGCGTGATCTCGACGAATCGATCGGGCACGCCGCGCACGGCCACGCGGCCGTCAACGATCTCGAGGTCCTCGGGGCCGGCTTCCAGCTCCTCGGTCGCGATCTCGAGCAGCTGGCGCCGCGCCTCGAGCGCCGCCTCGCGCACTGCGCCTCCGATGCTGTACGTGGTCTGGCTGCCGGCGGCAATCGGTCCGAACGGTGCGATGCCCGTCTCACCGGTTTCGATCCTGACCCTGTCCGTCGACGTGCCAAACGCTTCTGCCGCGATCATCGCGAGCCCGGTCGTGGCTCCGCTGACGTCGGGTGTCCCGATGAGGACCGACAGCGTCCCGTCCGGCTCGACGCGGCATCCGGCCGCTGCCGGCGTGCGCGCGCCGCCCCAGGACCCGACCGCGACGCCGACGCCCTCGCCTGGTCCGCACGCGGCTGTATACATAGGGTGCCGCCGTGCCTCTTCGAGAACTTCGAACATTGCGATTCGCGGCCACGGCTCGCCCTCTGCGTCCGGATCACCTTCCTTCGAAGCGTTGAGCAGACGAAGCTCGATCGGGTCCATGCCGAGCTTGATGGCCAGCTCATCCATGGCCGACTCGAGCGCGAAATACGCTTGGGGAGCGCCCGGAGCCCGATACGCGTCGACCGGCGTCTTGTTGGTGGCGACCTCGTATCCGGTCAGCTCGAAGTTGGGGATTCGATACGTCCCGCCCAGGAACGAACCCGTGATGCCGGCATGCCAACCGCTGCTCGCGCCGTTGTCGTAGTGATACCGCGCGCGCAGCGCCACCAGCTTTCCATCCCGTTTGGCGCCGAGCTCGATGTCGAAAACGGCCGCGGGCGCCGGGTGCGCGACCGCGAACTCCTGCTGCCGGGTCAGCGTCAGACGAAGCGGACGGCCCGTGCGCCGCGCCAGCAGGGCCAGCAGCGTTTCGAGCAGTGAAACCTTGCCGCCGAAGCCACCACCGACTGGCATCGGCACGACGCGGACCTTCTGCGCCGGCACCTCGAGGAGCTTGGAGATCTCCTCGCGCACCTGAAACGGTCCCTGCGTCGGCGCCCAGATGGTCATCCCGCCATCGGGCTCGGGGCGCGCGATCGAAACGTGTGGCTCAATCGGCGAGTGGTGGACCCCAGCCAGGCGGTAGGTCTCCTTTATGACTACGTCGGCGCCGGCCAGCGCCGGCGAGACATGGCCGCGCTTGAGGCTGGCCACCGCCGTGACATTCGGCGGCCGGCGCGCCGGCTCGGACTCGGACTTCGTCGACGCCCCGTGGATCGCAGCCTCCTCTTCGGAGCCTTCCTCCCGGGCATCGAGCACGGCCGCCGTGCCCTCCTTCATGGCGGACTCGGCGTCAACGCTGGCCGGGAGCGACTCGAGGTCGACCTCGATCAGCGCCGCAGCGTCCACGGCAGCCGCCTCGCTCATCGCGATGACCGCCGCCACCGGCTGGCCCATGTAGAACACGCGGTCGACCGCCAGTGGTTGCTCGGGCCCCGCGGCGCCGGCCAGCGCCAGGTCAGCCCCGGTGAACACTGCAAATACACCGGGCGCCGATCTCGCGGAGCCGATCTCGATGCTGCGGATCCGGGCGCTCGCCAGGTGGCTTAAGACAAGCTGAACCTGAAGCAATCCTGAAAGCTCGATGTCGGCCGTGAACTGGGTCGCCCCGGTCACTTTTTCCCCGCCTTCCAGCCTGCGCGCGCCCAGCCCGACCATGCTCATGGGCCGATCATGCCACGCCCGGGGAGCCGGGCACGGGGGCAGGGCCCCCCGAACCCCTTCGGAGCTTGACCCCGGAGGGGTCTAGGCCCCAAGATGACCGTGGAGTAGCGGTGCCATCGCAAGGTGGCGAAGTCTATCGCCGGCGCACTCTCGCCCCGGGCCTCCGGGAAGAGGGCGATGGATGTCGAGGATGGCACCGGAGCTATGCGCCTTCCTCGGCTTGTTTTCCTGAGGAGGTTGTATGACTGGAAGCTCCAAGTTCCGTTCCCTCGCCATTGCGATGGGAGCACTGTTTGTGGTCGCCGCGTGTGGCTCGGGCGGAGGCGGAAACGGCGAGACCCTCGCCGCCGACCAGACTTTCCGCTTCGGGCTGTCGAACGACGTCACGAGCCTGGATCCCGCGCACGTCGACTCGGCCGTCGACATCACGTTCCTCAACGAGGTGTTCACAGGGCTCTACAAATTTGACAACAACCTCAAGCTCGTGCCCTCTGGCGCCACCGCCCTACCAACCATCTCGGCCGATGGGCTGACGTGGACCTTCCCGCTTCGGCACGACGTGGTTTTTTCCAACGGCGACAAGGTCACTTCCGCCGACTGGGTCTGGAGTTGGACCCGGACCCTTCGTCTGAACGACGCCTACGCCAGCAACCTCTACGCTATCCATGGTGCCCAGGACGTCGCGAACGGCGTGGCTACCACAGTGAGCGGCTTGTCCGCTCCAGACGCCTACACCCTGGTGGCGAAGCTGGACGTACCAGCAGGCTACTTCCTGACCCAGCTCGCGATGCCCACGGCCGCCGAGGTCCTGGACCAGAAGGCAATCGCCGCCGGAGGCGGTGACGACCACTGGACCGAAAACGTCTCGAGCTACATCGGCAGCGGCCCGTTCAAGATGACCGCTCGCACCCCCAAGCAGTCGATGGACTTTGCGCCCGTCAAGAACTGGTGGGGCGGCGACACCGGCAAGCTGACGGGGGTGCACGTCGATATCGGCCTCGACGATGTCTCCCGCGTCAAGAAGTTCGAGTCCGGCGGCTACGAGGTCGTCGGCATGGCCAACAACGGACCCGGGCCGGATGACGTTCTTCGCTACAAGAACGACCCGACCAAGAGCAAGCTGCTCACCATCTTCCCAGGCGCCCGCAGCACGGCCCTCGGTTTCAACTTCGTCAAGGGTCCGTTCGCATCCAAGCCCGGGGCGACCCCGGGTCAGGACACGACCAACCCCAACGACCCTGGCCTGGATGGGCGCAGAGCGTTCTCCATGGCAATCGACCGCGCGCAGCTGGCTGACATTGCTTGCGCACACGCCATCACCTGCACACCGGCGACCGGCGGTCCGATCGCCAAGGGTCTGCAAGGCTACCTCGGCGACGGCGCTGACCCCTACTCGAAGTTCGATGCCACCGCTGCCCTGGCCCTCTACAAGAAGTGGGACCCGACCGGCAGCAAGGTCAAGGGCCTAGAACTCCGCTACAACTCGAACGCTAGCAACGACAAGGTCTACCAGAACGTACAGGCTCAGTTGAAGCAGAACCTCGGCATCGACGTCAAGCTCGCCCCGTCTGACTTCCCAACCCTGCAGCGCGACCGCCAGCAGAAGCTCCCGATCCTGGGACGCGAGAGCTGGGGCGCGGACTACGACCACCCCCAGGATTGGTTCGACAACCTGTTCACGTGCGCCCAGGCCCCGATCGGCCGCGGCAATGACCAGGCCTACTGCAACCCGGCGATGGACACCATCGTGACCGCCGCTGACGCCAAGCCGCTTGCCCAGGCGGTTCCCGATTACATCACGGCCCAGAAGATGATGGTCAGCGACGTGGTTTGGGCGACCATGTTCTACGGCACCCAGAGCTACATGATCCAGAGCTACGTCCGTGGCGCTGGCTACAACTCGCTCTACGACTACAACTGGGAGGGGATCCGGCTCCTCTCGCACTAAACCGCCGGTTTTGAGTTCAAAAAGGGGGGTTCCGCAATTTGTGCGGACCCCCCTTCTGCTGTATCGTTGGCCAGGAGGGATGTGAGCCGAGGAACCCTCGTTTACGCGGCGCAGCGCCTTGTGCTGATCACGTTCACGGCGATCGTGGTGTCCTCCATCGTGTTCATCGGCATCCACCAGCTCCCGGGCAACGCGATCGCACGGGAGCGCCGGATCAACCCGGCCACCGAGGCGGCCCTCCTGCACCACTACCACCTCGACCTGCCCTGGCCGCAGCAGTACGCGCTATGGCTCGGGGGCCTGGTGCACGGCGACCTCGGCGAGTCCCTCGTCAACGAGGGCACCCAGATCACCCCGCTGCTCCTTCGTGAGGCGAAGACGAGTGTCACACTCGGCCTCGCGGCGGTAGCTGTGACCATCATCATTGGTATGTCACTGGGAGTGCTGGCAGCGATCAGGCAGAACACGTGGGTCGACTACGTGGCGTCGACCGCGGCCGTCGTGGGCTACAGCGTTCCTAGCTTCGTCTGGGCCTTCCTGCTCATCATCCTCACGGTCACCGGCTTCTATGCCTGGAGCGGGGGACAGATCTACGAAGACATCGGTTGGGGGAAGATCGAACAGATCCCCGTGCCGGCGTTCGCGCTCGGGTTGCCCTACGCCGCCATCGTCGCCCGGCTGACCAGGGCCAGCATGCTGGAGACGATCCGCCAGGATTACGTGCGCACCGCCTGGGCGAAGGGCCTGACCGCCAGGGTCGTCATCCTGCGGCATGCGTTGCGGAACGCCCTCATCCCGGTCGCCACCATCCTCGGCCCGCTGATCACCGGCATCATCACCGGATCGGTGGTGATCGAGTTCCTGTTTGGGATCCCTGGGTTGGGCCAGGAGTTCGTCACGAGCATCCTGAGCCGCGACTACAACATCGTGATCGGGGTCTTCACGTTCTACGCGATTCTGATCGGGCTGGCGAACCTGACCGTCGACCTGCTTTACCCGGTTCTCGACCCACGGATACGCTATTGATGGTGACGGAGTAATTAGATGGCGACAGTAGTCCCGACCGCTCTCGAGATGCCCGAAGAGCTGCAAGTCGTTGGTGCCGGCGAGGAGCTCCCGGAGCAGGTCACCCTGTGGCAGGACGCCTGGCGCCGGCTGACCCGGAACCGCATGGCGGTGATCGGGCTCTTCATCATCGCGATCTTCGTCGTCACCGCGCTGGTGTCCTTCGTATGGACCCCGTACCCGACCTGGCGGCAAGCACTCGGACCGACCTACCAGGGCCCGACCCTGCTCCACCCGTTCGGCCTCGACGACTACGGCCGCGACCTCTTGAGCCGGGTCATGGGCGGCGCCGCGATCGCCCTCGGGGTGGGTGTCGGCGCGAGCACGCTCGCCTCCACGATCGGGATCGTCCTCGGCCTGGTGGCCGGCTTTTACCGCGGCACGATCGACTGGGGCATTTCCCTGCTGATCAACATTTCCTATGGCGTGCCCGACCTGCTCATCGCGCTGATCCTGGTCGTCCTGATCGGGCGCGGAATCCAGAACATCATCCTGGCGATCTCGGTCACGGCCTGGCTGGGGATGGCGCGTCTTGTGCGCGGACAGACCCTGGCCCTTCGCGAGCGTGAGTTCGTCGAGGCCGCGCGCTCCATAGGGACGAAGAACCTCAAGATCCTGACCCGCCACATCCTGCCCAACGCGCTCGGCCCGATCGTCGTCCAGGCCACATACCTCGTGCCGGCGGCGATCATCTTCGAAGCCTTCCTGAGCCTGCTCGGCCTTGGCATCCCGCCGCCCGCACCCAGTTGGGGGAGCATGGCCAGCGAGGGCTACAAGGCACTGCAGATCGCGCCCCACATCGTGCTCGTGCCGTGCCTCGCCCTTTCCCTCACCGTGCTCGCTTTCAACTGGGTCGGTGACGGGCTGCGCGACGCGATCGACCCGAGGATGCGTCGATAGCCGGCCCCCTGCTCCAAATCAAGAACCTCACAACTGAGTTCGGTACCCCGCCGGCTACCGTTCGTGCTGTCGATGGGATCAGCTTCGACCTCGAGCCAGGCGAGACGCTCGGGATCGTCGGAGAGTCGGGCAGTGGCAAATCGATGACGGCGCTGTCCATCCTCAACCTGGTCCCCGAACCGGGCCGGATCTCCGGCGGGCAGATCTTGTTCAAGAACCGCGACGTGGTCAGCATGACGTCCAGCGAGCTGCACGAGTACCGAGGCGGCGACGTGGCCATGATCTTTCAGGATCCCATGACCTCCCTCAACCCGGTCCTTCGGGTCGGTTTCCAGATCGAAGAGGCGATGCGCGCCCACTCGCGATTTGACAAGCGGCAGGCCAAGGCGCGCGTGATCCCGCTCCTGGAGCGCGTGCGCATCCCCTCCCCAAAGCAGCGCGCGCGAGACTTTCCATTCCAATTCAGTGGGGGCATGCGCCAGCGCGCCATGATCGCGATGGGCCTCGCCAACGAGCCCTCCCTGCTCATCGCCGACGAGCCGACTACGGCTCTCGACGTGACCGTGCAGGCGCAGATCCTGGAGCTGTTGAAGGAGCTCAATCGCGAGCTCGGTACGGCGATCATCCTGATCAGCCACAACGTCGCGGTGATCTCGAGTCTATGCACGCGGGTCATGGTTATGTACGCCGGCCGCATCGTCGAGTCGGGGCCGACTCGACAGGTGTTCGAGCACCCCGAGCACCCCTACACGTGGTCGCTGCTGCGTTCCGTACCGCGTGTCGATGAGCGGCGGCACGAACGACTCATAAGCATCCAGGG
The DNA here is from genome assembly GCA_003446775.1 of Chloroflexota bacterium. Classification (GTDB taxonomy): domain Bacteria; phylum Chloroflexota; class Dormibacteria; order Dormibacterales; family Dormibacteraceae; genus UBA10449. The sequence continues at coordinate 9,808 of DMCH01000028.1, forward strand.
CATGCCGCCCGACCTGTCGCGGCTTCCGACGGGATGCACGTTCCACCCTCGCTGTCAGTTCAAGGTCGAGCGCTGCTTGCGCGAAGAGCCGCCGCTGGAGGAGGTCGCCGCCGACCAAGAAGCCCGCTGCTGGGTGCTCATGCGCAACGTCTCGAAAGAGTCGCAAGCAGCAAGGACGTGAAACAGCAGCTCGAGATCGTCCCCTCGGAGCGGGTCGGACCGCTGGTTTCGGTCACGGACGTTTACAAGTACTTTCCGACCGGTGGTGGGTTTGGTCGCGGCGCCGCGGTCAAGGCTGTGGACGGAGTGACCTTCGACATCGCGGCGGGCGAGACGCTGGGCCTGGTGGGAGAGTCGGGCTGCGGGAAGTCCACCCTCGGGCGCGTGATCATGCAGCTGCAGCCGGCGACCAAGGGCTCGGTCAAGTTCGAGGGTCGCGAGCTCACGAAGATGCGGGGCAACGAGCTGCGCCAGGTGCGGCAGCGGATGCAGATCATCTTCCAGGACCCTTATGCGTCGCTCAATCCCAGGATGACCGTCGGCGACATCGTCGCCGAACCGCTGAAGAACTTCGGCCTGGGCAACAAGCGCGAGCGCGAGAAGCGCGTGCAGGAGGTCATGAAGGTTTGCGGGCTCAACCCCAACTTCACGAACCGATATCCGCACGAGTTCTCGGGCGGCCAGCGGCAGCGAATTGGGATCGCCCGAGCGCTGGTCCTGACCCCGAGCCTGATCGTCGCCGACGAACCCATCTCTGCCCTGGACGTATCGATTCAGGCGCAGATCGTGAATCTGCTCGAGGACCTGCAGAACGAGTTCAAGCTCACTTATCTGTTCATCGCCCACGACCTCTCCGTGGTGCGCCACGTGAGCGACCGGGTGGCGGTCATGTATCTCGGCAAGATCGTTGAGGTCGCGAGCAGCAGAGAGGTCTACGACAACCCGCTGCACCCATACACCAAGGTCCTGCTGAGCTCGATCCCTTACACGGACCCCGAGCTCGAGGCGCACCGCAAGCCCATCCTGCTCAAGGGCGAGATCCCGTCACCGATCAATCCGCCCAAAGGCTGCCGTTTCCACACGCGGTGCCCGATCGCGCAGTTTCCGATCTGCGGCGAGGTCGAGCCGCCGCTGGAAAAGAAGGCGGACGGGCATGTCGCGGCGTGCCACTTCCCAGGCAAGCTCTAAAAATATTCACCTCCCCACCACATGGGGAGGTCGGCGCGCAGCGCCGGGTGGAGAGTCGCAATAACCCGGGCGGGGGAGGACGATGCCTCCCCACTGCGTGGGGAGGCGATGCGATTCCCCACCCGGCGCGCTATGCGCGCCGACCTCCCCACTACGT
>DMCH01000028.1:11444-27568 GCA_003446775.1 Chloroflexota bacterium
CCCCACTACGTGGGGAGGCGAAATGCACTTAGTGCTTCAGGATCCTCGCCAGCCTCCAGTCGAAGTCGTAGAGCGCGTTGCCGCCGACACCCTTCACGTAAGGATGAGCGAGGTATTGCTGCTCGCCGTATACGAGCGCGCCGAGGATCGAATCGTTGACGAGCATATTGCCGGCGGTTTGGTAATCGAGAAGCGCAATCGGCAGCGGCTTGGAGTCGGCTCCGGCCACCAGCGTGTCGAATGCCGGGTTTGAATAGCACGAGCCATTCGATGGCGAGTTTTTTAGGAACAGGTAGTCGAACCAATCCTGCGGGTGGTTGTAGTCGGCGCTCCAGCTTTGCCTGAACGCGCTATAGGCGCAGTGGCCGTCGCGGTTGTCGAAGTAGTTCCCGCGGTCGACCTCTACGCACTGCACGGTGACGCCAAGGTTCTGTTGCCACTGGGCCACGAGGTTGGTGCACACGGCCTTGTTGAATGGGTTCGTGTCGTAGGTGTAGACGAGCCCCTTGACCTTGGCGCCGTTCGGATCCCAGGCCTGGTACTCGGCCTTGGCCGCCACGGCGTCGAACTTCGCGCCGGGATCGGTCCCGTCGCCGAGGTAGCCATCGAGCCCCTTGCTGATCAGCCCACCGGTGGCCGGCGTGCAGCTGGTGCCGGACGAGCAAAGAGCGTCGGCAAGTGCATTGCGGTCGAGCGCCGTGCTGAACGCGTGGCGCCCGGCGCGCCCGGCGTCGATCCCGGCGAAGGGTCCGGTCTTGAGGTTGAACCCCATCCAGTACGTGAGGCCGGCGGGAACCAGTTGGAGTTGATCGGTGAGCTTCGGATCGGTCGTGTACCGAACCGCATCCGCGGGCGCCAGGCCCTGGCGGCCGTACCCGATGAGGCTGTACGCATTGGATTCATAGCGCGTGATCTGAGCCTGCTGGTCGGCCAGAACATCGATGTGGATGCGCTGCAAAGCTCCTGTCTTGCCGCCAAACCAGGCGGGCACGGGCTCGAAGGTCAGCGACTGGCCGGCCGCGCGGGCGGTGAGGCGAAATGGGCCGGTCCCGATCAGCGTCTCAGGCTTCGTGAACCAGATGTCCTCGCCCGCGGACGCGATTACCTTGCGATCCACGACCCAGAACGGCCATAGGCCGACGAGGGTCGTCCAGTAAGCAGCGCGCCTGGTGAGGGTCGACGAGAACGTGTATGCGTCAACCTTCACCAGCCCGCTGAGCGCGGTCGCTCGGCCGTTCGCCACAGGGTTGTAGCCGGCGACCAGCGAGAAGAGCCCCGCGAAATCGCCCTGCTTGGCGGCGGCGCGGCTCCAGCTGTAGATGAAGTCGTCCGCAGTCAGAGGGTCGCCGTTGGAGAAGACCGCGTCGTGCCGGATGTGAAACGTATATGTGAGCCCGTCGGGCGAAAGGTCCGCCGGTCCAACCGCGAGGTCGGGGACCTCGTGCAGGAATTGGTCGAATTTGTAGAGACCGGAGAAGACGTTGCGGAAGATGTCGACGTCGGTGGGGCTCGACATTTGGGCTGGGTCCAGGTCGGACACGTCCCGCGCGATCGGGAAGCTGAGCGTCTGGTCGGTGGATAGCCTTTCCGCGGCTGGAGGCGAGGTGGTTTCGGGCGGGCCGACGAAGACCACGAGCAATAGCAGAATCAACGCCACCGCCACGCCGGTACTCGCGGGGAGGTAATGGCGACGCAGGGATCGGGGACGCGGGGCCGTCGCCACCGGCGCTGGTGGAGATGGCTCTACAGGCTCGGGTGGAGGCGGCTCCACGGGTTCGGGTGGGGATGGCGCCCCGGGGTCAGACAGTGAGGATCACCTTGCCGGTGCTCTTGCCGCCCGCGACCATCGCGAGCGCGCTCGGCGCTTCTGCCAGCGGCACCCGCGCGGAAATCAGCGGCTTGATCTTGCCGGACGCATACAGGTCCATCAAAGCGCTGGTCGCCGCTGGAAGCAGTTCGGGCGCGCGCCTCGAATAAAGGCCCCAGTGCAGCCCGACCACTGAGTAGTTCTTGACCAGAACGTGGTTCGCGGCCGCTTGCGGGATGCGGCCTGAGGTGAAACCCACGATCACGATCCGGCCCTCGAAGGCAACGCATTTGGTGGAGCGGTCGTAGACATCGCCGCCGACCGGGTCGAAGATGACGTCCGCGCCACGACCGCCCGTGATTCCCTTGACCTTTTCCGCGAAGTCCTGGGTCTTGTAGTTGATGGCGTAGTCGGCGCCGAGCTGTGTGCAGACGGCGGTCTTCTCGTCCGAGCCGGCCGTGGCGATGACCATGGCGCCGGCTGCCTTGCCGACCTGAATCGCGGCGCTGCCGACCCCGCCGGCGCCCGCGTGCACCAGGAGCACTTCGCCGGACAGCAGCTTCGCCCGCCGATGAAGGCCGAACCAGGCGGTCTGGAAGATCAGCGTGAAGCCGGCGCCGTCCTCGAATGACATCGTGTCGGGCATTCGCTGGACGCTGGCGGGGAGGGCGTCGGAAATCTCGGCGTAGCCGCCTCTTGTGAGGCCACCGTTGTCGAGCAGCGCGGTGACGCGGTCTCCGGGCTTGAGGTCCGCCGACCTCGGCGCACTCTCGACCACCCCGCTGACCTCGGCGCCAGGTACGAACGGTAGGTCCGGCTTGACCTGGTACTGGCCCGCGACCACGAGGGCGTCGAAGTAGTTGATCGCGGAGGCGCGCACGGCGATCCGGACCATCCCATTCGCGGGCGTGCTCGCATCGACGTCTTCGAATCGCATGGTCTCAGGCCCGCCGAGCTGGCGGACGACCCAGGCTTTCACCGGGGGAAGGCTACATCAGTCGAAATTCCGCACGTTTGCGCCACCCGCTCGGCTCCACGCTTCGGATTAGGCGTGCTTTAGCGCCAGCCATGCCTGAGAAGCCACAATCTCATTTGCGCCGGTGTAGCTCAGCTTGGTTAGAGCAGCGGTCTTTTAAACCGAAAGTCCGGGGTTCGAATCCCCGCGCCGGCACCAAATCCGAACTCAATTTCCCGCTGACGGGCTCGGTGGCGCTGATGGCATATAGCCAACGCATTGCCATCGGTATAGCCAAGCCGGGGAGTTTCAGGGAGGCGTGAGGAGGCGAAGGGAGGAGATTCAGGTTGGGCGCCAAACTCGGTGAGCAGCGGTTTTCAAACCGCTGTTCTGCTGCTGACCTGACAGCCGTGTGCCTACAAAATGCTCCTGCAGCGCGCCCGGGCGCGCTGCCTCTTTCATACGTGGTGGCGACGGGTATCTAGGCTAGCGCAGGTTGCGTTGATCATTTAGGTGGGGCACGTCATAGCAACCTAACTAGGTTGAGTTGTACAATTGAGTTGACCTAACATGAGCAACCTAGCTAAAGCCACCTCGGCTGTTGCGCGAGGACGGCCGAGCCGGGAAGCGGTGCACGCACGACTCGCCTTCATGGTCGAGGAGCTGAAAACCCGCCTCGGCGGGTTGCCGTCCCCTGACGAGGCCGAGAGCATATGGACTGACATCTGGTACCACGAAGCCCACAGCTCCACCGCCTTGGAGGGCAATACCTTGGTCCTGCGAGAAGTTGAGGCGCTTCTTCGCGAAGGCAAGGCGGTCGGCAGCAAGGAGCTCAAGGACTACCTGGAGGTCAGCGGCTACGCAGGCGCAGCTCAGTGGGTGTACAGCCAAGCACTGAGTTCTGGCCCATGGACCAGCGGCAAGTTGCTCACGCTCACCGAAGTCCGCCATGTTCACCGGCTGGCAATGACCCCCGTCTGGGAGGTGGCTCCGCATCCAGACGCCTCCGAGGAGGAGAGTCCGGGCAACTGGCGCCGGCATGACATCCACGCTTTCAAGCGCGGGATGAAGCCACCGAGTCACCCGGAGGTACCGGCGCTAGTTCGCGACTGGGTAGATAGCGTCGCCAGCTTGCCTCGCGAATCGGCGCCCGTCGCGGAAGCACTCGCAACGCGCCATGCCGCGTTCGAACGTATCCACCCCTTCATCGACGGAAACGGCCGCGTCGGCCGTTTGCTCATGAACCTCCTGCTGGTTCGGCTTGGGTACCCGCCTGCGATCATCCAGAAGCGGCTTCGAGATCGCTACCTGGAAGCTCTAAACCGCGCCGACCGAGGCGATCCAGGACCTTTAGCCGAGATCCTCGCGAGGGCAATCCTGGACAACCTCAGTCGCTTCGTCTTGCCTGCGGTGGCAGGGCCTGCGAAGCTCGTACCACTGGAAGCGTTGGCCACGAAAGATCTGTCGCTCGTGGCTCTCCGTAACGCCGCCCAACGCTCCAGGCTCAAGGCAGTTCGAGCTGAGGGTGGTACTTGGCGAAGCAGTCGGCAATGGGTGGACGAATACCGGCACGATCGATATGCGGCGCTGCGCTTGCCGCGCAAACCTCGGAAGTTGAAGGCTCACAACGCAAGGCATTGATGCAGCAAGTGGCTACCGAGATCAGAGTCGAATCGAGGAGCGACTTACAACTGGCAGCGCGGCCGGTTCTCGTTGTATCAGGAGTGGCGGGCCGAAGGTTATATAACGCGAACCGCGACTTCATCGTCTCTGGACATCGCCTCGCCGAGCCCGGCTATACACATCGGCCCGGTGGTCGATCGTGATGATCTGGACGAGTCGCCTGCCTTCGTCAATTCGGTAGATCACCCGATAGGGGCCGCGTCTCGCACTCCAGAGGCCTTCGAGCTCGAGACGAAGCGGTTTTCCCATCCGCTGAGGCGCATCCGCGATATGGTCAATCGCCTCTGACACGGCCGAGGCGGCAGATTCTTTGAGCCGATTGAGATCACGCCTTGCAGAAGGCATGATCTCGATCCGCCAACGGTCCGAGGTCACGCCCGGCGAGGGGTCTTTACGATTCGCTCTAGCGGGATCCCTTGCTCCGCGTCCGCTTCTTTCAAGCCCTTACGAACTTTTGTCATGAGCCGCTTGTCGGACAGAATGGCAAGGGTTTCCTCGAGACTCTCGAGGTCGTCGGGACTGATCAAAACCAGGGCCGGCCGGCCATTACGAGTGACTACGATTCGTTCCTGCTGCTTCTCGACTCGATCGGCTACCTCGGAGAAATGTGCCTTGACAGCTGCAAGCGGCATCGTCTCACTCATGACCAGAATTATAGTCATGTTCAATGATGATTGGCCGCGGTGGACTCGAACCACGGCACCGCCTGACTTCTACCCCGGACACGGAGTTCCGGCTGGATTTAACAGGCTGACTTGTGCCCAGCTCCGCCTCGTGCATGCTGTTAGTCATGGACGAGCTTGAACGCGGCTCCCTTGACCCAACGATTGGGCGCTCAATAGTCGCATTTGGCGCGGCAGAGAATTGCGCTCTTGAAAGCCGCGCTGCCATCGCGGCCGCCGGCGAAATTCTTACCGACTTCATTAGCCAAGATCTGACCGACGTTGCGTCGAAACGTGAGGCGATCAATGCCGATGCCTATCTGCCGCCTGCTCGGCAGATTGGGCTCGACGAAACCTTCCTTACCGGCATGGCGAATGCGATGACATTCGTGACGACAGGCTTAACCGACGTTGACTGGGAAGGTCCTGCGAACACTGCTGAAGAGTTGTGCCTGAAAGCGATTCTCGACCACGCATCCGAGGTAATTCCGGACGTCTGGAAGATCGAAGACAGGGCGCGCCTCAAAGCTGACGTCATGGACCTTCGCGAGATCCGCTTTGAGGATATCGACCATGAGTTTCTGTTCGAGCCCGCGATGGACGGTATCGACAAGAGCGATTTGGGCGCCCAGATGGGAATGCAGTCCTTGTCCAGACGTGACGCGTTCACGAGGTTTGGGAACCGCTAGCGCATCGTCGAAAGTCAGTCGAGGCGCAAGTCGAATCGGTAGTGGGCCGGGGGTTCCGTAACGCGAACCAAGGCATTGAATTCAGTGGACGAACGATCTCGATCTGAGGTTAGAGTCTCCGACGGCGCCTTCCGTATGCGACGGCGCGGTGCTTGATCGCTCTGATGACGACTCTTTCCTTACCCCGGACACCCTCGATCGTGTAGATGACACGATAGTTGCCAACCCGTGCCGACCACAGCGGTCGGAGGCGACCGAGCAACGGTTGACCGATTACTCTCGGGTCAAGGCGCAGTCCTTCAACAAGTGTTGCGGCGGCGGCGCGTACGCTCGTTGGCAAGTCTTCCAAGTCGTTCCTCGCCCGGCGTGTTAGGACGAGCTCAGGCAAGCCCGAGTTCTCGTTTCACCTCTTCCCAAGGAATGACTCGGCCAGCGGCGATATCTTCATCACTCTCGGCTAGTGCTGCCGTCAGCTCCTTGTCGCTCAGGACCTCGAGCGTTTCGAGTAGGGACTCGTACTCGGCTGATGACATCACCACAGCGGCAGGGCGACCGTTCCGCGTTATGACCACGTGCTCATGGACCTGTTCGATCTCGTCAAGGAGTTCGGTCAGGTGGGTTCGCGCGTCCGTAAACGGAACCGTCTTTGCCACGTCGACAATTGTACAGAATTGTGGACAAGCTGGTGGGCCCGAGTTCACTGTATCCGAACACCAGCCTGCAGATCCGGATCGGGCCCATCGCCCTTTGACCCGAGGCGTAGACGAGTTTCAAAGACCGTCCCGCGTTAGATGGCTTGGTGCGCGTACGACACAGCCAATGGACTAACCACAAGGGCCACGTATAGATCGAATAGGATGGCGCGGAAGTGACGACTTCGGGGTTCATCGACGTCGAAGGCACGCGGCTGTACTACGAGGTCGCGGGTAGCGGGCCGCCAGTCGTGCTACTGCACGGCGGCTTTCTCGATCTGCGGCAGTGGGACGATCAGTTCGAGGTGTTGGCGCGCGAGCACCAAGTCATCCGTTACGACGCGCGCGGATACGGCCGCTCGTCTCTCGGCACAGTCCCGTACTCGCACTATGCCGATCTCGCCACCCTGCTGCGCGTGCTGGCAGTGGAGCGTCCTCACCTCGTCGCGCTGTCGAATGGTGCGTCGATCGCGGTCGAGTTCGCGATCTGGTCCCCCGCCTCGGTCCGCAGCCTTGTCGTCGGAGCCGCGCCAATGCCTGGCCACGATCTGGGACCCGAATTCATGCAAGGCGCGCGCGCAGTGATCCTTGCCGGGGCGGCGGGCCGTAAGGACGACTGCCGGGCGGCACTATGGGGATTCGCGCCGCTGCGCGTTGCGGCCACGATCCCGGCAGCTCGCGAGCGCATCGACCGCCTGATAGTTGAAGACCACGAGTTCGCGCAGGGGCGACCGGGCGCACCGATCGCCGAGCACCTCGACCCGCCGACCAGCTCGCGTTTCGCCGAGGTCACGGCACCCACACTCGTCGTGGTCGGCGACGGTGAGATGCCGGAGCTAGCCGAACAGGCGGCGCTCATGGCACGAAGCATCCCTGGCGCGCGGCTGAACGTGATCAGAGGCGGCGGGCACATCGTGAACATGGAGCAGCCCGAGGCGTACCTGCATGTCGTGCTGGAGTGGCTCCGCGCGCACTAGCGGGCGAGAGACCATTAGTAGCGCCGGCTAGGCATCCCTGAGGGTGCCGACACCGAGTTCGTTGCACTTAAGAGCCAGCAATCGACGCCACCGAATGGATCAGGTACTTGTGGGAGCGCGCACACCGATGATCACCCCGAAGAGCACGACAAGTGTGCAGGAATGGTTACACCCACGGCGGGATAGGACCATTGCGGATTACATGGCGGAAGCCGGGGGCTGAGCCAGTGGTGGGCCGCGGTGGACTCGAACCACCTACCTCCGCAGTAACTGGGCTTGAGCGCTGCGCCTAACCTCCGCCGGTACTCAGGAACCGGGGAGCGGTGCAGCCGGTTCTATGGGGTATCCGCTTGGGCGGCCTCGCCCAGGCGTAGACGGTGCTTACAATCCAGCCGTGGCCGATGATCATCCAGGCGTTCCAGAGCTTGGGACGCGATCGACCTCGAACTGTCGGCAGAAGTCGCGCGATTGGTGGACCTCGACGTCCTCGGCGAATCGCAGAGAGACAAGCTCTGGAGTGACTTTCGATCCGTCGAGGTGAGAGCAGCCGGCACCCATAGCGAGCTATCGCCGACCGATCGACGACGGGCTGGCCTGCGCGCTCGCATGTGGTTGGCCACGGTTATCGAGGGTGCTGGAACGGAGCATGAGCGCGCCGTCGCAATCCGCCGACGGATAGTCGATCTCGAGAAGAGCCTAGTCGTGTTCGAGGAACCTAGGCTTGTCGAACACCCTGGTGCAATCGACCCTGGATACCCCGCGAGTCGGCACCTTGGCGACCAGCTTCGTTTCGCTTTCAGTTTTAAGTGGTGGTTTCGCCGACGAGAATCCCGCGGCAACAGGGACACCCCGGCTCCGGGTGGTCGGATACCCCCAACCCACCCTTAAAGGCCGACCGGGGGAGGTCCCTCGGACGAAGCCTTGGTGGCGATGGTCAATGCCATCGACCGGGAGTACCTTGCAAGAGTCCAGGATCTTGGTAAGAAGCTTCGCGGCAAAGTCGTGCGTGACTCGGCCGCAGGTCATTCCGGCTATTTGCTCAGATTTGTTGATGGCGAATGGGTCGCCGTGTGGCTCGATCCGCTCTCATCCCGCATGGACTTCCTTGTCGGCAATGGCGATCCGTCGGCGGCCGTCACCGCGCTGCTGTCCAATCTAACTCCGCGTAAGGCAGTCGCCCGTCGGAGCGAGGTGGGGAGGGGGCCTCTCCATTTCGCCATCGACGCGCGATGGGCGATCGCTCAAGGCCATCAGATGTATAGCCAATTTGTATAGCCAAGCCTGGGCTGTCGCAGGAGCCGCGAGGAGGCGCGAGGCGGACAACCTCATACGGCAGGAGTCTTGGGGAAGCGTTATGCGGAGGTCGGGACGGACTTTTAAACCGATGGTCCAGGGTTCGAATCCCTGCACTGGCACCTCTGAATTTTTTTCGGGCGCATAGAATCCCGGCACCATGGACGACGCCGGGCAGCAGTTTCAACTTCAGCGTTATCTGCAGACTTTTTCTCGCCGGTAAACGGCGTGCCGGCTTTCTACGACATTCCCGACGCAGCAAGGGTCTACGGGCTGGTCAACCAGCAGCGAAGCGGTTCGGGCTGATCCCCGACAATACGGTCGTGCGTTGGGGCGCCACCTTCAACTGGATCAGCGTCGCGGCGTTCGTGGCCGCGTTGGTGAGCCAGCTCCTCGGCTGGGAAGCGGTCCGGACCGGAATTCTGATCGCATGGGTGGTGCTCGTGTTTCTGGTGGTGATGTCTCGCGGCATGCGCGGGACCAGCATCCTCACCTATCTCTCGGCAGCGGCGCTGCTGGGCGCGGCCATCGGCCAGCTCGCCGGATTCTCGTCGGTCCGCGGCTGGTTCCTGCTCGCGTGGACGGCCCTGCTCCTGCCGGTGGCGATCGGGCTCTTCAGTCACCCGATGCGTACACCCGCCTGGGGCGTGTTCGTCGGCTTCTGGGGAGTGGTGGGCGTCCTGTGGCTGATCGTGGTCCAGATCGCGGCGGTCGCCGGCTCGCTGAGCGGTGAAGCCTACCGCGACTGGGCGGCCTGGCCTCTGGGGTTACTGGGAATCTGGTTCCTCGTCGCGTCCGGGCTTGGATTCGGCGCGGAGCGATTCCCGCGCTGGGTCGATTTGCTTGGCTTGCTCGCGGGCGCCGGCCTGCTCGCGCTCAGCGTCTCGACGTGGATCGGCGCCTCGAGCGATGCGGTGAGGGCGGTGGGGCTGTTCGCCGCGGTCGTCTACTGTTTGTGGGCCATCGGCCTTGGGTGGGTCTACTGGGGGACGCAGGACGTCACCCACCGGTTCCGCGGGCTCGCGATCGGGCGCGCCGCGGAGAGCAGCCGCGCGTAACACCGCCCGGTAACGGGTCTTGGGGCTGCGGCCTACTTCCTTTATGGAGGATGCCATGAAGAGACTCGTTCGTGACTTCGCGCTCGGGGTGGCCTGCGTGGCCACTTTCACCTTGTTGGGCGGAACGCCCGCCCTTGCGACCGGCCAGCCGGGGGCTCCGGCGAACACGTGCGGAGCCAGCAACCCGGTCACGCCAGGCGCATCGGCTTCGGCTTCCGGCTCGCCGTTCAACCAGACAGGTCAGGCGGGCAACGTCTATGCGGGCAATCCGGGAACAGCGTCACTGGCGTCTTTGCCGCACACCACCGCGGCCGTGTCGCAGTACGACGCCGCGTGCGTGATGCTGAGCCACTAAGCGCTAGCAGGCAGGTGAAGAGCCGGCCCCGTGGGGCCGGCTCTCAGTTTTTCTTACGGTACGTTGGCGAAGTTGTGCTGGTTGCCGGTGAACTGGTTGTCAGTCCGTTTTGGCTTTAGGATCGTCGTTGTGGGGTCGGGGGCAATAGACGGCGAGGCGACAGCATGACCGCCTTGGGCTGGGTGGAAGTCGCCGCGGGAGTCATCCTGTGCCTCGCGGCGTTCTACGACCTCTTCAAGTCGGTCGTCCTCCCGCGACCGTCCATCAACCGTTTCATCATGGTCCGGCTCCTCTTTTTCACGTTCTGGGCCATCTGGCGCTGGGTGAGCCGGCGCATAACGAGCCCGGCCAGGCGAGAAAGCTGGCTGGCTACCTTTGGGCCGTCGGCGGTGATCGCGATGTTCCTCACGTGGGCATTGGCCTTCCTGCTCGGATACGCCCTAATCCTCGACGGGCTGCGGAACCAGATCCGGCCGCCGCTCGACAACTTCGGCGCGGCTCTCTATTTCTCCGCGAGTACGATCGTGCCGCTCAGCTACGGAGACTTCGTGCCCATCGGCCTCGGCGCGAGAATCATGATTCTCTTCGAAAGCGCGACCGGGGTTGGCATCGCCGCGCTGGTGATCACGCTTCTCTTCTCCCTCTACGCAGCGTTTCAGGAGCGCGAGGAGCTGGTGGTTCAGCTCGACGCCATCGCGGGCGCGCCGCCGTCAGGCGTCCAGCTCCTGGAGACCGTCTTCGAGCGCGGGCTGCGAGACGAGCTCGTCAAGACGTTCGACGACTGGCGCAGGTGGTCGGCGGCCGTACTTGAAAGCCACCTCGCGTATCCCATCCTCCTCTACTTTCGATCGAGTCACGACAACGAGGCATGGCTCAACTCGTTCGGCGCGGTCATGGACGCTGCCACCCTGGTCATGAGCACAGTCGACGAGGACGAAGAAGGGCCGGCACGGCTGATGTTCACCGTGGGCAACCATCTCGTCGAGGACCTGGCGTGGTACTTCCGCTACACGAGCTCCAAAGACCCGCTCGTCGACCACGAGGAATTCCACCAGGCAGTCTTGCGAATGAAGAAAGCCGGTTACAAAGTCAAGCCATTGGATGAGTCCTGGACGAAGTTCCAGCACCTTCGCGGCAAGTACGCCTCGCAACTGATCCAGATGGCGCATCGCCTGGCGATCGTCCCCGCGGAGTGGATTGGTGACCGCACCTACGCGCCGCACGTCGACGGTCGAGGTCGGACTCGCCGGCGTCTCCCCTAGGCCGCGCGTTCGAGCGCATGAATCAACGGATGATGCCGACGTTGCCGACCTGACCCACCGATGGCGCCAGCAGCTGGAGCGCCATCTCCGCTTCCGGCCGCCACGCCTTCGGAACCCTGATCGACACGGACTTCCCGTCCAGGCCCATGAGCGAGAAGGTGCGGAGGGCAAACAGACCTCGCGGGAACTTGGCCGAAACCGTCGAGCGGGGCTCGATGAGGGCGACTTGATTGGCCAGGCCGCCAAACTGACCGCCCCTCAGCGCAATGACCCTGCGGTCGGTGACCGTCACGAACACCGCACCCGTCTGGCTCGCGGCGATGATGCCGCCGATGGCGCCGAAAGCCAATGACCATAGCTGTGCCTGGCGAGTCCGGCTCATGCCCCAGAAGGACACGACGACCCGTTCCGACGGCTCCAGCAGCCCAATGGTCGAGGCTCCGATACGGGACAGCAGGCGGACCTTGGCCTGGCTCGGCGCCATGGGCACCGCACCCAAGGCGGCGATTCGGTTCGCCTGGCGCGCCGCCTCGGTGGAAGCTGCTCCGGTCTGACTCCCAGCCGCTGCGCCGGTCATGGCGGCCATCGTGGCCGAATGCAGCGAAATCGAGTCCCCTCCCAGCGCTTGCTGGCACCAGGCGAACCAGCTCAGGTAACTTGCCTGCAGATCCGCGCTCGGTGACCCCGTTGGGAGGGCGCCACCCGGCTGCCACGGCTGCACGCTCCGGCGCCCCAACGTGTATGCGAAGAAGATGCACGGCGCCGCGACGATGGCCCCGACGACCATGAAGAAGATCGAGCCCACCACCTCGTCGGACTGGTGGGCGTCCGGCTGGGTAAAGGCCAAAGTCAGCCCCAGGGCGCCGAAGGCGAAGACGAGGCCCCCGACGACCGCGCCGATGATCAGTAGGACCCTACCCACCTAGATTCCAAGCACGTCAGTTGCCAAGGTGCCGACCAATGTAGGGCCCAGCTCCGTTGATTGAGCGCAGGTTATGGAGGTTCTTTACGTCCACATGATCATGAACGGCCTGCGTCAGGCAGCACAGGGACACTTCCTTAAAAGGGGCGTGATCCGGCGCGGCTTGACGCTTGGCCTGGCCGCCTGCCTATGGCTGGCGGTGGCTCCCTCCGCCCAGGCCGCGAGCCAGCAGCTGACGGGGGCTGTTTGGTATCCAGTCGGCACCGGTGAGATGGCCCAGACGTTCACCGCCGATACAACGGGTAGGCTCGATCACGTCTCATTGATGCTCTCCTACTGGTACGGGACGTGGCAGTCGACCGGCAGTGTTGACCTCCGCAATGTCGACGCCGCCACGCTGCACCCGACCGGGTCGGCGATCAACGGGACAGCAGTTGACTTTACCGACAAGACGATCACCAACTCCAATTCCTGGTATAAGTTTCCGTTCGCCTCGCCGATTTCGGTTACCAGTGGAACCAGGTACGCCATCGTCCTGACGATCCGTTCTGGCTACAGATATTGGGCAGGAGTGACCTCCCCTGCAAACACCGGTGGCCGTGCATGGAGCTCGCCTCGATGCAACGGCGCTTGCAGCACTTGGTACTCCACCGGCAACGCCCCCGCAGACTTTGCGTTCGAGGCCAATGCCACGACGGCATCCGCCAACTCCGCGCCGACGGTCAAAGCCAACCTCGACCCCGTCCCGGTGAGCGAGGGCGCGATCCCGGCCAACACCGGCACCTTCTCCGATGCCGACGGTGACACGGTCCACTTGACGGCGTCGGCGGGCAACCTCCAGTACACGCCCGCAAGCTCGGGGAACTGGACGTGGACCGGCTCGGCGGCCGACGAGGGGCAAGGCCAGACCATCACCATCACCGCGGACGACGGCCACGGCAACATGGCGACAGCCCAATTCTCGACGGTGGTCGGGAGCGTGCTGCCCACGGCCAAGATCAGCGGCGCCCCCGCCAGCGCCCGCGAGGGCACCACGATCGCCCTGACCGCTTCGGCCACGAGCCCCAGCGCCGAGGACACCGCCGCCGTCTTCACCTTCACATGGTCGGTGAACGGCATCGCAGTCCCAGGCGTCAGCGGCACCTCATACAGCCTGAAGATCGACGACGAGGGGGCGTACGTGATCACACTGATTGCCACCGACGACGGCGGCTTCCCGAGCCCCCCCGTTACGGTGACGATCAACGGCGTCGACTCAACGCCGGTCGTGGCCATCAGCTTCACCCAGCCCTGGGTGATCGTGACCCAGCAGTCGCTCACGTTCAACGGGAGCTACACGGACGCCGGCTCGACGGTGGACACTTCATACCAGCCGACCTGGACCTGGAGCGACAACTACCCGAGCTCGAGCGACCTGGTCGCCACCCGCACGTTTACGGCCGCCGGAACCTACACGGCCACGCTGACGGTCAGGGACGACGATGGAGTGGGCGGGTCGGCCACCACCACCGTGACCGTGCTGACCACGGCGGCGGCGCTAGCCAAAATGTCCAGTTTGGTGTCGAGCCAGTCGGGATTGAACGCTGGCCAGAAGAACAGCTTGCTCGCCAAGCTGAACGCAGCCGCGGACTCCATTCAGCGCGGCAACACGAGCGCCGCCTGCAACCAACTGAACGCCTTCGCGAACGAGGTCGGGGCCGACCAGAAGGCCGGCAATATGACGAGCGTTGACGCCGGCAACCTGATCGACGGCGCCCGCCTGACCCAGAGGTCACTGGGCTGCTTCCGCACCCTCGTGGAGTTCCTGAACGGTCTTTAGTACTTAGACTCCGCGCCAGCGGAAATGGCCTCGACGTCCCTTCCCCCGGCCGACCTCCTTCCCGTGCGCCGTGAGGCGACGCTCGCCTACCGCGCCGTGCGGCTCATCGGGGTGCCGATCATGCGGCTCGTCTTCCGCTTCGACGTGAAGGGGAAGGAGAGCATCCCGCGGTCGGGCAATTACGTCGTCATTGCCAACCACCTCAACTGGCTGGACGAGTTCACGCTGCTCATGCTGTTTCCGGTCGAACCCAGGATCCATTTCCTCGCCAACCCCACGATCCTGGTCACGCGCAAAGTCCAGTGGTTCATCGTTCGCCACACCGGCGGGTTCGTCCCGGTCGTCAGCGAGCGCCACGGCGACCAGTCGCTGTTCCACCACGTCGACCATGCCCTCGAGGTCGGCGGCGCGGTGGGGATCTTCCCCGAGGGCGCCTATGGGCCGACGGAAGGCGAGCTCCTGCCATTCAAGAAAGGGTTCGCCCATTTCGCGATCAAGGCCGGGGTGCCGGTCATCCCGGTCGCGCTCTCCGGCACGAAGGACCTGTGGCTTCGCAAACGGGTCAAGGTCGTGATCGGCGAGCCGATCCTGCCCGCCGGCCACACCCCGGAATCGCTCACCAACGCGGGGTATCAGCGCATCAAGGAGCTGATGCCCGCCTATCACGAGGAACCGGGGCGCAAGCTCCTGCGCAAGCGGCTCACCAACCTCTTCTAGAAGTAGACTGGCGCCGATGGATCTCAAGCCCGTCGGCATCTTCCAAGGCATGCCCCTGGCCGAGCTCAAAAAGATCAGCAAGCAGATGCGCGAGATCCGGCACCCGAAGGGGGCCGAAATCATGATCAGGGGCGAAGGGGGCGTCGGGTTCCTGGTCATCCTGTCCGGCGAGGCCGAGGTCGCGACTGGGGACGGACGGCGCCGCACGCTCGGGCCGGGCGATCACTTCGGCGAGATGGCGATGCTCGATCACCAGGGCCGCAGCGCCACCGTGACGGCCGCCAGCGACCTGGTGCTGGCCGCGGTGCCGGAGTGGGGCTTCAAGCCGTTCTTGCAAGACCATCCCGAGGTCACCTACCGGCTGCTCGAGACCCTCAGCCGGCGCCTGCGAGACGCGGAGGCAGGCGAAGTCTAGCTCGGCCGCCTCGCTTCCGGGTGCGGGCCTCGGCAGGAGCCGGAATTCGCGCTTAACGGCTACTCAAAGTTGCCGCCGGAGTGTTAACGTAACGGCTTCCTGAGCCCGTCCCGCCAGACGTCTTCGCTCCGCGCTCAGGCCTGAACAGCGCCCCAGGGGTAGGGCGACTTCGAAGGATAGGAGCGTCAAGGGGTGGTTCCGCTATTGAGAGCGGTGGTCGTATGGACCATCGTGCTGGCGACCGTGATCCTCCCGCACATCGGCCCGTCGCCGGCGATGCCGACCGCCGCGGTGACCCAGCTGAGCTCCTACGACCGCACCTCGGCGCTGGCGCAATCGAAGGCGAAGCGAACGCAGGCTGCCCAGAACGCCCTGGTGCAACAGTGGACCTCGGAGCTGTCCCAGGGCATCGCCCAGTACCAGGCCGAGCAGGAGCGGATCGCCCGGGCGCAGGCGGAGGCGGCGCGCTACGCGGCGCTAAGCAATCACGCGCCGCCGCCGGACTGGATCGGGAAGATCATCTACGACGCGTTCAGCCCGCTCGGCGCGCGAGCCGTCCAGTGGGCGATCAACGTCGCCTACTGCGAATCGCGCTATCACCCCAACTCGGTCAATACCGACAGCGGCGCTTCGGGCCTGTTCCAGTTCATGCTCAGCACCTGGAGCGGCACGCCCTGGGCCGGCCAGTCGCCGTTCGACCCGGTCGCCAACGCCCAGGCCGCGGCGTGGCTTTACTCGCACTATGGCCCAGGGCGTTGGACCTGTCAGGGCTGAGTACCTGCTTCCCACCCGCCTTGGCAGCTCGCTACTCCCCACCC
>DMCH01000028.1:27889-39467 GCA_003446775.1 Chloroflexota bacterium
CCCCACTACGTGGGGAGGCGAATCAGTCCTCGGATAGGACCGTGATCTGCAGCTGGTAGATCGGCTGCTTGCTGCTCGAGCCCTTGAGCTGCAGCGACTCGTAGGCGATGACCTCGATCCCGTCCGGCAGCGAAGATCGCGTCGTCTCGGACATCAGCACCATCGCCGGCCGCACCTTAGACAGATAGAAGCTGTTGTTCACCGGGACGCCGATCAGGGTGAACTCGAGACGGCGCTCCGAGCCCACATGGCCGGCCACGACCTCACCGGTGTCGAGCCCGATCCCGACCGCGAGTGGTGGCAACCCGGACGCAACCAGCTCGAGGTTCAGCCGATCGACCTCCAACATCATCGCCCGGGCGGCCGCCAGGGCGCGGGGGGCGTGGTCGGTCATCGGGTTTGGCGCCCCGAAGACGACGAGCATGCCGTCGCCCTGGAACTTGTCGATGTTGCCACCGTGCTCCAGGACGACCTCGATCATCCGCGAGAAATAGACGTTGAGGAACCGCACGAGCTCCTCCGCCCCCATGGTCTGGGAGAGGGTCGAGAAGCCCGCGATGTCGGAGTTGAGCATGGTCACCTGGCGCCGCTCGCCGAGCAGAAACTTGGTGTTCCGGTCGGACCGCTCGAGCACGTAATCGGTGACCTGCTTGTTGACGTGCAGCTCGAACAGCGAGCGCAGAAACTCCGAGCGCTCGTACTGGCGGGCGTTGTCGATGGCGATGGCGGCGAGGTCCGAGATCGCCTGCAGGAACTCCTTGTCCTTCTCCTCGAAGATCGACGCGCGGAAGGGGTTGTCGACGTACACGGCGCCGATGACCTTGTCCTTGGTCACGAGCGGCACTGCGATGATGGACCGAAGGTTCTGCAGGATGACCGATTGCTGGCCCTTGAAGCGGTCGTCGAGGGTGGCGTCCGTGGCCACCACCGCTTGACCGGTCTTCACCACCTGCTCGATGACGGTCCGCGAGCCCAGGAAAAGACTCGCGTTCTCGGGATCGGCCTCGCCCCGCGACATCACCACGGACATGGTCCCGGTGACCGGGTCGACAAGCACGATGAAGCCGCGCGACGCCTGCATCAGGGTGATCACGCGATCCATGACTTTGCGCAGAACTTCGTCGAGCTCGAGGGAGGAGCTGAGATCCCTGGCGAGCTCATACAGGAGGTGGTCGCGCATGCCGAAATCGACTTCTCGAGTCAAAGGCACGAGCAGTCTAACGAACGAGTAGGCCGAAACCGGTTGTCCAAGGGCGGCCGGTAAACTCGATCTCGGGATGCCCACCGAAGAAGCACTCACGCCCGACGTTCAGGCCTTGCTCGAGCGCCTGAACCCGCCCCAGCAGGAAGCCGTCACGCACGGCGAAGGTCCCCTGCTCATATTCGCCGGCGCGGGCAGCGGGAAGACGCGCGTGCTCACGGCGCGGATCGCCTACCTGATCGCCACGCACAGGGTCTGGCCCGACCGCCTGCTCGCCGTCACCTTCACGAACAAGGCAGCCAAGGAGATGCGAAGCCGGGTCGGCGCGCTCGTGGGCGAGGGCGCGGAAAAGATGTGGGTGGGCACCTTCCACTCCACGGCGGTCAAGATCCTGCGGCGCGAGGCGGCCCGGATCGGCATCGTCCCGAGCTTCGTCATCTTTGATGAGGACGACACGCGCGCGGCGCTGAAACGCGTCCTCGACGATCTCAAGCTCGACCCCAAGCGCTATCCGATCCCGGGCCTCAGCAACGCCATCTCGCAGGCCAAGAACGAGCTCAAGCGGCCGGAGGACTACCCGAACCGCAGTTACCACGACGAGATCGTGCGCCGCGTGTACGAGTCGTACCAGGACGTGCTTCGCCGCTCCGGCGGGCTCGACTTCGACGACCTGATCATGAAGCTGGTCGAGCTTTTCAACACCGACGAGGAGGCTCTCGCCAAATGGCGCGACCGCTTCCGCCACGTCCTCGTCGACGAGTACCAGGACACCAACCGCGCCCAGTACGTGCTCGTCAACCAGCTCGCGCAGGAGCACCGCAACGTGGTCGTGGTCGGCGACGATGACCAGTCCATCTACCGGTTCCGCGGCGCCGACGTGCGCAACATCCTCGACTTCCACAAGGACTACCCGGACGCGCACGTGGTCCGCCTCGAGCAGAACTATCGCTCTAGTCAGGCCATCCTCGACGCCGCCTACCAGGTGATCAGGACCAATCCCGAGCGGGCTGAGAAGCGCTTGTGGACGAGCCGCGCGGGTGGCGAAAAGGTGATGGCGATGCAGGCCTACAACGAGATCGAAGAGGCGGAGTTCGTCGCCGACGAGATCGCACGACTGCACAGAACCGAGGAGCGCGGTTACTCCGACTTCGCGATCCTCTACCGCACCAACGCGCAGTCGCGCTCCTTCGAAGATGTGCTTGCGCGGCGTCGCATTCCTTATCGACTGGTGGGCGGGGTTCGGTTCTGGGAGCGCCGCGAGGTCAAGGATGTCGTCGCGTACCTCCGCTTCTGCTTCAACCCGAAGGACTTGATCAGCTTCGGCCGCATCGTCTCGGTGCCGTCGCGAAAGATCGGCAACGTCACCGTCGATGCCCTGAGCGCGTCCTCGCGTGAGCGCGACGTGGACCTGCTCACCTTGCTCGCCGACCCGGCGCGCGTGCCCGGCCTGCCGCGGGCGGCCATCGAGCCGCTGAAGAAATTCCGCGCCCAACTGGAATCTTTGCGGTCGGTGATGGGCGTGCTGCGACCCAGCGAGCTGCTCGACCACGTGGTCGAGGTCATGGGTTTGCGCCAGCACTACCTGGATGGGACGCCTCAGGGCGAGGCGCGCATCGAGAACATCAACGAGCTCCGCGGCCTCGCCGAGAGCTTCGACGACCGCGAGCCCGCGCAGGGCCTGGAGGATTTCCTGGCCGAGGTCGCGCTGGTGTCCGACGTCGACGCCTACGACGAGAACGGCGAGGGCGTGACCCTCATCACGCTGCACATGGTCAAAGGCCTGGAGTTCCCGGTCGTGTTCATGGTCGGGATGGAGGAGGGGCTGCTGCCACACCAGCGGGCGCTGGCGGAGCACGAGGAGAACCCGTCGCTCGTGGGCGCGGCCACCGAGATGGCGGAGGAGCGACGCCTCTGCTATGTGGGGATGACGCGCGCGAAGGACCGGCTGTACCTCAGCTGCGCGTTCCGCCGCCACCTGTACGGCCGCTCGCAGCCCGCCTTTCCGAGCCGGTTCCTCACCGAGATCCCGCAGTCGATGCTCGCGGCTCCTCGCGGCCTCGCCCCGGTGGCGCCGCCGCGGCAGGGATACAAGGAGCGCTACCAGGAACGCCAGGTCCAGGCCGCCCCGGCCCCGCCGCCTGTGCAGAGGTTCGCGAGCGGGGACCGCGTGTCGCACCCGGCCTTCGGCGCCGGCACCGTGGTCAAGAGCACCCTCACGCGCACCGACGAGGAGCTGGTGATCAAGTTCGACAAGGTCGGCCTCAAGATCCTGTCCGGGATGCTGGCCCCGCTGACGAAGTGAGCAAGAAGAAGAAGCTGACGCACAAGACGGCGAAGGCGGCGGAACCCGCCGCGCAAGCCGAGGAGTTGCGCGAACAGATCCGCCACCACGAGCACGCGTACTACGTGCTCGACCTGCCCGAGATCTCCGACGCGGAGTTCGACGCTCTGTTCCTCGACCTCCGCCGCCTGGAGGACGACCACCCCGAGCTCGTCACGGCCGACTCGCCCACCCAGCGTGTGGGCGGCGAGGTTTCGGAGCAGTTCGCGAAGGTCCGCCACCGCTCGCCGATGCTCAGCCTCCAGAACGCCTTCGACGAGGACGAGATCAGGGCTTTCGACCGCCGCGTGCGCGGCGCCATCGGCAGCGACGTCCACTACTGCGCCGAGCTGAAGATCGACGGCCTCGCCATCAGCCTCACGTATGAGCATGGCCGGCTGGTGCGGGCAGCCACGCGCGGGGACGGCACGGTCGGCGAGGACGTGACCGCGAACCTGCGCACCATTCGCAGCGTCCCGCTGACCGTCGATCCGATCCCCGGCCTGCCTCCCGTGTTCGAGGTCCGCGGCGAGGTGTACTTCCCGATCGCCGCGTTCGAGCGGCTCAATGCTGAGGTGGAGGCGCAGGGCAAGCCGCGCTACGTCAACCCGCGCAACACCGCGGCCGGAAGCGTGCGCCAGATCGATCCCAACGTGACCGCGAGCCGCGACCTGCAGACGTTCATGTATACGCTCGACCCGGGCGGTCCATGCCGGTCGCAGTGGGACGTGCTGACGTCGCTCCAGAAGATGGGCTTTCGCGTCAACAAGCACCGGCGGCGCCTGGCGTCGATCGAAGAGGTGGTCGAGTACCACGCCGAGTGGCAGCGCCGGCGTCACGAGCTGGAGCACGAGATCGACGGCGTTGTGATCAAGGTCGACCGCTTCGACCAGCAGCTCGAGCTCGGTTTCGTCGCGCGCTCGCCGCGTTGGGCGATCGCCTTCAAGTACGCGCCAGAGGAGGCCGAGACAGACGTCGAGGAGATCGCGTGCTACGTGGGCCGCACTGGCGTGCTCACCCCGGTCGCGCACGTGAAGCCGGTGGTCGTCGGCGGCGTGACCGTGCGCAACATCACGATGCACAACGAAGCCCAGGTCAACGAGAAGGGCGTGTACGTGGGTGCGCGCGTCGTTATTCATCGCGCGGGCGACGTGATCCCCGAGATCGTGAGCGTCAAAGAGCCGAAGCAGGGCTGGCGCATGCCGCGCAAATGTCCGGTGTGCGGGGGCAAGGTGGTGCGGGAAGAGCCGTACATCGCGCACCGATGCATCAACCCGTTCTGCGGCGCGCAGCGACTGGAGCGCGTGCGGCATTTCGCCAGCCGCGGCGCGATGAACATCGACGGTCTCGGCTACGCCACGATCAGCCAGGTCATCGACCGGAAGTGGGTCGCGGACCCAAGCGACCTCTACCGGCTCACGAAGGAGCAGGTCGTCGAGCTGGAGGGATTCGCCGCCAAGTCCGCGGAGAAGCTGATCGCGAAGATCGCGGACAGCAAACGACCGTCGCTGGGCCGGTTCCTGTACGCGCTCGGCATCCCGCAGGTGGGCGAGGCGACGGCGGACCTGCTGGCGGTGGAGTTCGGCAGCATCGAAAAGCTGGGGTCGGCGACGGCCGAACAGCTGAACGCGGTCGAGGGCATCGGCCCGAGCATGGCGGGCGAGGTACAGCAGTACTTCGAAGGGCAGGGAGGCGAGTTGGTGGGGCGTTTGCTCGCCGCCGGCGTGCAGCCGGAGGCGATGGAGGCTCATGGCGGTGGGCCGTTGACCGGCAAGACGTTCGTCTTCACGGGGACGATGGACGGGATGGGCCGGCCTGAGGCCGAGGCGCTGGTCCGGCGCCTAGGCGGCAAGGCCGCATCGAGCGTCAGCTCCAAGACCGACTATGTGGTCGCGGGGCCGGGCGCGGGGTCGAAGCTCGAGAAGGCAAACAAGCTGAAGCTCACGATCCTCCACGAGCAGCAGTTCCTGGAGCTGATCCGGGAATAGATTCAAAGCTCGCGACTCCCTGTCGGCGATCACGAAAAGTGCACAGGTCTTATCGCGAAAAGTGCACAGGTGACGAGGCGAGGTAGCGAGTCGTCCCCGTTAGCCTAGGAGGCCCCTGCCAGGCATTGGGTGTTGTTGCAGCCCACGCCTTAGCAGGAGACCCCGCAATGCAGTCTGGAGAAACGTCGATGGAACTAAAAGCCCTGTATCAACATGCTGGCCCGAGAGTTCGGCCTCAACCGGCGGACGGTGACGAAGCGGTACGAACGCGGCTCCATCATCGTCACCTCCAACCGAGGCTTTGCTGATTGGGGGCAGATCTTCAACGAAGTGGTTGTCGCGACTGCCATCGTCGACCGGCTGATTCACAACGCCACCTTCATCAACATCCGCGGCAAGAGCTATCGCATGCGAAACTACTTCGCCGACCAGCGAGACGGCGTGCTCCCCGACGGCGCGGACGGACCTGGATTCGAGCCGACACCCACGAAACCCCGGGCGGTGTTGTGTTGACCCCGGCTACCCGACTGTGGCGCGGCCTCTGAGGGGTACGAAGCGCTTCAGTTTCCCAGTTGCGCCGCGCTCGATGGCCTCCACGGGCGCCACGGATACTATCGGGTCAGCGAGCCCAACCTTCTTGAGAGCATCTTCGATATCACGCTCGAGGTCTTCGCGACGAAGGTCACCGATCAGCTGCACACTGATGGCTGCTCCTTGTGCCGTTTGTCGGACCTGGTAGGCGGTCACGGTCTTGTACCGGCTCAGCGCTGAGCGGAATACGTGCGGATGAACCCTGACGTCCCCGTATGTGAAGACGTCATCAAGGCGGCCTTGAACATCACCGATCCGGCGGTGAGGCCACGGGCAGTCGCATGGCTGATCCAGCCATACGACCTGGTCGGTGATCTCATAGCGAATGAGTGGCAACGCCAGGTTGTAGAGATTCGTAATGAAGACCTTGTCCGACGTGATGCCGACTGGCACCGGTGTGCCCTGCACGTCGACGGGCTCAAGGTAGATCAGGTCTTCCACCACATGTCCGCCGCCCGATGGGCAGCCGGACGCTATAAAGCCCTCGCTCGCCCCGTAACCGTTGGAAACCCGGACGCCCCAAACATCTTCGACTATTCGTCGACCCTCGGGCAGCATAGGCTCGGCGGACGAAACAACGCGCCGAGGGCTGATGCGCAGCCGGCCCGCGCGCGCGTACTCGGCAAGGATTTGGAGCATCGAGGCGTAGCCGCCGAGGCTCGTCGGCTGCAGTTCGTTGAGCCGGCTGATGATCTCGTCGATCGGCAGGGTCGCCGGAACGAGATGGATCTGACGCGCCGGGTTGGAGAACGTCAGGGCGACAGCGCTGGTGATGTGTGTCGCCCGCTCGGCCGCCACTCCGGCGATGACTGGCGGTGTCGTGTCGGCGTTCATTGCAGCAAGCTTCGCGCCAGTTCGTAAGCTGACGAGCCCGGTCACCAACCAACCCTCCCAATCGTAGACAAAGACGCCCCGCGGGCCGGTCGATCCGCTTGAAGCGACGGCGTGGAAGTGGTCGAGTAGATAGGAGTCCGTCGTCAGTCCAGCCAGGTGCTCTTCGACCTTCTCGAGCGTGAGACGACGGTCGGTGACGATGGCGTCCCAGTTCGCCATCAGGTCAGCCTTGGTCATGGTGGGGAGGCTGGCCAGATCCTCGTCGCGCAGACGCTCGGGATCAATGCCGGTAAGCCGTTCACGGTGCCAGGGTGAGCGTTCCTTGGCGGTCTTGATCAGGATCCGGAGACGGCGCTCGCGCTCGGCGCGAACCTCTTCCGCCGTCCAATCGAGGTGCTTGAGCTCCTCGGGAAGCCGTGCAACGAACTCTCTGACGTGCTGTTGTCGCAGGTTCTCGTAGGACGTCGAGACCATAACCACAGAGTCTATGAGCCATTGGGCGCCAACGGACATGGGACTGGCGTCCCCGGCGGGAGATGGTGCTACAGTCCGGTAGCTCCCTGCTCCCAAAGCTGTGCACTCTTCGTGAGACGGTCTGTGCACTTTTGGTGAGAGCCGACACTCCCCACCCGGCGCGCTTTGCCCGCCGACCTCCCCACTGCGTGGGGAGGCGACAAAAAGGTCATACCTTTTGTCGTCGGCACGTCTTCAGTTGTAGGGGTGGCGGCAGTCGCCTCCCCGCCACGCGGGGAGGTCGGCCGGCCCGCGAAGCGGGCCCGCCGGGTGGGGAGAATCGAGCCGCCCTTAAGCTAATCGCAATGCCATTAACACGCGATCAGGTCCGCCACGTCGCGCAGCTCGCGCGAATCGCCCTCGAACCCGGCGACGAGGAGTTCTACGCCGAGCAGCTGAGCGGCATCCTCGAACACATCGACCGGCTGCAGGAGGTCCCCACCGACGACATACCGCCCACGGCCCAGGTCGTAGAGGTGACCAACCCGCTGCGCGACGATGTGCCGCGCCCCGGCCTCACGCAGGAGGAGGCGCTCGCCAACGCCCCCGCGGCCGTCAACGGCTTCTTCCGCGTGCCCTCGATTCAAGACGAAGCATGAGCGAGCTCACGGAGCTCACGATCGCCGAGGCGGCGCGGCTGTTGCGACTGCACTCGATCTCCGCCACGGAGCTGGTGACCGCGCATGTCGAGCACATCGCGCGTGTCGACCCCTTGGTCAAGGCCTTCCTCCGCTTCACTCCGGAGCTGTACGAGAAGCAAGCGGAAGAGGCCGATCGAAAGCTGAAGCGCGAGCAAGGCGGGCTGCTGACCGGCATCCCAGTCGCGATCAAGGACGTGCTGTGCGTTAAGGGCGTGGAGACGACGGCCGGATCGCAGATCCTGCGCGGCTTCAAACCGCCTTATACGGGTACTGCGGTGTCGCGATTGTTCGACGAGGGAGCGGTGATGCTCGGAGTGACCAACTGCGACGAGTTCGCCATGGGCAGCTCGACCGAGAACTCCGGCTACTTCCCCACGCACAACCCGTGGGACCTCGACCGCGTCCCCGGCGGGAGCTCGGGGGGCAGCGCCGCGGCGGTGGCGGCGGGCGAGGCGATGATCGCGCTCGGCACCGACACCGGCGGCTCGATCCGCCAGCCGGCCGCGGTGTGCGGCGTGGTCGGCATGAAGCCCACATACGGACGCGTCAGCCGTTACGGCCTGATCGCATTCGCCTCCAGCCTCGACCAGATCGGGCCGTTCGCGCGCTCGGTCGAGGACGCCGCGCTGGTGCTCGAAGCCATGGCCGGGCACGACCCGCTCGACGCCACCAGCTCCGACCGACCCAACGACGTGCGTCGAGACCTCGACAAGGGCGTCAAGGGCATGCGGCTGGGCTTGCCGCGCGAGTACTCCCAGGTCGAGGGCATGGAGCCGGGCGTGAATGCAGCGGTGCGTGAGGCGATCAAGGCCCTCGAAAAAGGGGGTGCGGAGATCGTCGACGTGACGCTGCCTCATACGGACTACGGGCTTGCCGCCTACTACATCATCGCCCCCGCCGAGTGCTCGTCCAACCTGGCGCGGTTCGATGGCGTGAAGTACGGGCTGTCGGTGCAGGACGTCGACAACATCACCGATATGTACATGCGCGCTCGGCGTCAGGGGTTCGGGACCGAGGTGCGGCGCCGGATCATGCTCGGCACCTACGCGCTGTCGAGCGGCTACTACGACGCCTACTACCTGAAGGCGCAGAAGGTGCGCACGCTCATCAAGCGCGACTTCGACGAGGCCTTCGCCAAATGCGACGCCATCGTCAGCGCCACATCGCCGGTGGTCGCGTTTCCGATCGGATCGCGCACCGAGGACCCGCTGTCGATGTACCTCTGCGACGTGCTCACGCTGGGCGGCAACCTTGCGGGCCTGCCAGGGATCAGCGTGCCGTGCGGCATGTCGCAGGGATTGCCAGTGGGCTTGCAGGTGCTGGCGCCGCAGTGGCGGGAGGATGTGGCGTTGCGCGTCGCGCGGGCCTATGAGGTGGCGAGCGGCGTCAAGGCTGAGGTCGCGTCCGTTGGCTGATCGTTCTTCACGCCCCTCTCCCCAGCCCTCTCCCCTGCTGGGAGAGGGGGACTGGGAAGTGGTGATCGGCATGGAAGTGCATGTGCAGCCGCGCACGCGCACGAAGATGTTCTGCGGCTGCGCGATCGGGCAGCTCGGCGACCCGCCCAACTCCAACGTGTGCGAGGTCTGCATGGGCATGCCGGGCGTGCTCCCGGTCATCAACAAAGCCGCGGTCGAGGCTTGCCTGAAGACCGCCCTGGCCCTGAAGTGCGAAATCCCACGTCACACGAAGTTCGACCGCAAGAACTACATGTATCCGGACCTGCCGAAGGGCTATCAGATCAGCCAGTACGACCTGCCGATGAGCGTCAACGGTGTCCTCGAGCTGGACGGCCGCCAGGTGCGCATCCGGCGCGTGCACCTCGAGGAGGACACGGGCAAGTTGATCCACGCCGGCGACAAGCTGCACAAGGCCCGGGAGTCGTTTGTCGACCTCAATCGGGCCGGGGTGCCGCTGATGGAGATCGTCAGCGAGCCCGACATCCGGTCCGCCGACGAGGCGCGCGACTACGCCCAGGCGCTGCGCACGCTCCTGCGGACCATCGGCGCGTCTGAGGCGGAGATGGAAAAGGGCCAGTTGCGCGCCGAGCCGAACATCTCCATCAGGCGCTATGGGACTGATGACCTGGGCGTAAAGACCGAGCTCAAGAACATCAACTCGTTCCGCGCCCTTCACCGAGCCATCGAGTTCGAGGTCAAGCGGCAGATCGAGGTGGTGGAGGCGGGCGGTACGGTCGTGCAGGAGACCCGCGGCTGGTCGGAGGCCGAGCAGCGCACCTTCTCGCAGCGGAGCAAGGAGTTCGCTGAGGATTACCGCTACTTTCCCGAGCCCGACCTGCCGCCGCTGGAGCTCGACCGCGCCTGGATCGAGGACCTTCGCCGCGCGCTGCCGGAGCTCCCGGGCTCCCGTCGAGCGCGGCTCATCTCCGACTACGGGTTGCCTGCGGCCGACGCGGCCTCGATCGCCGCCGACCGCGACCTCGCCGACCTCTTCGAGGCGGCCGCCAGAGCCAGCGGGGACAACAAGCGGACGGCCAACTGGGTCATCGGCGAAGTGGCGCCGTCTGGCAAATCCCCAACTCCCGACCACCTCGCCGAAGTGGTAACGCTCGTCGCCACCGGCAAGATCACGCGCGACCAGGGCCGCGAGGTGCTGGCGGAGTCGATGAACGGCGGCGGGTCGCCGTCCGAGATCGTGGCCAAGCGAGGGCTCGCCCAGGTGAGCGATCCCGCCGCGGTGCGCGCCGCCGTGGAGGCCGTCATCGCCGAGAACCCGAAGGCGGTGCAGGACTACCGGGCGGGCAAGGTCCGCGTCCTGGATTTTCTGGTCGCCCAGGTCCTCAAGCGCGACCGGCAGATCGACCGCAGCCTGGCCAACGACCTGCTGAAAGAACTGTTGAGCTAGCACGGTGGCTCGCGTCATCGCGCTGATCCTGCCGCTGTGCCTCGACACGTTTGCGGTCGCGGCGGCCATCGGGATCACGCGACCCACAGGAGCCCAGCGGATTCGCTTCAGCCTCCTGTTCGCGGCGTTCGAGGGCGGCATGCCGGTGATCGGGCTACTGGTCGGGGCCGGCCTCGGCCGGGTCATCGGGGGCTGGTCGGAGTACGTCGCGATCGCCGCGCTGGTGGTCCTTGGCGTCTACATGCTTTGGGCCCGCGCCGACAATGCCGACCAGGATCGAGTGCAGAAGCTGGCCGCCAGCCGTGGTCCGGCAGTGATCGCGCTCGGCCTGAGCGTCAGCCTAGACGAGCTGGCGATCGGGTTCAGCCTGGGCCTGCTGAACGTGCCGATCGTCCCCGCGATCGTGCTCATCGCCGCCCAGGCGTTCGTCGTCTCGCAGGTCGGCTTCGCCCTGGGCGGGAGGATCGGCGAGGCGACCCGAGAGGGCGCAGAGCGCCTCGCTGGAACGGTGCTGATCGTGATCGCGGGCGCCCTGCTGGTGGGCCGGTTTCTAGGGCATTCCAACTAGCGACCACCCCGCCGTCACGGGGCGTTCAGATAAGGTGTTGTGCAGCATTTCGCCAGCGAG
>DMCH01000170.1:0-248 GCA_003446775.1 Chloroflexota bacterium
ACGGGCGCGACTCCCGGCAGCACCCTGAGCTCGCCCCCGCCGCCACCTCCTCCCCAGCCAACGACGGCGGCCAGGAGCTGACAATGTTCTTCAGCCTCGTCCGCAACGAGCTCGAGAAAACCTGGCGCAGCCGCTGGATCGTGTTCGCGGTGGTGGGCGGGATCTTCATCCTGATTGCCGGCGGCCTGTACACCTACTACGTGTTCAGCCAGCACCGGTGGAGCCCGCCGCCGGCGGTCGCCTGGCAG
>DMCH01000170.1:543-6059 GCA_003446775.1 Chloroflexota bacterium
CTGCAAGCCATCAAGCAGCAGGGCGGCCTTCGCGGCGGCTTCAACATCGACGAGGGGATCGCGCGCGCTCAGCAGGGGATCGCCGACGACCAGTACCTGCTCGACAACAACATCGCCCCGCTGCAGTCGTTTTCGCTCACCCTCGCCGCCCTGTTCGGGCTCGGCGGCATCTTCATGTTCCTGCTGATCCGCATCTTCGGGTGGCTGGCCTCGGAGCAGATCGCGGGCGAGCGCTCCGACCGTACGATCGCCATCCTGCTGAGCCGGCCGATGAGCCGCGATCAGCTCCTGCTGGCCAAGGCGGTGGCATCGTTTCTGATCAGCCTGGCCGTTGTGCTGGTGACGTTCCTGGTCATCTACGCGATGCTCGCGTTCATCCTCGGCTCGATCGGGCCGGTGACCGGACAGGTCGCGATCGCGATCGATGGAAGCAAGCCGCTCGGCGCGGGCAACCTGGTCGTGATGGACATCCCCGTGTTCGTCCTCATGTGCTTGGGCGCGGCGATGCTGGGGGTGCTGTGCGTGCAGGCCATGAGCCTGCTCGTCTCCGCGGTCACGGGCCGATGGGCGGCGATCGGGATCACGCTGGCGGTGCTCTTCGGGGCGCCGCTCGTGAGCGCCATCGTGACCGGGATCATCACGTTGATCAGTGGCAGCACCGAAAACACTCACTTCCTCAACTACCTCTTCTTCAACGTGCTGACCCCGGTGTCATCCATCGCCCCTGTTTTTGGAAACGGGCCCGCGGGCGCCGGCACCGGTATGAACGAGTTCGCCGCCCAGATCGCCACCCTGACCGCCTGGACGATCGGTTTCTTCGCGGCCGCGTGGCTGGTGTTCCACCGCAAGCAGGAAACCGGCTGACACCTGGACGCGCCGTCCGCGAGCCCCCATCTGTTTGACAACGCAACCATCCGGTGCTCGACGTGTCGGCGCTTCCCGCCGCCGCCCTGAGCTTCGGCGGCCTCCTCCATCCGCCGGTCGTCCTTCGCCGGGAGCTGTGGGGCGACTTGATGGCGCTCGAAGGTGACGTCGGCTGCCGCGCGGTCATACGCGCGCGGCCGGAGCTGGTCGCGCGCCTGCCCGTCGAGGCGCTCAACCACCCCGTGGACGTCGACACGCCGGACGACTACAAGCGCCTCGTAGACCTGCGACCCTAGTGCGGTGAGCGAAACCTGGATCGGGCGCGCGCTCCGGCGCCGCGAGGATCCGCCCCTGCTCCAGGGCCAGGGTCGCTATGCGGGCGACAACCACCCTCCAGGCACGGTG
This sequence comes from Chloroflexota bacterium, assembly GCA_003446775.1. Taxonomy (GTDB): domain Bacteria; phylum Chloroflexota; class Dormibacteria; order Dormibacterales; family Dormibacteraceae; genus UBA10449. The sequence continues at coordinate 1,813 of DMCH01000170.1, forward strand.
CACATCGCAGTGCGTCGCGCGGGCGTGCCTCGAGGCGGCGGCCTCACCGTCGACGTCTCGGCCGCGCTCGCGATGCCGGGCGTCATCGGGGCGTGGTCGGCGGGGCAGATCGGCCTGGCCGATGACTACATGCCCAATCCGTCTTCGCAGCCGCTCCCCATCCGCCGCCCGGTCCTGGCCCGGGGAGAGATCCGCTTCGAAGGTGATGCGGTCGCGGTCGTCGCCGCCGAGACCGATTACCAGGCGCACGACGCGGTCGATGCCATCGAGGTCGAGCTCAACCCGGTCGCCAATGAGGCGGAGGCGCTGCCGGCCCGGACGCACCGCATCGGCGAGGCGGCGCAGGCGTTCGAGCGCGCGCCGGTGAAGGTGCGCGAGCGCCTACGCATGGGGCGCATATGCGGTGCCGCGATGGAACCGCGAGCCGCATTCGCGGATTGGGACGACGGCAAGCAGGTCCTCCTCATCAAGGCGAGCGTGGGCGGAGTGTTCGGGCTGCGGGATACGGTGGCGCGGTGTCTGGGGCTCGAGCCTGCGCAGGTGATCGCTCTGGCCGAGGACGTCGGCGGCAGCTTCGGCGCCAAGAACCCCGCGTACCCCGAGTACGTCATGGCCGCGGCCATCAGCAGGCTGCTGAAGCGTCCAGTGCTCTGGGTCGCGAGCCGCTCCGAGGACGGACACACCACCGGCCAGGCCCATTCGGCGGACCTCGACTTCGAGATCGCCTCCGACCAGGAGGGCCGGCTCCTCGGGTTGCGCGGGAAGGTCGAGTGGCCGATCGGGGCGTATTTCGGATTCGGCGCGTTCCAGGACGGGAGCATCTCGTCGCACACGATGTCCGCGTATCGGATGCCGGCGCTGGAGATCGAGGTGCAGCCACGCTACTCGGACTCACCGCCCGTCGGATTCATCCGCGGCGGCGGCCGCCCGGTGGGCAATTTCGTGATCGAGCGGATGGTGGACCGGCTCGCGCGCCGACTTGGTCTCGATCCCGTCGAGGTGCGCCGGCGCAACTTGATCCTGCCGTCGGAGATGCCGTACACAACGGGCCTGGGCACCATCGTTTACGACGGCGGCGACTATCCCCGCCTGCTGGACCTGGCCGTCGAGAGGATCGGCATGGCCGCCGTGCGTGAGCGCCAGCGGGCCGGCGAGCCGATCGGTGTCGGCATCGCCATGTGCGTGGAATCGACCGGCATCGGCATGGCGGAGCCTTCACGCGTGGTGGTGCTGCCGGACGGCACCGCCAGGGTGTTCGTGGGCAGCACTCCACAAGGCCAGGGCCACCAGACCTTCGTCGCCCAGGTGGTGGCCGACCGCCTCGGGTGGCCGATCGAGCGCGTCGAGGTCCGGGCCGGAGACACCCGCGACGTCGCCAACTCGATGGTCACCGCCGGCAGCCGCAGCGCGCTCGAACTCGGCAATTCGGTGTCGATGTCCGCCGCCGCCGCACGCAAGTCCTTGCTGGAGAAGGCCTCGGAGCAGCTCGAGGCGGGCGTCGAAGACCTGGTGCTTACGGTCGAAGGCGTCGGCGTCCGTGGCGTGCCCGATCGGAGCTTGCCGCTGGCCGAGCTGGTCGGCGATGGGCTGGAGGCGACGGCCACCTGGGACTCGAAGGGTCGACCCGCCTGGGCGTCGAGCTGCCAGGCGGCGCTCGTGCGAATCGACGTCGACACCGGCGGCGTCGACGTGCTTCGTTATGTCATCGCCCACGACTCCGGCCGGCCCATCAATCCGCTGACGCTCGAAGGCCAGCTCCACGGCGGCTACGCGCATGGCCTCGGCTATGCGCTGTTCGAGGAGGCCATCTACTCACGGGACGGCAACTTCCAGTCCTCGTCGTTCCTCGATTACGCGATCGTCAGTGCGCCCGAGATCCGCGCGGAGCCCGAGCTCATTCACACCGAGACGGCGAGCACCCAGAACCCGGAGGGCTTCCGAGGCGTCGGGGAGGCGGGCACCATCGCCGTGCCGGCGGCGATCGCCAACGCGATCGAGGACGCGCTCTACGCGGCGGGCCACGCCGTGGCCGTCGACGAGGTGCCGGTCACGCCCATGAGGCTCTGGCAGCTGATCCACAGCCAAGCATCCGCCCGCTAGCTGCCGGCGCTGGTCGGCTCCAGGCTCGACAGCAGCTTCTTCAGCAAGGCGACCAGCGACTTCCTTTCGGCAGCGCTCAGGCCGGACACGAGCTCGCGCTCCCTGATGGTGTCGGCGGTGACTGCCATCTCCAGCACATGGCGGCCGGAGTCCGTGAGCTCGACGAGCACGCCGCGGCGGTCGGCGGGGTGGCGGCTGCGTTTGACGTAACCACGCCGCTCCAGCCGGTCGAGCCGGCTGGTGATGCCGGCCGACGATAGCATCAGCCCCTTGAAAAGACGGGTGGGCGAAAGCTGCTGCTTCGGTCCGGCAAAACGCAGGGCCGCGAGCACGCCGACCTCGCCGCGGTTGAGCCCGTACTTGCCGAACGAGTCCTCCTGGACGCGGGCCACGTGGAGGGCGATCCGGGATAGCCGCGCCGTCACCTCGTACGGCTCCATGTCCTGGCGGGGCCGGCCCCCGGCGAAATCGTCGAGCAGCGCGTCCGTCCAGTCCTTCTCAGCCACATCCCACAGCATACGGAATAGGTTTCACAGGAGCGAGATTCTCGATACCATGTATCTCGCTGCCGAGATATCGGCGCCAGCGGCGACCGAAGTCGCCCTGCGCGAGTTCGACCATGTCTACTCCTTCATCTACGCGCGGGTCGGGAATCGAGCCGATGCCGAGGACCTGGCCCAGCAGGTCGCCCTCAGGGCGCTGCCGCGCCTCCGCAACGGGTACCCAGAAGCTGCCGTGCGCGCCTACCTCTACGCGACAGCGCGTTCGGTGATGGCGACTTTCTGGTGCCAGCGCTCGCGTGTGCCTGAGGCCGAGCTTGCGGACGACTTCTGGATCGACGGCCGCGGCGACGAGCTGGCGGCGCCGCCGGAAGCTGCCGCGTGGGTGGAGCGCACTCTCAACGCGCTGCCCTCCAACTACCGGCGCGTGCTCGAGCTGCGGTTCCTTCGCGGCTATTCCTTGCGCGAGACCGCGGACGAGATGGGCAAGACTGTCGGCGGAGTCAAGGTGATGCAGCTGCGAGCCCTGCGGGCCGCGGCTCTACTCGGCTAGCTGCTCGGCTCGTCGTCCTCCCCGATCACCTCGTGGGCTCGAAGCCGATCGAGGCTTTGCATCCGCGCCTGAGCGCGGGGTCCGAGCCGGTTGAGCACTGCGGTCACCATCGCCTCGACCACCGCCGTCGAGCCCACCAGTGAATCGAACGGCCCCACCGTCTCGACGCTCGTGACGAGGACCTGCCGCGCGAACGCCGAAGCGGGAGAAAGCCACGGGTCCGTGAACAGCACGACGTTGCAGCCCTGGGTCGAAGCGATCTTCGCGCTCTCGATGGTGTCGGCCTGGTACCGGCGGTAATCGAACACGACCAGAAGGTCGCCTTTGCGCAGGTCGATGAGCTGCTGGGCTGGGGCGCTTCGCTCGGCATCGACCATGCCGATGCCAGGCCGAAGGAGATGGAGCTGGCCGGCCAGGTAGCGGGCCAGCTGTGCGCTCACCCTGCCGCCCAGCACCAGCACGCGCCGCCGCACGTCGGCCAGCAGCTCGACCGCCTCCTCGAAGTCATGGTGCGAAAGCTGGTCGACCGTCGCCTGCAGGTTCCGCCGCGAAACCTCCAGGGCGTCGGTCAGCAGCGAATCGGCGCCGCGCCCGGGCTTTTCTTCGCGGAATCGCTCCAGCGGCGATGACAGCCGGGCCTGCACCTCGTGGCGCAGCACCTCCTGGAACTCCGGGTAGCCCTTGAAGCCGAGCTTGGTGATGAACCGCGTCACGGTCGGCGGGCTCACGCCCGCGCGCTCGGCAAAGCGGGCGACGCTCTCCAGGCCGGCGATGGGGTAGGAGGCCAGGAGCACCCGAGCCAGCTTTCGCTCGGCCGGGCTGAGGCTCGCCAGGCGGTGCCTGACAAGCTCACCGACCCGCGCGTCCGGCGTCGTGACGTTTGTTACATCTCGATCCATCAGCGCCCTTTTGGAGACATCCCTGACAAGAATCCTATCGCCTGTGAGCTTAATCGCGATCCTGTTCGTGCTTCCTCAGGCCGCCCCGGGCAACACCCTCGCCACGTTCAACTTCGCGCCGGTCGCTGTTCTCGCCGTGCTGATCTATGCCGGCGGGTATTGGTTCCTCTCGGCCAAGAACTGGTTCACGGGTCC
>DMCH01000170.1:6357-6635 GCA_003446775.1 Chloroflexota bacterium
TTCAGGGCACGGCTCAGGAGTTGGCGAGGATCGAGGCCGAGCTCTCCGCGCCGGGCTCGGTGGCTGCGGCCGGAGCGGCCGGGGACTGATCATTAAGGCGTGGCGGACAAGCCCCGAATAGGGATCACGGTTCACCCCCGGCGGGGGCTCGAGTACTTCGCGCCCTACCGCCGGGCGGTGATCGACGCGGGCGCCGAGCCCGTGGACCTGGTCCCAGGAACGAAAACGCTTCCCGACCTCGACGGCCTCCTGCTTCCAGGCGGCTGGGACGTGGACCC
>DMCH01000170.1:6954-7397 GCA_003446775.1 Chloroflexota bacterium
GTGCTCGGCATCTGCCGCGGCCAGCAGGTCATCAACGTGGCCATGGGAGGCTCGCTGGTTCAGCACCTGGAGGGTCACGAGGTTCGCGCGCTCGGGCGCAGCCACCTCGCGCACACGATCGACGTCGACCCTTCGTCTGAGCTGGGGCGTGCTGCCGGTGAGGACAAGATCCGGGTCAACAGCCTGCACCATCAGGCCATCAAGGACCTGGCGGATGGGCTCCAGCAAACCGCCTCCGGCGAGGACGGCACGGTCGAAGGGGTGGAGTCGAACGACGGCCTGATCGTCGCCGTCCAGTGCCACCCCGAAGAGCTGGCCGCCGACCTGCCATGGGCGCGCCATCTGTTCGAGCGCTTTGTCGCGCGGGCCCGCGGCCGCGACAAAAAGACCGCGCGGTGACGGCTTCTGTCTCTTATACACATCTGACGCGGCCGACGATCTAC
>DMCH01000002.1 GCA_003446775.1 Chloroflexota bacterium
CACCGAGATCTCCACAGAGTAGATCGTCGGCAGCGTCAGATGTGTATAAGAGACAGGCTCTTGACGAGCTCGCGGATGGGCACAGCGCCCTTGCCCTCGACGTTGGGCGGCCGCGACTCGAGCTGGATCCAGTGCGGCTGCTGCAGCTGCAGCTCGGCTGCGTCCTCGCATGTGATGAGGCGCTCGGTCTCCGGGATGAACGACGACAGGATGTTGAGAAGCGTCGTCTTGCCGGAGCCGGTGCCGCCTGACACCAGGATGTTGAAGCGGGCGCGCACGCAGGAGCGCAGGAACGTCATCAGCTCCGGGCTCGAGGAGCGGAAGCGGTTGACCACGTCAGCGGGCCCCCACTTCTCCTTCGCGAACTTCCGGATGGTGAGACACGGACCTTTGAGCGCGATGGGCGGGATGACCACGTTGACACGCGAGCCATCCTTGAGGCGGGCGTCACAAATCGGGGTCGATTCGTCGACGCGGCGCCCGACCAGGCTGACGATGCGGTCGATGACCTGCCGCATCTGCCTTTCGCTCTCGAACGTCACCGCCGAGAGCGTGGGCTCCCCACTCTTCTCGACGTAGATCTGTTTCGGGTGGTTGGCCATGATCTCGGTGATGCTGGGGTCGGCCAGCAGCGCTTCCAGCGGGCCCAAGCCAAGGACGTCGTCGAGGACCGATTCGACCAGCCGCTCTTTGTCGGCCTTGGTCATCGTCATCGCCGTGGTCCGGAAGTACTCCTCGGCGAGCTCGAAGATCTTTTCCCGAACGCCGCTCTTGTTGCTGGAGTCGATCTGATCCGCGAATTTCTCAATGAGCTTGGCGTGGATCTGCACCTTCGCGGCGGTGAAGGCCGGGCTCATCTCCCCGCCGGCGGCGGAGGCGGCGCGCGAGGAAAGGCTCGGCGCCGGAGCCGGCGTCTCCACTGGGGCGGAAGGGCGGGCGAGCGGAATCGCGGTGGCGGCCGCATATGGTGCGGTCGCTACCGGACCATTGGTCGTTGGGGCCGCAGGCGCGGGCACCCCGGTCTGATTCTGTTTGACCCTGTCGAGTAGACCCATTTCAGCTATCGCTGAACATCACAACTTGGTGAAACCGTACTTGTCGTCGACCTGCTTGAAGCTGACGCCGTGCGCGTCCTTGATGGTCTGACAGATAGGGTCCGGAGTCGTCGGCGGTTGCTTCAGGTAGTCGTTGAAGGACTCGAGCGTGTAGCGAACCGTCATGTTCTGGAGAAACCAGGTCATGAACTCGGCGTCGCACTGCGTGACCTCGATGGTGAGGCTGGACGTGATTCCGCTGGTGGTGCCCTGGGCCCCGCCGGCTGCCACCGCGCCGCTGGCCGGCTGGACGTTGGCGACTGCCGGGCCGAGCCCGATGATGTGAATGTTGGTGAAGACGGTTTTGGTTATGACCTTCGCGGGACCCACCGGGACGAGCACGTTGGCCGAGGCGATGACTGTGATGTAGTCGCCCAGCGTAATGTGGCCGGCGACGCCCTGCTGCTCCCCGGTGGGGATCGTCATGGCGACGTAGCCGCTGGCGAGCGGCAGATACGCCGGTGCGGACCCGGCCGGGATCAGGCCAGCGTCCCTGGCCAGCATGTCTGAGGTGATCAGCGCGCCCTTGCTGATCTGGAGCTCCGCGATCAGGCCCTTGACGTCTTTGGTCGAGGCGTAGGTATTGGGCAGCGCGGGCGAGATCTTCGTGGTCGTCAGGTCGGCGTCGGTGATCTGGTGCCGCACCGGGATCGCCTGTGCGGCCACGACGACAACATTGCCACTGGAGAGCACGCCGCCTCCGCCGCCGCCGCCGAAGAGGGTGCCGTAAAGGAACACACCGCCACCTGCCGCCACGGCGACAAGCAAGCCGATGATGATGAGGAAACGCCCACCGCCTGCGCGGGGTCTTGCTGGAGCTGGTGCGACGGCCAAAGCTAAGTCACCTCCGGACTATTTGATCTTGTAGAACGCCGCCATTGTAGCGAGGGGGACCACGATCTTCCCCTTCCAACCGGGTCCTTCTGGGGAATGAAGAGAGCCCCTTGCGGGGCTCTCTCTTGAAGGTGCTACTACGTTTGGTTCTCGTTAGCCGAGAGCGGCTACGACGTTCGAGAACACGTTCTTGATCTGGTTTCCCATCGTAAGAAGGATGACGATGACCACGATTGAAACGAGTACGAGGATCAGGGCGTACTCAACCATGCCCTGGCCTTCCTGACGCGACGTAAGGCTGCGAAGCTTGAAGTAAAGGTTCAACATCTGCGATTCACCTCCTTTTTTAGAACTACAGACTGCTATCTGGACTGACGGAGCGCGTACGGGATACTTGCGCTCCTGATCTCAGCCGCGGCAGGTGATCCTACCGGGGCGTCCCCAGGGAGGTCAATTCATTAGCCAAAAAGCCGGCTGGGTGACTTTGCGGGCGGTACCGGCTGATACCGTTGCGCCGGGAATGATCGCGGCCGGCGTCGAGAACGAGGTGAGCCGGCGCTCGGCTGTTTACTGGCGCGACCTCGTCTTCGGCCGGGTCCTCCCCGCCCTCTTCTTCAGCGTCTTCCTCGTCCGGTACCTCCTGACGGTGTGGGACGGCCTGCACTCCATCCGGCAGCCGTCCGACTACCTGTTCGTGGTCCAGCAGTGCCTGGCCCTGGCCTACTTCACGATGCTCGTCATCCTTTACAGCGTCCGGCTCCCCAAGCGCGGCACCGATCACCGGCTCGGGGTCATTTTCATCGCGTTCACCGGCACCTTCTCGGTGCTCGCGGCGAGCTTCTTGCCCGGCGGCATCCGGCGCGATTGGCTGGTCCTGCCGGCTGACATCATCGCCACCATCGGCCTCGCTTACTCCGTTTGGGCCCTCGCCTACCTGCGGCGATCGTTCTCGATCATCCCCGAGGCCCGACGCCTCGTGACGGGCGGCCCCTACAAGCTCAGCCGCCACCCCGTCTACCTGGGCGAGATCCTCACGGCGATCGGGATCAACCTTGCCACCACCGGCTGGCTCGGCGCGCTCGCCGTCGTTTATTTCATCGGCTGCGAGCTCCTGCGCATGCGCTGGGAAGAAGGCGTGCTCTCGCGCGCATTCCCGGCCGACTACCCCGAATACGCCCGCGCGGTGCCGAGGTACGCGCCCAACCCGTTCAGGAAGCGCACCTGACTCGATTGGTGGAGCGGCTGAGCGCGCGCACGCTCCTGCTGGGCGGGGTGATGATCGTCATCGCCGCCCTGTTCGTCGGGGCCGTTCAGGATCCCGACTTCTGGTGGCACATACGGATCGGACAGTGGATGGCGGAAAACGGCGGTCTCCCGGCCCACGACATCTTCACGTTCACGGTGCCGAGCCATGTCTGGACGGACCACGAGTACCTCACGGAGATCCTCATGTGGCTCGTCTACTCGAAGACCGGAGCATTCGGGATCGGCGTCTTCTTCGGGCTGATCACGTACGCGGGTTTTTACCTCATGTACAGGCAGGTAAGCCGGCAGCCGTTCGTCATCGCCGGATTGGGGCTCGCGCTGGGTGCGGTCGCGGGCGCTCCGATCTGGGGTCCCCGCGCGCAGATGATCACCTTCGCCCTCACCTGCCTCGAGCTGTACTGGCTCCAGGGATACCTGAGCGGGCGCAGCCGCAACCTCCAGTTCTTTCCCCTCGTGATGGTGCTGTGGGCGAACCTACATGGCGGCTGGGTCATCGCCTTCGTCTGGCTGGGCGTGGCGATTGTGGCCGAGCTGGTGGGCTGGGCCTGGGAGCCCTCCAATCCCGCGCACCGCATGCACGTTCGCTTCCTGGCCATCATCGCCGCGGCTTCCGCGGTGGCCGTGCTGGCCACGCCCCATGGGTTCAGCGTCTACCTCTATCCATTCCAGACGGTGGCCAGCGTGGCCCAGGAGCGCCTGATCGTGGAGTGGTTCTCGCCGGACTTCCACCAGCCGTTCCTGCACCCGTTCGAAGCCATGGTCCTGCTCCTGATCGTCGGCTTCGCGCTGCGCCGGCCGAAGCCGTACGACCTGCTCCTGTCGATCGTCGCCCTGGCGCTGGCGCTGCAGTCCGTGCGCAACATCGCGCTTTTCGTGGCCGCCACGACGCCGGTGCTGATCAACAGCTACTCGGAATTCTGGAAGGAGGTCTCCACGGCGCGCGGCTGGAAGCTCACGGTGCCAACGCGTGGGCCCTTCGCGGCCATCACAGCCGTGGTCCTGGTGGTGATCACACTGGCGACCGCGGTCCATATCGCCGGCGAGACGCTCCCGAGCCATCAGCAAAGCCTGACCGCCTCCAACTACCCGGTCGCGGCCGCGGACTGGCTGGCCGCCCATCCCGAGGTTGGAACCCGGATGTACAACCAGTACGGCTGGGGCGGGTATCTCGCCTATCGGTTCTATCCGCAGCCAAACCGGCGGGTGTTCATCTTCGGCGAGGCGGCGCTGATGGGCGACGCTTTACTCAACGACTATGAGGACATCCAGACCCTGCGGCCGGACTGGACGGCCCTGCTCGACAAGTACGCGGTGGACTACATCGTCTACAACCGGGGCGAGGCGCTCGCCAACGTGCTCGCCACCCAGCCCGGCTGGAAGCTCGCGTACGAGGACCCGGAGGCGGTGATCTACGTCCGGTCGGCATCCCCTTAGCGAGACTCAGTACACCCTGTAGATCTTGAAGTTCGGGCTGTCGTACGCCGGGGGTCCGAGAGCCGTTGGGGCCGGTGACCGCAGGTCGGCCGTCCAGATCACGTAGCGGATGTGGTCGGTGTGCACGAAATCGACGAGGTCGGCCCTGCCCGTGAGCAGGTCGAAGGCCTGCTGCGTCTTGTTGAAGTAGTTGAACGTCTCGTCGTAGTGGCCGACATAGACCGTGTCCGGGCTGTAGGCGGGGACGTACAGACCGACACCTGGCATGCACAGGACAGTCCCCGCCGGCGCATTTCCCAGCCACACGAGGCCGTCGTACTCGGCCTGGCTCACCGAGTACATCGGGCTTGAAACGAACAACAGCGGGGCGAGCACGAGGAAGGCGCTGCCGATCGAGGCGAACGCCACATAAGAGAACGGCACGAGCGCGCGCGCCCGCACGCTCCGGAGCCTCGGCAGGATCGCCTCGTACATGCCTCTCGCCGCCAGCACGCCCAGCGGAAGGTAGATGGCGTCGAGAAAGCGTCGCCGGAGGTCGCCGGCTGGGTTGGGAAGGTAGAGGATGGCGGCGAGCAGAACCAGCCAGGCCACCAGGAAAAGGTCCTCACGGGTGCGGCGGCGAATTGCTCCCGGGATGCCGGTGAGGGCCAGCAGCAGCTGCGGGGCGAGCGCGAAGAACAGGCTGATGCCCTCGGGCGGCAGCGCGTTCTTGGAATGAAAGGTCCAGCGCTGGACCTCGGGGTTGCCCACGAACGCCAGGTACGAGTAAAGGATGTAGGGCGCGGGGATCGCGAACGCGAGCGCCGCCGCCGCCCAACCGCGTGGTGACGCGGGGCGCAGGAGCAGCGCCACCGCGGTGGCGCCGCCCATCAGGATCGGCATCTGCGGGTGGATCGATGCCTGCCCGAGCCAGGCTACCCCCGCCACCGCGGCCAGCCCGAGACTGCCTCGCTGGATCGCCTTCAGCGTGAGGGCCGCGCCGACTCCGGCAAACACGCCCGACCACGCGAAGTGCGGAAGAGCTAGCACCGAGTAGAAGGCGGTCAGCTCGGGCATCCGAAGGTCGAGGGTGTCGGTCTGGTGTCCGAAGATGACCGGGTGGCCGAGCGCCTGGATCACCAGGCCCATCCCCAGCCCGATCGCCACGAAGAAGAATGCGAAGCGGCGCGCCGATCGGTCCTCGATGAAGTGCGAGATGAAGAGCCACGCCGAGCCCATGAGCGCAAAGGCCGCTCCGACCCTGGCCAGATGGAAGACCGCGATCAGCGGCAGGTGAAGAATGGCGGCCAGGTGGCCGAGCAGGATCCAGAACATGAATAGGTATGCGGAGGGGCTGGACTCGGTGGTGTAGCGGTTCTGCCACGCCCACGCCCCCTCCCAGCCCTGGCGCATCTTGGCGAGGTACGTGTTGGCGTCGTCGCCAAGGAAGAAGAACCCCATGAACACCTGGCCGTGGGGCTGCGCCGCGTACGCATATGCGTAAGGCACCGCGGTCACGATCGCGAGCGCGAGCCCGGTCAGCAGCGGCAGCCTCCACTCGTGGCCGGAGGAGGTGGCCTCGGCCCGGGTCGTGGCTGCGGGTCTAGGCATCGCTTTGGCGGCCGGGTTCATCCCGGCCGCAACCCAGCGCGCTGTCCATGTCTCCCACCGTGGCCAGGCGTAACTATTTCGAAAATCCAAACAGCGGAAAAGAGAGCAGCGGCGCGGCGCCGTGGCGCCGCCCCGCGATGAGAAGAAACCGGCAGGTTTCCTCTCATATGTTCTTCCAACGACTCAGGCTCAGCCGCAGCACGGTCCACAGCGCGCGGCGGACCTCGCCCCTGGAGACCTTGGAGGCGCCGGCGACGCGGTCCTCGAACCGGATCGGAACCTCGACCACCGAATATCCGTGCCGGCGCGCGCGCCAGACCATCTCGATCTGGAACGAGTAACCCTGCGACAGGACGTTGTCCAGGCCCATGTGAGTGAGCAGGTCCCGGGTATAGCACCTGAATCCGGACGTACAGTCGCGGGTCCGCAGGCCAAGGAGCGTGCGGCAGTAGAGGTTGGCGCCCCACGACAGCAGCCAGCGGTGGTACGGCCAACCTTCGATCGAGCCGCCAGGTACGTAGCGGGAGCCGATCGCCAGTCCGCCGGAACGCCGCGCCGCTTCCACGATGCCATCGAGGTCGCTCGCGAGATGCGAGCCGTCGGCGTCCATCTCGACGAAGAGCTGCGCGCCATCGGCGAGTCCAACGCGGAATGCATCTTCGTAGGCACTGCCGAGGCCAAGCTTGCGCGCACGGTGCAGGACCCGCACCCCCTTATCCGCGGTCGCCAGGCGATCCGCGAGCCCCCCGGTGCCGTCGGGCGACGCGTCGTCCACGATCAGGACGTCGTGCCCGAGCTGCCTGACTCCGTCAACGACCCGCTCGAGGTTCTCCACCTCGTTGAAGGTGGGCAGCACCACCAGCACCCCATCCGTCACGGTCTGGCTGCGCTCCGGGCGCCGCGCCCGAGCCTGACGTTCACGACATGGCGGAACATGTCCATCGAGCTGCGGATGGGCATCACCTTGGTCGGCGCCGAGTTCCGCCAAACGACAGGCACCTCGGCGATGCGCACGCCCTTCTTCTTGGCGAGGTAAAGCACCTCTGGGTCGTAACCGAAGCCGTCCGTGGTCAGGCCGGCGAACACCTCGCGCGCGATGTCGCCGCGGAAAAGCTTGAAGCCGCACTGCGTATCCCAGATTCCGGGCAAGAGCACGACCTGGACGATGAGGTTGAAGACCTTGCCCATGAGGACGCGATAGAACGGCTGCGCGAGCTCGACGCGCGAGCCTTTGACGGCGCGCGACCCGATGGCGACACCGGCGCCGGCCGCTAAAGCCGACTCGAGCTTCTCCAGCTCTTCGATTGGAGTCGACAGATCGGCGTCGGTGACGAGAACCGACTCGCCGACGGAGACTTTCACGCCTTCAGCCAGGGCGCGGCCTTTGCCGCGGTTCGCGGGCAGCGCCTCGACGCGAACGTTCTTGTGCCGCGCCGCGGCCTCGTCCATCACCCGGCGCGTGCCGTCGCGACTGCCGTCGTCGACGAGGATCAGCTCGTAATCGCCGCGCTTGTCGAGATAGCGCTCGACGTGCTCGATGGTGCGCGGGAGCCTCTGCTCCTCGTTGTAGCAGGGGATGACGACACTGAGGCTCCGGGAGGCGCTGGCCACGGCGCCCCATCGTAATGGCGCGGGATCAGAGGGTCCTAGGAGCGGGCACGCAAGACCCTCAGCGCGAATGCCGGCAGCACGACCATCCGGCGAATCCGCCATGGCTGGCGGGCAAGCCGGAACAGCCATTCCATGCCCGCACTCCGCATCCACGACGGCGCCCTCGGGACACGTCCGGTGAGGTAGTCGAACGCGCCGCCGACGCCGATCGCCACCGAGACGCCGCCCAGGCGCCCGGCGACGCGGTCGATCCACAGCTCCTGTTTGGGGGCTCCGTACGCGACCATCAGCACCTGCGGCCGCTCGGCGGCGATCCGGCCGACAGTCTCTTCGTCCGCAGATGGTTCTGGCGAGCCCGAGTGCGCGGCCACGTGCAGTCCTGGGTGCTGGGCCCTCAGCCGCTGCGCCAGATCGTCGGCCACGCCTGGAGCCGCCCCGAGCAGGAACAGGCGGAACTTCCGGCGGGCGCAGAGGGCGGCCAGCGGTGGGATCAAATCGACCCCGGTCACGGGCCCAGACAGCACGCAGCCCTGCCGGCGAGCTGCCCAGACCACGCCGCTGCCGTCGGCGAGGCAGAGGTGCGCGGACTCGAGGACGCGAGCGAACTCCCTGTCTTCGCCCGCACGCATCACGAACTCAGGATTCACGGTGGCCACCTGGTGGCGGCCGCCGCCATCGACGAAGGATTCGATTCGCGCCAGCGCACCGTCCATGTCGACGCAATCCACGCGCACGCCGAGCACCCGCGCCTGCCGCACGGGCAGATTGTCCGTGGGTGCTATGGGCGCTCCGCTGTGGTGGTCATGCCCGCGACGTCGACCCACGGTTCCACCGCGCCGAGGCTGTTGACGAAGTCACCCAGCAACTCGCCCCCATAAACTCGCTCGCGCGTCCACAGATAGCGGTCGGCGCGGCTGTGAACAGTGCCCGGGAGCTCGGTCACCGCGGTGTCATATCCGGTGGCCTGGAGGGCCGCGATCGCTGTGCCGCTGTACTTACCTGATGGGTATGCGAAGTCGACGACGGAATGGCCGGTCAGGTTCTCGAGCCATGTCTTCGACGCAGCCAGCTGGGCTGTCGCCCAGTACAGCGACGCTTTCGAGAGGTTGGCGTGATCCACGGTGTGCGAGGCGATCTCGATCCCGTGACGGTCCATCTCCTGGACCTGGGCGGCGGTCACGTACCTCGCCTGGCCGACAAAGCTGGTGACTATGTAGGCCACGGCCTTGAACTCGTGTGCCTGCAGGATCGGGTAGGCGGTCGCGTACAGGTCGGCATAACCGTCGTCAAGCGTGATCACGACCGGCTTGGCCGGCAGCGGCATGACGCCTGAGAAATAGGCGCGCAAATCTTTGAAGTCGACCGGGTGGTATCCGCTCGATGCCAGCCAATCCATCTGCGCCGTGAAGTCGCCTGGGGTGACGGTGAGCCTGTAGCCCAGGTAGTCCGTGTAAATCGAGGGAGCAGGGCGGATGTAGTGGTACATGAGGATGGGCACGCTGATCGAGCTGCGGCCGAGCGGGATCACTCTCGTGTGGGTGAGCGAATACATGCGGTCCGACCTCGCGGGCATCACCAGCGACGCCTGTTTCTCGAGGACGGCGTCCAGGACCGCCCGGGCCGGAACCGCGTGGGTGGCGTCGCCCACCTGAACCACCAGGACACAGGTGGCCAGGAATGCCACTGCAGCCACCCCTCGCCGCAGATGTTCCCCACGAACTCGGAGGCTTCGCCTTGAGTTCGCGAGGACCCCTAACACGTGCACGGGCATTAGCTTAAGGGCGAGTGAGCGCACGTTCCAGTATTCAAGCCTTGAGAAAAACGGTTGCCGTCGACCTCAACCCGGCGACTCGCGAGGTGGCGACTGGAACGGAGGTCTATGCCCGTGAGGTGGGCTCACGCCTGCGCGGGGCGGCCCCCGACCTGCGTTGGCTCTTCTTCGGGTCCCGAGCCCGCGCAGGGCTGGGCGTCGACATGACGGTGGTGCCCATGGCCCGCCTGTGGTCGCAGGTGCGCCTGCCCCTGGCCCTCCAATCGGCCCATCCCGATCTGCTCTTCGTGCCCGCGCACGCGATCCCATTTGGCTGGCTCGGCAAGTCCCTCACTGCCGTCCACGACCTCGCGTTCGAGCGCCACCCTGGTGCCTACTCGCTAGCCGAGCGTTCGTATCTCCAGCTGACGACACGATGGGCGGCGCTTCGGTGCCCGCTCCTGATCACCCCTTCCGAATCCACCCGCCGAGACCTCGTCGACCTCTATCACGTCGCCCCGGAGCGGGTGCGGGTGGTGCCGCTGGGCGGCGGCGAGCAGGGTGAACGCGAGGTAGCGCCGGCCAAGAGGCTGGCGGAGCTGGGGTTGGTTGGTGACTTCGTGCTCCAGGTCGGCCGCGTCGAAGCGCGGAAGAACCAGGCCGCCGCGCTGGCTGCGGTCGAGCGTCTGGATGGGGTCACCCTGGCCGTCGCCGGCCCCGAGCGCGATGTCGTGATTTCGAAGCGGCTTCGGGCCTCATCCCGCTGTCGCGTTCTCGGCACCGTCGATGGGCCAACGCTCGAGCTGCTGTACCAGCAGGCCCGGGCCGTCGTGGTCCCGAGCCTCTACGAGGGCTTCGGCCTTCCGGTCCTGGAGGCGATGGCACGGGGCCAGGTCGTCGTGGCCGCGCGCGCATCGTCGCTGCCGGAGGTGGGCGGCGACGCTGCGCTCTACGTGGACGATCCCAACGATCCGGAGGAGCTGGCAGCCGCGCTCGAGACGGCCATCGGCGACGAGAAGGTGCGGGCACGGCTGACGCGGGCGGCTCGTAAACAGGCCGCCGGGTTCACGTGGGATCGATGCGCGGCGGGCGTCGTGGACGTCATCCGCGAGCTTCTCTAACCGCCCGCCCCTTCATGGACGGCCTCGTCGATCACGCCCCACGTCATGGCTGCGCTGCGCGCCCAGCTGAACTCGGCCGCGCGCAGGATCCCCCGCCGACGCAGGTCGGCGGCCAGGTCCTGGTCGCCAAGCACCTTCTCCAGCGCCTGCCGCCACGCGTCGGCGTCGCCGGCGGCCACCACGAGCCCGGCATCGCCCACGACCTCGGGGAGGCTCGAGCTGTCTGAGACCACCACCGGCGTGCCGCACGCCATCGCCTCGAGCGGTGGCAGGCCGAAGCCCTCATACCAGGCCGGGTGGGCCAGCACCCGCGCCAGGTTGTAGATGGCGGGCAGGTCGGTGGGCTCGACGGCGTCGAGGTGGTGCACCTTGTCGCCGAGCCGGCCGATGCGCTCTCGGATCGGCTCATAGTTCCAGCCCCAGCCGCCGACGATGACCAGGTCGGGCCGCTCTCGCATCATCGCCCACGCCTCCAGCAACGTGAGCAGGTTCTTCCGCGGCTCGATCGTCCCGACGAACAGGACGAAGCGCTCGGGCAGCTGAAAGCGCTCGCGTACCGCCGCCAGCTCTTCGCCGCTCATGGGGCGCAGGCCGGGCGACACGCCGTGAGGCACGACCGCGATCCGAGACCGAGGGACGCCGAACAGCTCCTCAGTGTCGCGCGCGGTGTTGCTGGAAACGGCGATCACCCGGTCGGCGCGGCTGAGCGAGCTCGGCACGACCCACCGAGTGCTGAGCGGCTGGCGTGGCGGGAACCAGCCGGCATGGCGATAGATGGCGAGGTCGTGGACGGTGATGACCGATGGCGAGCCGACGTCCATGAGCGGCAGCGCGCCGGCGGCGCCAAAGAACACGTCGGGCTTCAGGCGGCGCAGCCGGGCCGGCCACTGAACATGGCGGCCGATGAAGGGAATGTTTGGGATCTGCCGGTAGGAGATCGACCGTGACCCTTCGACCCCCTCCGATATGGGTAGCTCGAGTCTCCCCTCCCGGCTGCGCCCGGTGCCCGGGCGGAGCCGACCTCCCCGCGTGGCGGGGAGGCCAGGCACGTAAATGGTGAAGCGGCAGTCCGGCCGCTCCACCGCCATCGCCCTCAGGATCTGGGTCGTGTAGACGCCGACCCCGGCCCACGGCCTCGTGAGCCCGACCCCATCCACCGCCACGTGTAGGCCGGTCAACAAGTCAGCTGGCCTCCCCACTTTCCTCTGGGGTCCCCGCGCCGTAGGCGCGGGAGCGGCCCGCCAGGGGCGCTGCCGGAAGGGGAGAAACGAGTTGGCATTACCGAAGGTACGACTGGTTCCGCTTCAGTACCTCGAAATGCTCCAGGGCCAGGCCGGTGCCGCGCACGACCGAGGTCTGCGGATCGTCCGCAATCACCGCGGGGATGCCTATGTGCATGGACAGGTACCGATCGAGCCCTCGCAGCTGCGACCCGCCGCCCGACAGCACGATGCCTCGATCGAATATGTCCGCCGCCAGCTCCGGCGGTGTTTCCTCGAGCACGCTGCGCACCGCGCCGACTATGAGTCGCAGCGGCTCCTGAATCGCCTCCACGACGTCGTTGGAGGACACTTCGAGGCTGCGCGGCAGGCCGGACACGATGTCGCGGCCGCGCACCTCCATCCGCAGCGGCTCTTTGATCAGGATCGCCGAGCCGACCACGATCTTGATCTCCTCCGCGGTGCGCTCGCCGATCAGGAGGTTGTGCCGGCGCTTGAGGTGGACCGCGATCGCATCATCGATCCGGTTGCCGCCGACGCGAATCGAATGCGCGACCACCATTCCGGAAAGAGAGATGACGGCGATCTCGGTGGTACCGCCGCCGATGTCGCAGATCGCGTTGCCTCGTGGCTCCGAGATGGGCAGGCCCGCGCCGATGGCGGCCGCGAGCGGCTCGTCGATCAGCCATGCCTGGCGCGCGCCGGCCGAGATGGCCGCCTCGGTGACCGCGCGCCGCTCGACCGAGGTGACGCCCGACGGCACGCAGATCATGATCTCGGGCTTGAAGATCCGCTGGCGACCCAGGACCTTGCCGATGAAGTGATGGAGCATGCCCTCGGTCACGACGAAATCGGCAATGACGCCTTCGCGCATCGGCCGTACGACCTGGATCGTGTCGGGGGCACGGCCCACCATCTCAAGCGCCTGCCGCCCGACGGCGAGGATGCGCGTGCCGTCGCGGTTGACCGCCACCAGTGACGGCTCGTTGATGACTATCCCCTCGCCTTTGACGTAGATGAGCACCGTCGAGGTGCCCAGGTCGATCCCTATCTTTTTTCCGAACCAGCTACTCGTAGGTGTGCCCTGGATTGCTCCGCTCGGAGTCGACCGCGACCCTCTCGATCTGCGCGCCGACCGAAGCCAGCTTGCCGGCCATGTCCTCGTAGCCGCGCTCCACATGCCAGGCGTTGTGGAGGAGGCTCTCGCCCTCGGCGCAAAGGGCGGCGATCACCAGCGCCGCGCCTGAGCGAATGTCTGGGATCGTCACTTCCGTGCCGCGCAGGCGGCACGGACCGTGGACGACCGCATGGAGGCGCCCCTCGACGTTGATGCCGGCGCCCATCTTCGACAGCTGGGCGACGTGCTGGAATCGATTCTCGTGAACGTACTCCGAGATCACGGTTTCGCCGTCGGCCTGCGTCATCAGAGCCATGTATTGCGCCTGCAGGTCGGTTGGGAAACCGGGGAAAGTCCACGTCGACATGTCGATCGGTTTGATTCGGTTGTGAGGCTGCCGGCCGACCTGGAACCACCCATCACCCGTCGAGACGTGCGCGCCCGCGAGCTCCAGCTTCAAGAGCACCACGTTGAGCTCCTCCGGCCGGCTGCACTCGATGCGAAGCTCGCCACCGGCAGCGGTGACCGCGATGGCGTAGGTGCCGGCTTCCAGGTAGTCGGCGATCACGGTGTGTTCGGCGCCGCCCAGCTCGCGCACACCGTCGACCACCAACCGTTCTGTGCCGATGCCTTCGATGCGTGCGCCCATCTTGCCGAGCAAGCGGCAGAGGTCCTGCACGTGTGGCTCGCGGGCGGCGTTGAAGATCTCTGTCCGGCCTTCGGCCAGCACCGCGGCGAGAAGGATGTTCTCGGTACCCGTGACGGTCGGCAGGTCGAACACGATGCGCGCTCCATGCAGGCGATCCGCCTCGGCGACGATCTCGGTCGCCGTCTCTTCGATACGGGCGCCCATCTGGCGCAGGCCACGCATGTGTTGTTCGACGCGCCGCGCGCCGATGTCGTCACCGCCGGGCCGGGGCAGGCGCGCGTGTCCGAACCTTCCGAGCAACGCGCCCAGCAGGACGATCGTCGCGCGCATGCGGCGACCGAGCCCAACGGGAACATCGGTGCCACGCGCATTCCCCATCCGCAGGACAACAGAACCTTCTCCGTCAGAGCGGCCACCCAGTTCGGTAAGGATCTGCGCCATCACCTCGGTGTCGGAGACCCGTGGCACGTTGGTCAGGCGCAAGGGCTCGGACGTGAGGAGGGCGGCGGCCATCTCCGGGAGAGCAGCGTTCTTCGAGCCGCTCACGCACAGCTTACCGGCCAGCTGCGAACCACCAGTGATGCGGAGGGCGTATTCGCGGCCCGGCGCGTCTGACTCCATGACCCGTAACGGTACAGATCTGGCCGGCTCAGACCCGCCGCGCGCGCGCCAGCCGGAGTCGGGCCTCGGCCGTGGCGAGCGCGTTCTGGAACTCGATCTCCTCGGCGCTGGTGAGCGTGCCCGCGAGCTTCTCCTGGGCGCGGCGACGGGCCTCCTCGGCCCGTTCGACCGAGATCTCGTCGGCGTGCTCGGCCACGTCCGCGAGCACGGTCACGCGGTCAGGGAGAACTTCGAGGAAGCCGCCGCCCACGAAGATCACGTCCTCGGCGCCGCCCATCACCTCTTGAATGCGGAGTGGGCCCGGCTTGAGCACGGTCATGAGGGGCGCGTGGCGTGCCATGACGCCGAGCTCGCCGTCGGCGCCGTTGGCGATGATGAACTCGACCTCACCCTCGAAGAGGCTCCGTTCGACGCTCACCACCCGCAGCGCGTACTTCACTCGGACGACGCCTTCTTCTTCGCCTGCCCGCCCTGGTCGCGCGCTTCGTCGGACGGCACCTTCTTCTTGGTCTGCTCGCCCTGGTCGCGCGCCTCGTCGGACGAGGACTGCTTCTTCATCTGCTCACCTTGCGCGCGTGCTTCTTCGATGGTGCCCACCATGTAGAAAGCCTGCTCGGGGAGGTCATCGTGCTTGCCTTCCAGGATCTCGGTGAAGCCCTGCACCGTCTCGCTGACCTTGACGTACTTGCCCTCGCGCCCCGTGAAGCGCTGCGCAACGCTGAACGGCTGGGAGAGAAATCGCTGGATCTTGCGTGCGCGTGACACCGCCAGCTTGTCGTCCTCGGAGAGCTCCTCCATACCGAGGATGGCGATGATGTCCTGTAGGTCCCTGTAGCGCTGCATCGTCTTCTTGACTCCCTGCGCGGCGTCGTAGTGCTCCTGCCCGACGACCGAGGGCTCCACGAAACGGCTCGAAGACCCAAGCGGATCGATGGCGGGATAGATTCCGATCTCGACCAGCGACCGCTCCAGTCGCACCGTCGCGCCGAGGTGCGCGAAAACAGTTTGAATGGCGGGGTCGGTGTAATCGTCGGCCGGCACGTACACGGCCTGCACCGAGGTGATCGAGCCCTTGCTGGTCGACGTTATGCGCTCCTGCAGCTCGCCCATCTCGGTGGCGAGCGTCGGCTGGTAGCCGACTGCGGACGGCATGCGGCCGAGCAGCGCGGACACTTCGGACCCGGCGAGCAGGTATCGGAAGATGTTGTCCACGAACAGGAGGACGTCCGCCCCCTCCTCGTCGCGAAAGTACTCGGCCATCGTCAGGCCGGTCAACCCGACACGTGCTCGCGCGCCAGGGGGCTCGTTCATTTGCCCGAACACCAGGGCGGTCTGGGGCAGTACACCGGCATCCTCCATCTCGCGGTACATGTCGTTCCCCTCGCGGGTCCTCTCCCCCACGCCGGCGAAGACCGAACGGCCCTTGTGGTGATAGGCGATGTTGCGGATGAGCTCCTGCACGATGACCGTTTTCCCGGTGCCCGCGCCGCCGAACAGCCCGATCTTGGAACCCTTGGCGAACGTGCAGATGAGGTCGATGACCTTGATCCCGGTCTCGAGGATCTCGACCTTGGCCTGCTGCTCGGACACGGGTGGCGCCTCCCGATGAATTGGCCATCGCTTGACGCCGTCGGGCATCGGTTGGTCGTCGATGGGGGCGCCGATGACGTTGAAGAGGCGTCCCAGCGTCTCGACCCCGACCGGTACCGAGATCGCGGCGCCCGTCGCGATCACCTTGTCGCCTCGGCGGAAGCCATCGGTGGAGTCCATGGCAATGCAACGGACCACGTTGTTGCCGATTGCGCTCGCCACCTCCAGCACCACGGTCGTGCCCTGGCCGGTGTGGACCTCGAGCGCCTCGAACAGCTCAGGTTGCTCGCCAGGCGGGAACGCGACGTCGACGACGGCGCCGATGACCTGGCTCACCTTTCCTTCGCGCGTCTTCTTCTTCGTGGTCTTCGTGGTCTTCGTGGTCTTCGCGTCAGCCATGCGTCTCCTTCATGTACGTCAACCCGCCGAGCGCAGCGCTTCCGCGCCCCCGACGATCTCCATCAACTCCGTTGTGATGCCCGCCTGGCGGACCTTGTTGGCAAAAAGGGTCAGCGAGTCAATGAAGTCGCCCGCGGCCTTCGTGGCGTTCTGCATGGCGATCATCTTGGCCGAGTACTCGCTGGCCTTGTTCTCGAGAATCGCCTGGTACACCTGCGTCTCGACGTAGCGTGGGAGCAGTGCGTCCAGGACTGACTCGGGGTCGGGCTCGTAGATATAGTCTGCGCGCGGCCCGGCGTCCTTCTCGCGCTGGGGTATGTCGGCTGGGATGAGGGTGCGGACGACCGGCTCCTGCCGGAGGGTCGAGATCCATTTCGCATAGCACAGGAGCACGGCATCGACATCGCCCTTCGTGTACTCCTCGAGGGCAACAGCGACGCCGGAGAGGATGGCGGCGATCGATGGCCGGTCAGTTAGGCCGCTGGTGTCCGCAATCACATTCCTTCGAAAGCGCAGGAGGAAATCACGGCCTTTGCGCCCTAGAGTCACGTACTCCTGCTTGTCGGGGTAGTGCTCTGCCATGTAGCGCGTGGCGGCGCGAATGTTGTTGACGTTGATCGCACCGCACAGCCCCTTGTCCGTGGTGACCAGGATCATCACCGCGCGCTTGCCCTCTCGGCGCACAAGGAATGGGTGCTTGTATTCCGTCGCCCGCTCGCCGGCGGTCTGCAGGACCTCCAGCATCTTCTCCGCGTAGGGCCGGGTCTCCTGCACCGCCGCCTGTGCACGACGCAGCCTCGTCGCCGCGACCACCTGCATGGCCTTGGTGATCTTCTGCGTGTTCTTGATGCTGTCGATCCGCCGGACGATGTCTCTGAAGGCTGCCATTACTTGGCTCGGGGTTTCCTCGACGCGGCGTTCGGCTTAGGTTCCGGCGGCGCGGCAGTCGCCGTTTCGGCCTTCGGCTTGG
>DMCH01000157.1:0-4309 GCA_003446775.1 Chloroflexota bacterium
CGCACGCTCATTTGCGCGTGCAGCCGCGTTAGGCTGGCCTCGGTGAATCGGATCTTGCGGTCCAGCTCATCGATCGAGGCCTGGGTCTTCGCGATCAGGTCTTTCTGGGCTGCGATCTGCGAGTTGAGGCTGCTGATGAGGGCATAGATCGCATTGATCTGCGCTTGCGTGTCCGTGATTTTCCCCTGGATGTTCTCCAGCTGCTGCTCGTTGTTGACCTGCTGACCGATGCCGTTGTTGTAGGCGACGCAAGCCTGGTAAACATCGGGAGGATCGCCCGGGTAGCAGTAGATCGCCACCGAGGCGCGCATCGACAGCGGGATCCACAGGAGGGTGGCGATGACCACAGCCGATGTCAGCCTTCTCAAAATTGTTAGAGCCTCACAAAGCGGCGTACGCCGATGTAGCTGCCCACCGCTCCGAGCAGCGCGCCGCCGAGCAGAAGGTCGCGAGCGAGGCTTGCGAGGAAGCTGGGGTCATACGAGAGCGGGATGAATGCGATGTCGGAGCGGAACTGGTCCACTGCCGGCGGATACGCGATGACGAGCAAGGAGAGCGCGATCGAGGCCGCGATCAGGCCCGTCATCACTCCCTCGATCACAAACGGTCCGCGCACGAACCATTCGGTGGCTCCCACCAGCTTCATGACCTCGATTTCCTTGCGGCGGTGATACACGGCCGTGCGGATCGTGTTCATCACGATGACAACGGAGACGACCACCAAGATCGCCAGCAGGCCCACGCCGGCGAGGCTGAGCCACTGCGACAGCTGGAGCATGCGTTTGACGAAGTCGCCCTGGTAGTTGGTGGGATTCGTGGGATCCACGCCCGACCACTGCCGGGCGAGCGTATCGATCGCTGCCACGTCGGAGAGGTTGCGCACTCGCACTTCGAGCTTGGCATCCAATGGATTGCCGTCGAGCTGCTGCGCGAGCACGGCATTGTTCGGGTCCTTCGTGAAGTTCGCTAGCGCTTCATCCTTCGTGATGAACTTGATGCTCGCCACCCGCTGGTCTGCGCTCAGCTGCGCCTGGTAGCTGTACACGCTCGCCAGCGGGGTGTCGTCGGCGACGTTGATCGAGATGACGCTCACCTTGTCGCGGAAACCGTCGAGCACTTGCGACAGGGCGTGGCCGACGAGCAGGTTGACGCCGGCGAGAATCAGGATGAGCGTGATCGACAGAACCGCGGCCAAGCTGACCGCGAGGTTCCGAAAGAAGCTCTGCCAGGCGCTATTGAGCGCGAATCTGAGGTTTCGAAACATCTTCGTGATACCGGCCAGAACGGTCGTCTCGGGCAATCTGCCCCGCATCGATCGCAACGACGCGGCGGCGGAGGAGGTCGACGATCTCACGGTTGTGAGTCGCCATCACGACGGTCGCGCCTCGCGAGTTGATGCGCAGAAAGAGCTGCATGATCTCCCACGCGGTGGCGGGGTCGAGGTTGCCGGTGGGTTCGTCCGCGATGATCATGCGCGGCGCATGCACCAGCGCCCGCGCGATGGCCACACGCTGCTGCTCGCCACCGGAGAGGTTCAATGGATACGTCTGCTCCTTGCCCGCCAGGCCCACTGTGTCCAGCGCCTCGGCAGCTCGCGACTGGACCAGGCGATCCGGCTCGCCGAGCACGCGCAGCGCGAACGCCACGTTCTCGTAAACCGTGAGGTTCGGCAGAAGCTTGAAGTCCTGGAAGACCAGGCCGATCTTGCGCCGGTAGTACGGCAGCTTGCGCCGCTTCATACGGCCGAGCTCGACGCCCTCGACGAAGATCTTGCCCTTGGTCGGCTTCTCCTCCCTGATAAGCAGCCGCACCAGGGTAGATTTCCCGGCGCCTGAGGGCCCGACCAGGAATACGAAGTCGCCCTCGGGGACGACGAGATTGATGTCGCGGAGTGCCTCCGTCCCGGACGGATACCTCTTCCAGACGTGCTGGAAGCTGATAACCGGCCTGCTGTCGAAGTCTGGTGTTAAAACCATAAGCTGGATCTCTTGCTGTGACGTGGGGCGCCGGCGGGCGCACCTGGCTAGGTCGCGGGCAGTATAACTCATGCCCCCGGAAGGTCAAAATCCCGCCCGATGAGTTCAAACACCGGTCTAACGGGCCGGCCAGGGCTTGCTTGCGCCGGGGCCGGCGGGGCGCCTGGAAGCTAGCTTCGGGAGCCGTTCCTGGCCTGGCTCAGCCGCCACCGCAACCACGCCTCGATGAACGGGTCGATCTCCCCGTCGAGCACAGCCTGGGTGTTGCCCACTTCGAGGCCGGTCCGGACGTCCTTCACCAGCGTGTAAGGCTGTAGAACATAGTTTCGGATCTGAGAGCCGAACTCGGCCGGCAGGAGCTGGCCCCGGATCTGGTCGAGCTGCGCCGCAGCCTCCTGCTGCTGGCGCTGGAAGAGGCGGCCCTTGAGCACCTTCATCGCCATCTCGCGGTTCTTCATCTGGGACCGTTCGTTCTGGCACGTGACCACGATTCCGGTGGGCAGGTGCGTGATGCGAATCGCCGAATCGGTCTTGTTGACGTGCTGGCCGCCCGCGCCGGTGGAGCGATACGTGTCGATGCGGAGGTCCCCCGGGTTGATCACCACGGCATCCTCGTCGGTGCTCTCCAGCTCGGGCATGATCTCGACCAGCGCGAACGACGTGTGCCGCCGGTGGTTCTGGTCGAAGGGCGAGATGCGTACCAGTCGATGCACGCCGTGTTCGGACCGCAAGAGTCCATATGCGCGGGGGCCGCGAACGATGAAGGTGACGCTCTTGAGCCCGGCTTCTTCTCCCGGTGATTGGTCGATGACCTCCGCCTCGAAGCGATGGCGCTCCGCCCACTTCATGTACATGCGCATGAGCATCTCCACCCAGTCCTGCGCCTCCACCCCACCCTGGCCGACGGAGATCGTCACCACAGCGTTGTGATTCGCGTAGGGGTCGGTGAAGAGAAGGTCGAGCTCTCGCGAGCGCAGCTCTGCCGTGATCGCTGCCTCCTCGTCCGCGACCTGCTTGGTCAGCTCTGGATCGCCCGAGGCGAGCTGGTCGAGCTCGATCAGGTCGCGGGCACGTTTTTCGAGCTGCTCCCAGGTCTTGATCAGCTCCCGGTTCTCGGCCCCTTCTCGCGCGAGCGCGCTCGCGCGGCGCGGATCGTCCCAGACCCCGGGTTGGGTCAGAAGGTGGTCGAGCTCCTCGGCGCGCTTGAGCTTTGCGGGCAGGTCAAAGATGCTCCTTCAGCTGCAGAATCCGTTCCAACAGCTCTTTGGGATTGAGTTGGACGTCCATCTACTCTCCTAATTCTGCGCGGCAAGGATGGCCCGGCTCCGCCGGGCCATGACTCCGCGTCCTAATACAAATCAAAAACGTGGCTTGGAGAGGGGGTTTCCGGTAAGGGGGACGTAGTCCCCCTTGCCTATTTCCATCTACCTTCCGTGGCACCTCTTGAACTTTTTGCCTGACCCGCACCAGCAGGGATCGTTGCGGCCCAGCTTAGCGGCCGCCGCCCCGCCCTCGGCTGTCGCAGCGCCGACGGGCGCCGCGCGTCGCTGTTTCGGAGCTCCGTTGCGGCCGGCCTTGGTCGCGCCATCCGGATCGCTGGGGCCGCTTTCCAGCAGATCGCGGACCAGCGGCTTGGGTGGCGGTGGCGGAGCGTTGCGCTGCACACGGACGCGGAAGATTCCCGCCACGATCGAGCTCTGGATGCGCTCGCGCAACTCGTTGAACATCTCCAGGGCCTCGTTCTTGTACTCGACCAGCGGGTCGCGCTGGCCGTACGCCCGCAGCCCGACGCCTTCGCGGAAATGCTCCATCTGCGTCAGGTACTCCATCCACTGCCAGTCGATGGTCCGCAGCATCACGTCCTTCTCGACCAGTGGCATGAGCTCGACGCCGATCTCCTCGACCTTCTTGTCGTAGGCGTCCGCGGCCGCCGCGTTGAGGTGCTCGGCCAGCGCCTCCGGCCCGCGCGTCACCACTTCTTCGGGGATCTGTGAACCAGGCTCGATCGGCAGGTACGCCGACAGGTAACGGACCAGCGCCTCCATGTCCCAGTTCTCGGGATGGCGGCTCTGGCAATGTGCCTCGATGCCCTTGTCGACGATCTCCTTGACGTACTCGAGGATGTTCCCACGAGCGTCGGCGCCTTCGAGCACCTTGCGCCGCTCTTCGTAAACGATCTGGCGCTGCTTGTTCATCACGTCGTCGTACTCGACAACGTGCTTGCGGGCGTCGAAGTGCATGCCCTCGACCTTCTTCTGCGCGCCGGCGATCGATCGCGCCACCCACGGATGCTCGATCGGTTCCACCTCGAGGCTGTCCATCAGCTTGCCGAT
>DMCH01000157.1:4632-6017 GCA_003446775.1 Chloroflexota bacterium
GCGCGGCCGCGCAGCTGGTTGTCGATGCGCCGGCTCTCGTGGCGCTCGGTGCCGATGATGTGCAAGCCACCGACATCCGTCACGCCTGGTCCGAGGACGATGTCGGTTCCGCGCCCGGCCATGTTAGTGGCGATGGTGACAGCCGCCGGCTGGCCTGCCTCCGCCACGATCTGAGCCTCGCGCTCGTGCTGCTTGGCGTTCAGCACGTTGTGCTTGACTCCCCTCCTCTCGAGCATTCGCGCGAGCCGCTCGGACTTCTCGACCGACACAGTGCCGACCAGCACCGGGCGTTTCTCCTTGTTCATTTCGACGATCTCTTCGATGACGGCCTCGAACTTCGACTTCTCGGACTTGTAGATCACGTCCGGGCTGTCCAGGCGGACCATGTTGCGATGAGTCGGGATAGCGACCACGTCGAGCTTGTAGATCTTGTGGAACTCCTCGGCCTCGGTCAGCGCCGTGCCGGTCATGCCGGCCAGCTTCTCGTACTGGCGGAAGTAGTTCTGGACCGTGATCGTGGCGATCGTCTTCTGCTCCTGCTGGACCTTGACCCCCTCTTTGGCCTCGACTGCCTGGTGCAGGCCGTCGGACCAACGCCGGCCGACCATCGTGCGGCCGGTGAACTCGTCGACGATCACCACCTCGGCGTCCTTGACCAGGTAGTCGCGGTCGCGCAGGAACAGCGTCTTCGCCTTCAGGGCCTGGTTGATCTGGTGAGCCTCGATCACGTTTTCTAGGTCGTAGATGTTCTTGATGCCCGTCCAGCGCTCCATCTTCGCGATGCCCGCTTCGGTCAATGACGCGGATTTGTGCTTGAGGTCGACCTCGTAGTCGTCGATCTCGACCAGGCGCCCTGCCCAGCGCGCGTACTCGTAGTACTTCTCGGTCGACTCTTCCGATTGCCCGGAGATGATGTGAGGCGTTCGCGCCTCGTCGATCAGGATGGAGTCGACCTCGTCGACGATTCCATAGTTCAGCCCGCGCTGGCTGCACTGGCTGAGGTCGAGCGACATGTTGTCGCGCAGGTAATCGAATGCCAGCTCGGAGTTGGTCGCATAGGTGATGTCCGCGAGGTAGGCCTCTTTCTTCGTCGCCGGCTTGAGGCGCTGCAGGCGGGTGTCAGGGTGGGTCTCGTCGACGAACTCGGGGTCGTAGATGAACGTGCCCGTGGTGCCGACGTTGACGCCGACGGTCAGGCCGAGCAGGTGGTAGATCGGTCCCATCCAGCCCGCGTCACGGCGCGCGAGGTAGTCGTTGACGGTGACGAGGTGCACGCCCTTGCCGGCGAGGGCGTTCAGGTAAAGCGCAAGGCTGGCGACCAGCGTCTTGCCCTCTCCGGTCTTCATCTCGGCGATCTTGCCCTGGTGCAGGACCATGCCTCCCAC
>DMCH01000157.1:6329-10707 GCA_003446775.1 Chloroflexota bacterium
CGAGCCCGCTGCCGCAGCTCGTCCGACCGCGCGCGCAGGCCGGCGTCGTCCAGCGCCTCGAGCTCAGGCTCCAGGTCGTTGATGGCTTCCGCCACCATGAGGTGGCGCTTGACTTCCCTCTCGTTGGGGTCCAGGAGCTTGGTCAGGTTCAGCATGGGTCTAGATCTAGGGTACCTGCTCCAATTCTTTCCCTTGGCGGCTACGGGTTAATCCGAACTCCGTTCGGCGGCTTTGGGTTATTCGGACCTCCCCACCCCCTGGGCGCCCTAAGGGCGCGCAGGGACCTCCCCATAAATGGGGAGGGAGGGGTCGGCCAGACTAGGGGATTACCGGCTCGATGATCGCCACCGTACCGTCGGGACGCCGGAACGCGATCTGGATGCCGCCTGAGAACTCGTCGAGGAATATGTGAAACGCTTGGCCGTCGGACACGAGCTCTGCGATCGCCTGTTCGACCGATTGCGGGAGCAGCTTGACGCGAATTCTCTCCGGCTCTTCGGCACGAGGCTGGACGGGCTTTTTCCGCACCGGCACCCGGTTCGGAGAGACGTCGAGGTGCCGGTGAGTCCTCATCTCCTTCAGCTTGACCACCTGCCGGTCGATCTTGTCGAGGGCGAGATCCAGCGCCGACTGCGCGTCGACGCCCCGCTCATGCGCTGACAGCACCGGCGTACGGCGCCCGTTCACGTGGACGTTGATGCGGCACACGACGGTCGCGATTCCGAAGCGCTTGCGCTCTTCGGAAAAATCCACGTCGGCGTCGGCCACCTTGCCGAAGTGACGCTCGAGGCGGGCCAGCTTTCGCTGCGCGTAAGCCTTGAGGGCCGGCGGCAGCCCGTCAGTGCGGTCGTTCAGGACGACCTTCACAGCCCGAGTATATGACTCAAAAGTGCGCCCTGCGCGCGCCCGGCGCGACTTAGAGGGACGCTAGCGGCTGGACGGCTTGTATCCGGGAGGCGGCGGGAAGAGCGACAAGATCTCTTTCGGCAGCGGGATGCCCTGGTTGAAAATCCGATCGAGGATCTTGGGCCGCAAGCCTGTGGGCTTGAACTCGGCGATGACCTTGCCGTCGGGCGTAGCACCCTTCTGCTCGAGCACGAAGATGTCCTGCATCGTGATGATGTCCTGCTCCATGCCCACGACCTCGCTGATGTTGGTCACCTTGCGCGAGCCGTCGCGAAGCCGGTTCAGCTGGATGATGAGGTTGATGGCGGACCCGGTCTGCTGGCGGATGGCGCGCACCGGCAGGTCGACGCCGGCCATCAGCACGAGGGTCTCGAGGCGAGCGAGCGCATCGCGTGGCGTGTTGGCATGCAGCGTCGTCATCGAACCATCGTGGCCAGTGTTCATCGCCTGGAGCATGTCGAGTGCCTCGCCACCGCGGCATTCGCCGACGACGATTCGCTCCGGGCGCATGCGCAGGGAGTTGATCACGAGCCGCTGAATCGTGATCTCGCCTTCGCCGTTGATGTCCTTGGGACGCGTCTCCATGCGGCACACATGCTCCTGGTGGAGCTGGAGCTCGGCCGCGTCTTCGATGGTGACGATGCGGTCCTCGACCGGGATGAAGCCTGAGAGGACGTTGAGGAACGTCGTCTTGCCGGTGCCCGTGCCACCCGAGATGATGATGTTGGCCTTGGCCAGCACAGCCGCTTTGAGGAAGCCGAAGCCGGCCTCGTTGCAGGTGCCGAATCGGATCAGGTCTTCGACCTGGTAGGGGTCGCGCGAGAACTTGCGCACTGTGAGCAGGGGCCCGTTCAACGCCAGCGGACGGATGACCGCGTTGACGCGGGAACCGTCGGCGAGGCGGGCGTCGCAGAGCGGCGAGCGCTCGTCGATGCGGCGGCCGACGGTGCGGACGATGAACTGGATGACGTTGAGCAGCTGGTCCTCGTCCACGAACTTGATGTTGGTGAGCACGACCTTGCCGCCCATTTCAACGTAGACGTGGTCGCTGCCGTTGACCATGATCTCGGTCACGCGGTCGTCACGAATCAAGGGCTCGATGGGCCCAAGTTGCTGGTAGTACTCATCGATATTGATACCGGGGATCCGAACTGCCATTCGTCAGCCTCCCGAGGTGATACGGACGCCGACCCACTATACGGGTCGGGCCCCGACCTTCATACGCTTACCCGGGCCACCGCCGCACCGATCACGGGGCCCGATCCTGCCGCCTTGAGAGCCGCTGCGCAGGCCTCCAGGGTTGCCCCCGTGGTGGCGACGTCGTCGACGATGAGGACTGATCTGCCCGCGAGATCGGGTCCTTGCCATACAAACGCGCCGCGCACGTTGTTCTGGCGCCACAGGCGGTCATGGCCGACCTGGGGCGGGGTCGCGCGGGCCCGGACGAGCTGACCCGGGGGTGTCTCCAGGGACATACGGGCCCTGAGCTCGGCGGCGAGGAGTTCCGACTGGTTGAATCCCCGAGCCCACTGTCGCTCTGGATGAAGGGGCACGGCCACGGCCCACGAAGCGGCCAGGCCTTCCACCACCAGCCGCTCGACCAGCAGGAGAGCCAGCGGCGTGGCCAGGCGACGCCAGCCCTGGTACTTGAACCTCTGGATCGCGAGCTCGATCGGTCCCTCGTAGGCGACCGCGGATCGAAGGCGCGCAAGCGAGCGGAGGCGCTGCCGGCACCCGCAGTCGCGGCGAGCCGACTCGACCTCTGCCCCACACCGGCGGCACAGCGGCTCGTGGAGGCGCCGGATGCGTCCACGACAGCCGTCGCAGAGCCAGGCGCCGACACGCCGGCAGCCGCCGCAGCGCGGAGGCAGGACCAGGTCGATGAACCCCGCGAGCACGCACCGAGGCTACCGGCGCGCGTCAAGCCCGCCTTTACAAGGCGTCAGCTGATGTGGATCTCGTCCCCGCGCTGCAGGTCGAGCTCTGCTGTTGAGCCGGGCGGCAGCTCGAGCACGCTTCGTGCGCCCCAGACGAACCACACCACGCCATACCACGGAGGCAGCTTCGCGTAAACCTTCCTCACGCGTTCCTTGCTGTCCAGGAAAACCGCGTCGATCGAAAATCTCATGAACAGCATGTGGATGCTGCCGCCCTCGCACGGGTTGATCCACATCCCGCGTCCTGGTTCGAGCTCGCGGCGGAACATGAGGCCGATGCCTCGGCCGAGGAAAGTGCGCGGGACCTCCAAGTCCTCGGCGAGGAGCTTGCCGGTGCGCGCGTGGACGGCGCGTGGACCTGCCATTCAGTGACGTAGGGTAGCGGGACGATGGAGTTCGACAGCGACGGAGTCCGGCTGCATTACGAGCTTCACGGTCCCGAGACCGGGGTCCCGGTGCTGCTGGTGCATGGATTCGCGTCGGACTACCAGCTCAACTGGGTGGGCACCCGGTGGCAGGAAACCCTGGTCGGCGCCAACTATCGCGTGATCGGCCTGGACTGCCGCGGCCACGGACAGAGCGCCAAACCCCACGACCCGGCGGCGTACGCGATCGATGTCATGGCAGCCGACGTGCGGCGGCTGCTGGACGAGCTCAGCCTTCTGTCCGTTCGCTACGTCGGCTACTCGATGGGAGCTCGCATCGGGCTGCAGTCCGCGCTCGATTTTCCTGATCGGCTGTATCGAGCCGTGCTGGGAGGCCTCGGGGCATTCGGGAGAGTCGAGGACGCGGAGGCGATCGCTCGCGCGCTCCGCGGCGGCAAGCCCGAGACCCCTTCCGCGCTGACCTTCCAGCGATTCGCGGCCGCCCGGCCGACCAACGACCTGGAGGCGCTGGCGGCTTGCATGGAGGGCCTGGGACGGAGTGGCCGGGTGGACGGGACGCGGCTCGCGACCATCTGGACGCCGATCCTGCTCGTCGCCGGAGATCGCGACGACATCGCCCCTGACGCGCCCAAGCTGGCGGCTCAGATCCCAACCGCGCGGCTCGTCATGATCCCCGGGCGCGATCACCTGAGCACTGTGCCCGCCCGCCCGTTCAAGGACGCGGCGCTGGAGTTCCTCGCCCAGTCGTGATAGGCAGCCCACGCCCCTCTCCCCCCGGAGGTGGGAGGGAGTTTCTCAGCCCGCGCGGTGGTGGTAGCGGATTCGGTGCTTGGTCCGCGTCATGACGACAGTCGTCGGCACAATCGAGATCGTTCCATCCGGCTCTAGCACCGCCAGCTGGACCTCCTTCAGGTCGGTGATGCCGTGCTCACGCATGGACATCTCCACCTCTTCCTGGTCGACCCCCTCGGCCTTCATGACGTCAGACAGGTACACGCCGTTTCTTACGATCACGGCGGGCGCCGGTGTGAACAGCCGGTGGAAGCGAGGCAGCCGGTCGAGCCGGCCGATGATGTAGTTCGTGCCGACCAGCGCCGCCGTCAGCACCAAGCCGCCCGTCAGCGACGTGTCCGGCCCGGTCATCGCGGG
>DMCH01000157.1:11025-12798 GCA_003446775.1 Chloroflexota bacterium
ACCTCGCGCTTGCCGAAAAGCCGGAGTGCGATCAACAGCCCGGCATATATGACGACTGCCCGCAGTACGAGCTCCCAAACCGCAACGCCAGGCTGAAGAAAAGAGGGCGTGCTTTACTTCCTGGGCGCGAGGAGGATCAGCGCCGCGGGTCCGAGCAGGACGATCCAGAGCGTTGGGAAGATGCAGCCCACCATGGGCAGCAACATCTTCAGGGTCGCCTGCGCTGCCTTTTCCTGAGCCCGTTGGCGCCGCTTGCGACGCATCTCGTCGGCCTGGATGCGCAGGATCTTGCCGATGCCGGTGCCGAACTGCTCCGACTGGATCACGGCCTGGATGAAGTTGTGGAGGTCCTCGACGCCGCTGCTGCGACCCATCTCGTCCATGGCCTCGAGAC
Organism: Chloroflexota bacterium; assembly: GCA_003446775.1. Taxonomy (GTDB): domain Bacteria; phylum Chloroflexota; class Dormibacteria; order Dormibacterales; family Dormibacteraceae; genus UBA10449. Next base: position 11,420 of record DMCH01000157.1, read on the forward strand.
GAGGCCGGCCGAGGCTGACCTCGCGGAGGACCTTGGCAAACTCCTCTGACAGGGCGTTCTTGTACTTGTCGGTCACTCGCGCCAGAGCGGCATCGAAGCCTAGACCCGCGTCGACGGCGATCACAAGCAGGTCCATCGCGTCCGGCAGGCCTTTCTGAATCTCCGTGCGGCGCGCGTCCACCTTCTGCTTCAGCCAGAGCACAGGTGCGTAGTAGCCGAGGAGCGCCCCCGCGACGAGCGAGATGACCAGGTACACGGGATTCGCAAACAGGAAGCCGAGCAGCAAGCCGATCGCCGCCCCGACGGCCGCGGCGACAAGCCGAACCGCGAAGAAGTCCTCCGGCGTCAGGTTGCCGGGCCTCCCCGCGAGGTCGAGCTTGTTCATGAGGTCTTGCCGCGCCTTCTGCGGGGTGGAGCGCGACAGGAAGCTCCCCAACTTCTCGATCATCGGGCGGAGGAACCGCTCGCTGAACGGCCTTGACAGCTCGACCTCCTCCACCGTCAGCGGCTTCTCGCCGCCATACACCGAGAGGCGCTGCTGGACCATCTGCGCTGTGTTCGTTTGCGGCGTGCGCGCGAGGCCCAGGAACATCATGAAGATCCCGATGCCGACCGCCAGCGCAAGAAGTGGGACCATCGCCTCAGACCTCGATGGCGACCACGCGCCGGATGATGAGGTTGCCGACGAAGATCATGAAGGCGCCGATCGCGATCAGGATCCAGCCGATGAAGTTCTCGAACATGGGCCGGAAGTAGGTCGGCGTCACAAAGTACATGAACGTGGCGAGCACAAGGGGCAGGAACGTGATCAGGGTGCCCGATGCGCGCGCCTGCGCCGTCAGGGTTGCGATCTCGCCCTTGATGCGCACGCGCTCGCGGATGGTGTAGGCAATGTTGTCGAGGATCTCAGCCAGGTTGCCACCGACCGTGCGGTGGATCGAGTAGGCCGTCGCGACCAGGTCGAAGTCGGCGCTGGCGATGCGCTTGGTGATGTTCTGCAACGCCTCGTCGGGTGACCCTCCGAGGTTCATCTCGCGGACCGCGCGAGCGAACTCGTCGGCGATCGGTGGCACCGCGTTCTTGGCCACGGTGTCGATCGCCTGCGCGAACGAGTAGCCGGCCTTGAGGGCGTTGGACAGCAGCGTCAGCGTGTCACCGAGCTGGCCGTTGAAGGCTTTCAGCCGGCGGCCGATCCGGTACTTGACGTAGAACCCTGGGATCAAGTACCCGGCGACCGCGAGAATGACGATCTGGATGATGCCTCCCGGAAAGCCGAAGCGAACCGCCGCGACCAGCCCGAGCAGCACGGCGCTCCCGATCTGGATCATGAAGTACTCGGACGTCCGCAGCTTCAGGTCGGCGCGACCGAGCTGCTCGGC
>DMCH01000171.1:0-2204 GCA_003446775.1 Chloroflexota bacterium
ACGATCAAACCCTTGGAATCTCGAAGGCTTTCCGCGAGGCCTGTATTCAATTCGCTGGCGCCTTTGAAGTCGCCGGCATTGGCGGAAATGAGCCCGCAGCACCACTGCCCCTTGGGAAACTCAACCCTGTAGCCCGCCGCTTCGGCAATGCGCTGGAGAGCGACGGCCGACTCCGGCTGCATGCGGTCGACCATGCAGGAGGCAAAGATGGTGAGCGGTTCGCCCGCCCCGCTGCCGTCCCGGGGCGCCACGTCCCGATAGGGCACGCGGGCCAGCCTGGGCGTCCCCGGCACGAGCCCGCTGAACGGGGCGCCCGCGCGGAGCAGGCGGTCGGCCAGCTCCGGCCGCTCCCAGACGCCGAGCAACGCTCTCTTCCGCAGCGACTTGCGGCCCTTGCGCCGGTGCTCGAGGATCTGGCGTGGCAGCGGGATGTCGACCGGGCAGATCTCCTGGCATGCATTGCACTGGGTGCACAGAGTGTTTGGTAGGTCGGCTTTGTCGAGACCGTGATGAAAGGGCGTGAGCACGAGCCCAATCGGACCGTTGTAGATGTACCCGAACTGGTGGCCGCTCACCGCCATGAAAGGCGGGCATGCGTTCGAGCATGCGCCGCACCTGATGCACGTCAGGGCATCTTGAAAGATGGGATCGGCGCGCATCTTCTCGCGGCCGTTGTCCAGGATCACGCAGTGCATCTCGCGCGGACCATGGACCCCGATGGTCAGCGACTGCTCGATGTCGGCCGAGCGAGAAGGGCCGGTGATCCAGTTCACGTAGCTGGTCATGATCTGACCGGTGCCGCTGCGCGGCAGCATGCGCAGCACAGCGACCGCGTCGTCGAGCGAGGCAACGATCTTGTCGATGCCGAATAGAGCGATGTGCACCGGCGGCAGCGTCGTCGTGAGGTCCGCGTTGCCCTCGTTGGTGACGAGCATGATGGTGCCCGTCTCGGCGATCGCCAGGTTGGCTCCGCTGATGCCGACCGCGGCGCTGATGAACTTCTGCCGCAGCGAGGCGCGAGCGTGGGCCTGGATCGCCTCCACCGTCGGCTCGGTCCCGAAGACGCGCGCCGCATCCTCCTTCGTGAGGTGGATCGCGGGCGCGATGAGGTGGGAGGGATGCGTGTGCGTGAGCTGGACCATCCGCTCCCCGAGGTCGGTCTCGACGACCTCCATGCCGAGCGACTCGAGATAGGGGTTGAGCTCGATCTCTTCGCCCGCCATCGACTTGACCTTGGTCACCACCGGACGCTGCTGCCCGCCGGCAGCGTTCCAGCAGATCTGCCCGATGATCGCTCGGGCCTCGGCCGCGTCTTTGGCGAAGTGGACCTTGCCGCCCACAGCTTCGAGCCGTTCCGTGAACTGTTCCACCAGCTCCGGCAACCTTTCGAGGTTGGCCCGCCGGCGTTGCTTCAGGTCGGCACGGCCGGCGGCGAAATCGAAGGTCTCAAAGGCGGCGTTGCGCCGGCTGCGCAGGCCGGTCATCGCGTGGATGAGGGCGCCCTGCAGCTTGGGGTCGTCGAGGGCTTTGTTGACGCGCCTGGAGAAGTGGCGCCTGGACTCAGGCACGCGCTTGGCGCGCTTCCCGGATCGCCTCGCCGACCGCTGCTGGTGTCGACACCGGGGCCAAGCATATGGTCCCGACGCACACCACTGCGCGACGATCATCGTCATTCGGCTCGATCACGGCGTACGGATGCGCCAGCAGCGCCGCCCGGGCGAGCTTCGTATTGCCGGTGCTCACCTTGACCGTGTGTCGCAATCGGTCGAGGGCGCGCGCGAACACCGACGCCATCAAGCCGTACTGGCGCGGCAGCGCCGCTACCGATTGGAGCGCCCGGCGGGCGAGAGCCGCATACGGGCCTTCCGGATCACCGACGAGCGCGTCCAGCTCCACCAGCGCCATCGCGGCAATCGAGTTCTCGACCAGAGGCTTGATGTGATCGCTCAACCGCCCGAGCTGGTCGGCCCCGGCGTGGTCGAAGTAGCCGCCCAGCTCAGGATCGGCGTAACGATCCTCGATGTGCTGGGCGATGTCGCGGGCGATCGCGAGCCAATCTCCGCCCAGGCCGGCCTGGCGCGCACGCACCGCCGCCCAGAGTCCCCAAACCTGGTCGGGCAGCTGGCCGGCGACGCCCTCGGAGTGAGTCAGCCCGGCGCCCGGTTGGTATCGGTCTTTGAACAGGCGCTCGAGCAGCGTGGCGG
>DMCH01000171.1:2548-9669 GCA_003446775.1 Chloroflexota bacterium
CCGCCCGCCGGCGTCGAGCGAGTAGTAGTGCTCGTCCGCGTCCTGACTGCCGGCGTAGAGGCCGGTCACAGGGTCGCGGAGGACCCTGTCGAGGTAGCCGGTGGTCGCGTCAAGCGCGTCGTGCAAACCGGCGAGCGCCAGCGCGTTGACGAGGCCCGCGTGGTCCTCGAGCATCTTTTCGAAATGAGGCACGCTCCAGTCCTGCGTGGTCGAATAGCGGAAGAAACCGCCCTCGACGTGGTCGTAGGTGCCGCCGGCGGCCATCATCTTGAGCGTGTGCGTCGCCATCGCGCGCAGCTCTGGGTTCGCGTCCAGCTGCGCCCGTTCGAGCAGGAGGACAATGGCATCGGTCTGCGGAAATTTGGGGGCAGATCCGAAGCCTCCGTACTCGGGGTCGTAGGCATTCTTCACCGCCTCGACGACCTCTTCGACGATCCCGTCCTCGAGCGTGCCCGCGCTGCGGGCCACGCCAGCGCCGGCGCGCTTGCGTCCTTCCAGTACCCGGTTCGCGATCTCCGGACGGTTCGACTGGTAATAGGCCGCCACCTTCCCCAGCGCGTCTGCCATCTGGTCGGCGGGCAAGTAGGTCGCGCCGGTGAGGATGTCTCCCGACGGGGTGAGAAACGCCGTCGTCGGCCAGCCGCCCATGTTGTAGCGCTGGTTGATGTCGGGCCTGAGGTCGTTGTCGACGCGGATCGGTACGTAGTCACGGTTGATCAGGTCGATCACGCCGGCGTTCGAGTAGGTCGTCTCGTCCATGACGTGGCACCAGTGGCACCACACGGCGGAGATCGAAAGCAGGATGGGGCGGTCCAGCTCGCCCGCCTCTGCGAAAGCCTCCTCGGACCATCCGCGCCACTTGATCTCTGGCCTCCCCACCTCGTGGGGAGGTCCGGCCGCGGAACGCGGCCGGGGTGGGGAGGTTCGGTCTGGCATGGCGATCAGAGTACGCGGGTGAAAGAATGGTCCCGTGATCTCAACCAGCGCCGTCGACGCGTACATCGAAAAGCACTCCCGACGCTTCATCGATGAGCTCGAGGAGCTCTGCGCATTTCCGAGCATCTCGAACCATGGGCTCGAAGCGGTGCAGCCAGTTCGAAACTGGATCGCCGAGCGGCTGGGCCGCTTCACCGACCGGGTCGAGACCTTCGACGAAGGTGGTATGCCCGCCCTGTACGCCGAGGTCCCCGGCGCCGGCCGGCGCAAGCTGTTGCTCTACCAGCACTACGACGTCCAGCCGGTCGACCCGATCGAGCTCTGGGACTCCGACCCGTTCAAGCCCGTCGAGAAGGACGGCCGCATCATCGCCCGAGGGGTCGCAGACGACAAGGCCGACGTCATGGCGCGGATCCACGCTCTCGAGACGCTGAAGGGGCTGGGCGAGATGCCGGTCACGCTCCGGTTCCTCGTCGAGGGCGAGGAGGAGATCGGCTCCAAGACTTTCGAGAAGATCGCCCACAAACACGCGGACAAGCTGCGCGCCGACGGCTGCCTGTGGGAGTCGGGCGCGTCCTTCGATGAGGCTGGGCGGCCCACCCTGCAGTTCGGGTGCCGCGGCCTTCTTTACGTCCAGCTGCGCGTGAAGCTGCTCAGCTACGACCAGCATTCCGGCCTCGCGTCCATCTATCCGTCGGCGGCCATGTACCTCGTCGAGGCGCTCGGCAGCCTGCGAGACCAGGACATGAACATCCGTATCGACGGCTTCTACGATCGCGTGCTCGAGCCCACCGATGCCGACCGGCAGATGATGGGCAAGATCGAACCGGAGATCGAGCAGCGCAGAAAGCTGGTCGGTTTCGATCGCCTCATTCGCGACCCGATGCCCGAGCACGTCATCGAGCAGCTCCTGTTTACGCCCACTTGCAACATCGCCGGGATCACGACCGGTTACCAGGGCCCAGGGTCGAAGACCGTGCTACCGGCCGAGGCGACCGCCAAGCTCGACTTCAGGCTCATCCCGGACCAGGATCCCGATGAGATCCTCGGGCGCCTGCGCAAGCATTTCGACGCCCATGGTTTCGAGAAGGTCGAGATCGTCTGGCACGACGGCGAGAAACCGGCGCGCTCAGACCCCAGCTCCGAGGTGGCCCGGAGCGTGATCGAGTGCGTCAAAGATCTTCACGGCGAGCCCATCCTGTGGCCGTTCATGCAGGCCACGGGACCCATGCACCCTGTAGTGGCCGACCTGGGGGTGCCGACCGTGCTGCCCGTCGGCGTCGGCCGTCCGGACAATCGCATCCATGCGCCCAACGAGAACATCCACGCCGCCGACTACATCAACGCGATCCGGTTGATGTGCAGGGTCTGGGAGCGCTTCGGCGCGGGCTAGACTTCCCAGGGATGCAGAAGCTCACCGAGAAGCTCTTCACCGTCAAGTACAAAGAGGACACCGGGCATCCTCACATCGAGATCATCAACCAGGCGGTCTGCGCCGACGACTGCAAGGGCAAGTACTGCACCCATTTCTGCCCGGCCGGCGTGTATGAGTGGAACGAGGAGCAGAAGAAGACGCTGGTCAGCTCCGGCAACTGCATCGAGTGCGGCGCCTGCTCGATCGGCTGCCCGTTCGACAACATCGCCTGTCATAGCCCCCGGGGGGGCTATGGCGCCCAGTTCAAGTTTGGCTAGGGCTCAAGTTCGGAATACCGACCTCACCTGGCCCAATTGGAACTGATGCAATGAGCGACTACGACGTGGTCATCGTCGGCGGCGGCCCCGCTGGGCTCGCGGCCGGCCTGTACACAGCCCGGATGAACCTCAAAACCCTGCTGCTGGACCGCGGCCCGCTCGGGGGCCAGCTGCTCAACACCGAGCTGGTCGAGGACTACCCCGGCTTCGAATCGGTCCTGGGCACCGAGCTGGCCACCAAGATGGGCGACCACGCTCGCAAGTTCGGCCTCGAGGTGCGCGAGTTCGAGCCGGTCAAGGAGATTGACAAGGACGGCTCCACCAAGGTCGTCCGCCTGGACTCCGGCGAAGAGATCCGGACCCCCGCCCTGATCATGGCCGCCGGCGGCCTCCCTCGCTACCTTGGCGTGGCCGGAGAGAAGGAGTTCCAGGGCCGCGGCGTCAGCTACTGCGCGGTCTGCGACGGCGCCTTTTTCAAGGGCGAGGAGCTCGCCGTCGTGGGCGGCGGCGATGCTGCCGTCGAGGAGGGAGACTTCCTCACCCGCTACGCGAAGAAGGTCTACATCCTGCACCGCCGCGATAGCCTGCGAGCCCAGCCGATCCTCATCGACCGGGCGCGCGCCAACCCGAAGATCGAATTCATCCTCGAGGCGGGGGTGAAGGAGATCGTGGGCAACGGGAAGGTGCAGTCGGTCAAGTACGACCAGTACGGCTCGACCAAGGAGCTGCCCGTCGGCGGCGTGTTCATCTTCATCGGATTCGTTCCGAACTCCGGTCTGTTCAAGTTTCACGTGGACCACGACGAGGCCGGCTACATCCTCACCGACCGAAACCTGCAGACATCGGAACCGGGGATCTGGGCGGTGGGCGATGTGCGGGCCCAGCTGACAAAGCAGATCGCCACCGCTGTGGGCGATGGCACCACGGCGGCTGTCGCGGCTGCCGCTTACGTCTCTGCGCTCAAGGACGCGGCGCGGGCTTAGCTCCGGTTTCCCGCACCTGCCTGGGCGCCTGTTCTTCCCCACCCGGCGGGCTCGCTACGCGAGCGCGCCGACCTCCCCACGAGGTGGGGAGGCCAGGGGAGGTTACGCGGTGACGTCGATCCAGACCAGGCCCGGGGGCAGGGTCACGACCTGGCCGCTGTCGAGCTTGAACGTCAGCGGCCCGTGGCCGTTAGGAGCGCTCCACGTTCCGGAGTACCCCAGGCCCTTGTAGTAGATCCCCACCGCGCCACCCGAGTCGAGGTCGAAGTCGTGGATGTGGGCGCCGTGTCCGTCGCCGACGTTGACGAGCTGCTCGGAGGTATGGATGACGATCAGCATCTCGATCCGGAGCGGCTGGTGGAGGCTGGCGTCCTGATACGCATGCCCCTCCTCGGTCTTCTGGTAGGTGCCCATGATCGGGTCGTAGCTGTACACGGAATAGTGTTCATCGACCGTGACCGTGCCGGCCCCCGAGCCGCCGCTGAGGTCGGGTCGCGCCTTGGGCACGGTGAAGGCGGGGATGCCGGAAAAGTAGTTCTGCTCGGCCGCGCGCACGTTTTCGCCGCTGATCATCAGGTTGTCCGGCGCATATCGCGCGTTGGTGCGGTACGTGTACCCGATCGTGTCGAAGAACTGGGGCACGGGATCCGCGGCGGCCGCCGATGCGGTGGCCTGCGACTCGCCTGACTGGAACAGCAGGCCGTCATAGTGCCGGGCGATCTTCAATGAGATGAACCGGCTTGAACGCATCGGACCGATCAGGTCGGGTACGTTCTGAAAGATCGCAGTGCAGCGCGTGATGCCGCCCTCGGCCAGGTATTCGAAGACCATGTCTGCCGCCTGGAGGCCGTTCTGGTCGCGAGCGTAGTAATCGTTGGGCACCTGGATCAATGCGGGGTACTTGAGCGCGGTCGTGTGCTCGCGATCGTGGTAGTAAAGGCCGGTCTTCAGCGTGAACATGCCGACGACGCGGTGCCCTGTCTGATCCACTCCGCCTGGCCCCATCGACAGCACGAGCGGCCCCGACGACATCCCCTGCGTGGAAAGCGTGGCGCTGCGATTGTCGGCGGCCCATTTCAGATTGGCCGGCTTGCCGCCGACGGCTATGGTGAGGGTCGTCGGCTGCATCGCGTCGTTGAAGTTGATCGTGATCGGCGTCCCAGGGTCGATCTCAGAGCCATCGGTGAGGGCGGCACCGGCGGCGCCTGTCACCGACGAGATTCGCGGCACGATGTTGGTGGTGAAGGTCCAACGCCCGCCCGGGACGCGATGCTGACTCTGGTCCGTCATCGGGGTCAATGTCACCGTGTAGCTGGTGAGGTCGTCCAGTGGCTTCGACGGCGCCCATTCGTACTGCGTCTGTCCCGACCGCGCGGTCAGCGTCCCATCCGTGGCGGGCACGATCGAGAAAGCAGACCCGAGCGTGCTGGGGGCCACGGGGCGGCTGAAGGTGAGCACCAGATGCGAGTAGACGGGGACGTCCTTATCGCCATTTTTGAGATTCAGGCCGACTGAAGTCGGGAGCGTGTTCTCGTAGGCGAGGACGCCGCCGCCGGCGGTCAGCGCGACGGCGACCAGCGCGCCGAGCGCGATCCAGCCTCGGATTGCGAGACGGCGCCGGCGCCGGCTGCGCCTTCGGGCGGGGGCCGCGACTGCCCAGGGCTCGGTTTCTTGCATTGACGTAGGGAAGGACAACGGAGCGCCGGGATTATGCCACGAACGCCAGGGACCCGACTACTTCGCCGCCCTGCGCGCCTGGCACTCGGCGCAGTCGCAAAGAGCCCGAAGCAAGACGAACGTGTAGAGACCGGTGGCGTGGCCGCTTTCGAATGCCACCTGAAGCGCGTACTGGCCGACCAAACTCACGTCCTGCACGCGTAGCTCATTGGGGTCGAGGTGCTTGACGCGAGCAAGACGTCCCGGGACGCCGGCCTCGCCGCGACACTCCGCGCATGGGCACGCCCAGCGCAATCGCTCGGCCGAATAGCTGCTGCGGTGACCGTCCTCCCATGCGATGACCATGACCTGACGTTCGCGGTCGACATCGACCGTGAGCGGATAGGGGTCGGGGTCTTTCAGGGTCGCCTTTTACCGGACGTTGATGACGGGCAGTTGCCGGAACGACTGAATCGACGTGCGGGCGGCGACCTGCGAGGCGATTTCCATGAAGGCTCGCGCTCCCGCCGAGTCGGGACGGGAGATCACTACCGGCACTCCTTTGTCGGCATCTTCGCGAATCGACTCTTCGAGTGGGATGGCGCCGAGAAAGGGCACTCCCAATCGTTGCGCTGCGGCCTCGGCGCCACCGTGGCTGAAAATCTCGTGTCGATGCCCGCAGCTCGGGCAGATGTACCAGCTCATGTTTTCGATCAATCCGAGCGGGGTGACATTGAGCTTGCGAAACATCTGCAGGGCCTTGATCGCGATGTCCGTGGCGACGTCCTGCGGCGTGCATACGATGGCCACCCCGGTGAGCGGAACCGCCTGCGCGAGCGTGAGCGATGCGTCCCCGGTGCCTGGGGGGAGGTCGATGACGAGGTAGTCGAGCCGTCCCCAATCGACCTGCACCATCATCGCCTCGATCGCCTTGCCGACCATCGGCCCGCGATAGATGGTGGGCTGCTCGCCAGGGTAGATGTGGCCGAAGGACATCAACTTCAATCCATGCGCCTCGATCGGCTTCAAGCGGCCGTCGACCTGCTCCGGCACGCGGCGCGATCCGGTCATCGCGGGGACCGACGGTCCGTAGATGTCGGCGTCGAGCAGCCCGACCTCGGCGCCGGCCTTTCGCAGCGCGGCGGCGATGTTGACGGCGACCGTGGACTTGCCGACGCCACCCTTTCCTGACGCGATCGCGATCGTCTGCTTGACGCCGGGGAGGATCTCGGATGGCTTGGGTCGCATGAACGCGGGACGAACGTTGGCGGTCATGCGAACTTCGACTGCCGAGACGCCAGGGATGTCACCGACGAGATCCTGGGCCTGCGTCTTGAAGCGATCGCGGACCGGGCACGCGGGGGTCGTCAGCTCGAACGTGAAGCTGACCTTGCCCTGCGGGCTGACGTCCAGTTCCTTGATCATGCCCAGGCTGACGACGTCTCGACCCAGGTCGGGGTCCTGGATGGTGGCGAGCACGTCGAGGACCTGTTGCGGGGTGGGGCCCATTGCCTGGGATAGTACCGGCCTTTGGGATCGGAGCATGTAGCGTCAACACATGACGCTTCGTGGCCCCGCCGCGCTGCGCGAACTCCAGGCGGCCTGTCGTGGCTGCCACGTATGCGTCGACGCCGGCATCATCCCCGAGGCCAACCCCACCTTCTCGGGCGAATGGGGAGCGCCTTTTTTCCTGGTGGGGCAGGCACCCGGACCGGCTGAGCGGGAATCGCGCCGGCCGTTCTCCGGTCGTGCGGGCAAGGAGCTCGACCGTTGGATGCTTCGCGCCGGCTTCTCGACCGCCGAGGAGTTCCGACGCCTCACCTACATCGCGGCATTGATGCGCTGCTTCCCCGG
>DMCH01000171.1:10030-10324 GCA_003446775.1 Chloroflexota bacterium
TCGGGCAGATGGCGATCGCACGCTTTCTCGGCCCCGGCACGTTGGAGTCGAGGGTTGGCTTGACGTTTGGCGAAAGGCCCGTCATGGTCCCGCTGCCACATCCATCGGGCCAGAGCCGCTGGCTCAACGACCACGCGAACCGCGCGCGTCTCGAAAAAGCGTTGGCGCTGCTCGCGAAGCTGCGCGCAGAGGCGCTAGTCTGACTGCGTTTGCGTCCGCAGCACAACGGGAGGGAGTGAGGGTGGCGAAGTATCTGCTCGTCTTCTACGGCGGTGGCATGCCCGAGACGCCGGC
>DMCH01000171.1:10618-11071 GCA_003446775.1 Chloroflexota bacterium
GCCGACATGGGCAACCCGTTTTCAGGAGCCGTGAACAAGGTCAAGGCTGACGGCACGGTGGCCAAAGGACCGATCGGACAGCGAGCCACCGGCTACACGATCGTCGAAGCGGCCACGCTGGACAAGGCGACCAAGATGGCGAAGGGCTGCCCGATCCTGAAGAGCGGGGGACAGATCGCGGTCTACGAAACCTTCAGCATGCAGCCGGGGTAGTTTGCCGTCGTTCTTTGCCAGCCGTGAGGGCGGGCGGGCCGTAATCGTCGGCGGCGACGCGCGCCACCTGGCCCGCTCGCTCCGGGCGCGCGTGGGGGAGGAGATCGAGGTCGTCGACCCAGAAGGATTCCTGCTCACGGTCCGTCTGGACAAGGTCTCCCCCGAGCGCGTAGAAGGCGTGATCGTCGATCAGGTCGAGCACCTCCCCGAGCCGCAAGCGCGGATCACGATCGCGATCGC
>DMCH01000132.1:0-2738 GCA_003446775.1 Chloroflexota bacterium
GCGATCACATCGAGGCGGGCGCGGCGGGCAGCGTGATCGACCAGCTCGAAAGGCGTCGGCCAGCCGTCGCTTGCGTTCGTATGGGTATGGAGGTCGGCGCGACCCCAGGAAGGCATCGGTGTGCATCCTACCGGGCTCGGGCTTACCATCCACCTCTTAGAGACGTCACCCGATGACCACTCTTGCTGGAGGTTAGGCCGTGGAAGGCTTGATGCAGGACTACGAGCTCTCAGTGCAGCACGTGCTCTGGCGTATGGAGCGGCTGCACTCGAAGAAGGAGGTGGTCACCAAGCGAGAGCAGGGGTTCCACCGCATCACCAATGGGGAGCTGGTTCGGCGCGTCAACCGCCTCGCCGGCGCGCTCAAGCGGCTCGGGGTCAAGCCGGGCGACCGGGTGGCCACGCTGGCCTGGAACAACTACCGGCACCTCGAGCTGTACTACGCCGTGCCCTGCATGGGCGCCGTCCTGCACACCCTCAACCTGCGCCTGTTTCCACAGCATCTGGAATTCATCATCAATGACGCCGAGGACAAGGTCCTGTTCGTAGACCAGACGCTGGTTCCCCTTCTGAAGCCGCTGGTCGGAAAGATCCCAAGCATCAAGACGATCGTGCTGATGACCGACGGAGCCCCGGCCGCCGCCGACCATGGATTGGGCGAGCTGCTCGACTACGAAACCCTGCTGGCCGCCGAGAGCGATGACTACCCGTGGCCCAAGCTCAGCGAGCGCATGGCCGCATCCATGTGCTACACGTCCGGCACCACAGGCAATCCGAAGGGAGTCGTCTACTCGCATCGCTCCCAGTTCCTGCACACCATGGGCGCGCTCGGGGCCGACAGCCTGGCCATCACCGAGAAGGACACCGTGCTCCCGATCGTCGCGATGTTCCATGCCAACAGCTGGGGGCTGCCCTACGCATGCGGCATGGCGGGGAGCAAGGTGCTGCTTCCGGACCGCTTCATGGGCGACGCGAAGAGCATCGTCGACATGGCCGAACAGGAGGACGCCACCATCCTCGCGGGTGTGCCGACAATCTGGATCGGCACCGTCGCGTATCTAAAGGAATCCGGCAAGCGCCTGCCCAAAGTGCACACCGTGATCTGCGGCGGTTCGGCAATCCCACGCGCGTTGATGGAATCAATGGATGCGTTGGGCCTGCGCATGCTGCATGCATGGGGCATGACGGAAACCTCTCCACTTGGCAGCGTCGCCCGTCCGAAAGCAGACACCAAGCCCGAAGACGAGCTCAACGCCCGTCTGACTCAGGGTGTCGCCGGAGCCGGGGTCGAGATCCGTATCTGTGACTCGGCCACGGGTGTGGAGCTTCCGTGGGATGGGGTGGCGTTTGGCGAGATCCAGGTCCGAGGCCCTTGGATCGCACGCGGCTATCACAACGGCTACGACCCCGGCAAGCTGACCGAAGACGGCTGGTTCCGCACCGGCGACGTCGCGAAGATCACCCCCGAGGGCTACATCGAGATCGTCGACCGCACCAAAGACGTGATCAAGTCCGGCGGCGAGTGGATCTCGTCCGTCGAGCTCGAGAACGCCATCATGGCCCACCCCAAGATCCTGGAAGCTGCGGTGATCGGGATGGCTCATCCCAAGTGGGACGAGCGGCCGGTCGCCTATGCGGTTCCCAAGCCAGAGTTCAAAGGCAAGGTCACGCAAGAGGAGGTCATCGACTTCCTGCGGGACAAGGTGGCCAAGTGGTGGCTACCTGATGAGGTGCGCTTCATCGACGAGGTGCCCAAGACCTCGGTCGGCAAGTTCGACAAGAAGGTCTTGCGCGCCAGTGCGGCCCCGATCAAAGAAGGCGCTGCCCCGGCGGTCAGAAAGTAGGTTTCCGACCGGGGCTGGGCGGTCGGCGCAGGTAGGCGGCGGGCTTCCCGTTACCGCTGTTTAGTGGGGAGTTTGCCGGGTACCGTCCGGCATACTGGGCTCTCCTTAGGCTGAAGGTGACTACTACACAACTCGGGCGATACCCGATCGAAGCCGAGCTCGGACGCGGCGCCATGGGCGTCGTTTACCGCTCGACTCACCCACGCCTCGACATCCCCGTGGCGATCAAGGTGCTCGCGGAGCAGTACTCGAGCGACACCAGCTTCCGCCAGCGGTTCCACCGGGAGGCCGCCACCGTCGCCTCCCTCAACCACCCCGGCATCGTCCGCGTCTACGACTTCGACGAGGACGGCCCGGTCCTGTTCATCGTCATGGAGTGGGTCGATGGGCGGTCGATGCGGTCGTGGCTGGACGAGTACGGGCGTTTCAGCGTCGACGTGTCCGTCGACCTGGTACAGCAGCTGCTTTCAGCCGTCGGCGTCGCGCACGACTTTGGCATCGTCCACCGCGACCTCAAGCCCGACAACATCCTCATCTCCAACCGCGGCAAGACCAAGATCCTCGACTTCGGCATCTCGAAGCTGATCGACGACAAGCACCGCCTGACCGCGACCGGCAGCATGGTCGGCACGCCCGCGTACATGGCGCCCGAGCAGGTCAAGGGCGAGGCGGTGGACAAGTGCTCGGATGTGTACTCGCTGGGCATGATCCTGTACGAGCTCCTGCACGGCGAGCCGCCGTTCACCGGGGCGCTGCCGGCGGTACTTCACTCGCAGGTGTTCGACCGGCCGCGCGCGTCGACCGCCATCCCGTCGCCGATCATGGAGATCATCTGGAAGGCCACCGCCAAGGATCCATCGCAGCGCTTCCAGACCTGCGAGGAGTTCTCCGGCGC
>DMCH01000132.1:3072-4760 GCA_003446775.1 Chloroflexota bacterium
GTCGCGATCCCTCAACGCACCGACGGCCCCAAGCCGCCGGGGGTCTGCACGTTTGTCGATTGCGCCGAGCGGCGTGGCTGGGCGTGCGCGTACAAGGACCTCACCGGACGCGAATGCAAGAGTTGGTGGTGCCGCCGCCACATTCAGTTCATCGAGCGCACGCCATTCTGTCCGCGCCATGCGAGCGTGATCCGGGCGCTGGCGCCGACGGCCAACACCATCTTCGAGATCAAGAATCGACCGGCGGTCGACGACCGAGCCTTGCCTCTGGCGGCGCTGGTGGCGGAGGACGTCGACAAGGACGTGACCGAGCTCGTCCGGCGCCGCTACCAGAACCGCAAGGACGTGAACCTGGCGCGCGACCGCACGGTTCGCCAGACCTGGTCTGGCCGCAACGAGGTCGCTTGGGAGAGAAGCTGGTCGGCCCTCAAGAGCCAGGGCTACCTGGTCCGCATCGCGGTTCGGGTCACGACCGCCGAGCCAGACATGGTGCAGCTGCTGATCGGTAACACCGTGGTCTTCAAAGAGGTGCCCAACTGGATCAGCCGGCGACGCGAGGGCGAGCCTCCCGACCACGCCGACCGCGCGCGGTTCGGAAAGAAGCTCTTCGCGGCGATCCTCGAGCACGTCGACGAGCCGCAGGCAATGCCACCGCCGACAAAGACGCCATCAACCAACCACGACCTCGGCACGCCGCCGCCGCCCGAGATCAATCGCGCTCTGATCGAAGGCATGATCCTGCGCCTGGCGTCGATAACGACTCGCGTGACGGGTTACGAGGTCGCTGAGCAACTGGCCCTGCCGTTCGTGGCCATCGAGCCGGTGCTTCAGACTCTGACCGCGGCCAACTTCCTCGACGCCCTCGGTCTTGCCAGCGAGCAAGGGCCGTGGCTCGGCCGGCCTCTGCCCGAACGGATGGCGTACGCGCTGACCAAGCAGGGTCGGGTACGCAGCGAAGAGATCTCGCGGGCGGGCACGCGCTACTCCGGGCCCGCTCCAGTTTCGTTGCACGAGTACAGGCTCGCGCTGGCCGACGCAGCCAAACCCGGCACGCTCGACATCACCAAGGTCACTTCCGCGCTCGCGGGCATCGAGCTCGCGCCGGGCGTAACAGAGGCGGTACGCGCCGCGGTCAACTCGCGCTCTTCGATCTTCATCTATGGGGCTCCGGGGAACGGCAAGACCACGTTGGCGCGCCGGATCCCCCGCCTGCTTGGAAACCCCATCGTCGTCCCGATGGCGCTCGATGTCGGCGGCGGCGAGGTGATGACCGTGTTCGACGGCGCGATCCACCGATTGGAGGCGAACCAGCCCGCCGACCGCCGCTGGCGGCGCGTCGCACGACCGCTCGTGCAAGTCGGTGGAGAGTTCCAGATCGAGATGTTCGATGCGACGTGGGAGGAGGGCAGCCGGACTTATGGCGCGCCGCTGCAGGTCAAGGCCAACGGTGGGGTGCTGCTCATCGACGACCTGGGGCGGCAGCGCGTGTCGCCGAAACAGATCCTCGATCGGCTGCTGGTGCCGCTCGAGCAGGAGATCGACTACATGAACCTGTCGGCCAGCGGTCGCAAGGTGGAGGTGCCGTTCTGGGCGCAGCTGGCGCTGTCCACCAACCTGAAGCCCGCCGAGCTGCTTGATGAGGCCTACCTACGCCGCCTCGCGTACAAGGTGCTGATGCCCGACCCGAC
>DMCH01000132.1:5079-15577 GCA_003446775.1 Chloroflexota bacterium
CGGCCGCTGCGCGGCAACCATCCGCGCGACCTCCTCGAGCGCTTGGTGGATGTTTCATCGGCTCGGGGCGTCCAGCCGCAGCTGAGCCCGGAGCTGGTCGAGGCGGCCTGGCACACGCTGTTCGTCGCCAACTGACCCAGCCACCCGGAGCGTTTACATGGCCTCGGTATACTTCTCGCTCGCCCCGACGCGGCGGTGGCGGAATGGCAGACGCGCTAGTTTCAGGAGCTAGTGTCCGCAAGGACGTGGAGGTTCAACTCCTCTCCGCCGCACCAGCGATGTGACCTCTCATCTCAAGCCGAGATCGCGGACACGGCGTTGGAATCGCGGTGGGACGGCGCTGGAACGGAGCCTGAAAGTGGTGGGAAACTACCGAGTTAATAGGCTTTAGTCCTTCCCTCCAGGCCACTAGCCTCGGAGGATGCGTACATGCAAGTCATCGACGGTGCACTAGCCAAGAGACATGGATCGCGGGTCTCGGTTGACGTGACTACTCCGCATGGCTCCCGTCTAAGCGCCACAGATCAGCGCCTCAGTGACGCTTGTACCCGCGCTCGCGAAGCCACGACGGAGCAATACGTCTCGGTCGGGCGTATGCCGCAACCCAGCTGATTACCATCGCCCCGAGTCCGACGTAAGCCAAGGGCCAAGACAGCAGGCCAAGTTCGCGGGAGTGGGCAATCGCAAGCAAGACAAGACTGACTCCGAGTGGAATGGCCATGAACATCCACGACAAGACGAAGTCGAGTCGGGGGTTGGTCCAGCCCCGACCGAAATAGAACCAAAAGCCGGCTGCGACCATAAGTGCGCCGACCAGAACGGCTACTAACTCAATCGGTGCCATACATCGTCACTCGAGCCAACCGTACGCCGTGCGTCGTGCGCCGGCACCCGCAACGCTTGATGACGTTGCGGAAGCTGGCCGCAGGCGGGGTAGCAGGCGTCCACACGCTTGGGCGACTCACCGGCGCGTGCGCGCACCAGTGCGCGCGACGCAGAGCGCCTAGACGTGCCTTCACAGCCTGAGCGCACAGATCCCCCGATCGAAGGCTCGGCTTCTCGACACAGCCACCAGCGCGCGGGTGCCTGGCGGCGCCAGAGACACGGTAGTGTCCGGGTCCCCTAACAGAGGACCGCCAAAAACCAGGATTGAGATCAGACCGGCCGTCACGGTAGGGTCTGCAGGAAGTGCCTCGACTGCCTCGAATCACCGGCGACGAAGCGCTGCGTGCTCTCCGCAAGGCGGGTTGGCGCGAGGTGCGGAGACGTGGAAGTCACGTAATGCTCCACCATGAGAGCCGACCCGGACGAGTCGTCGTGCCAGTTCACGCTGGAACGATCCTCAAGCCGAAAACGCTACTGTCGATCCTTGATCAAGCAGGAATCGACACCGACCAGTTCCGAGGTCTGCTGTAATTAGGAGCCAAATGCGCACCTACTCGATTGTTGTCGACCCTGACCCGGAGGGCGGGTACACAGTCACCGTGCCCGCTCTCCCAGGCTGCGTCACGCAGGGTGAGACCACCGAGGAATGCATCGCCCACGCACAGGAGGCGATCGCTCTTTACCTAGAAGACTTGGTGGCCTCTGGCGAAGCAATTCCGGAAGAAAAGGAGCACCCGCAGCTCCTCCAGGTAACGGTCGCGGCGTAGCCGCCGCGCACGTGTCAGATCCCTCTGGGTCCGGGGACTTGCCGGAGTATGCCCGGCGTGTAAGTGTCAGCGCCGGTCGTTACGTGGTTGAAGTTCGTCCGGGGTACCTTTCCACGTTCGACCACCGCGCATCCGTTGCGCGGCTCGTGGATGCACAGATCTCCGCACGAGCGAAGGTCGGCCTTGCTCGGTCATCGTCTCGGAGCACGGAAAAACGGTTCTTGTCGCGAGCTTCCGGTATCAGCTCGGCGGCGGCCACGGTCCTGCCATCGCACTTCTACCCGAAGTGCATCGGCTGTTTGTCGGAGCCGGTGAGGAACTGTTCTGTTACGACCTGGCCGAACCAAGGCGGCTTTGGCGTGACAAGGCGGACACCGGACTCTGGGGCTGGGAAATCGCGGGTGCCACCGTGCTCATGTCTGCAGAACTCGAGTTCGCGGCGTGGGACAAAGGTGGCGAGAAACTTTGGAGCAGGTTCGTCGAGCCACCTTGGTCCTACACCGTCGTTGACGATCAGGTCACGCTGGACGTGATGGGCGAAATTTCGCAATTCAATTTGCGGGCCGGCCCTCGTCGAATACCCCACTAGCTTCCGCAAATAGGCTTGCATCGCGCCGGCGTCCGGTCGATGATGCTTGCCAATTCAATAACGGCCTGGTTACGAGGGACGAAGCTTCAGGAGCTAGTGTCCGCAAGGACGTGGAGGTTCAACTCCTCTCCGCCGCACCAGCGTCCTGATCGCTGATCTCCAGCCGAGTTCACGGGGATGGCGTCGGAATCGCGGCGGGACGGCGGCCCTATTGGAACTCACCTGCTTGCCGAAGAGACGCTACAGGACGTGGAGGTGGTCCAGGGAGATCACGGTCGCATCGTCCAACCGTCGGAATTCAAGAATGGCGGTCAGGTCACTCCATTTGCCGTCGACTGGGAGCGCATAGTCGACCGAGCCTGCAGTGGGATCGACGGTCAGCCGAACTATCGCGGTCCTCGGGCCGCGTCCTGCAGCCGATGCGCGCGCAGTTACCCGGTGGCGGTCTCCGACAGGCGGAGCGTCCCACCAGTAGTCCACGATTAGCTGGTCTATAAGCTCAGCAGTCATCGGTTGCGCAGCATTTGGCGGCTGGAAGAGCCAAGCAGTCGCCTCTTCGATCTTGCCGGCGGCAAGGAGATCGACCCACTCCTCGATTGCTGAAACGATCACATCATCGTTTGCGTCGGACGGAAGCCGCTTCATACCTGCTGATTGTGGCTTGTTGGTACGAACTCTGGATAGTTGCGTCGCGGAGGTGCCGCAGCAGCCTACAAGCCTTCGTAAACAGGCTTGCGCGCCCGACTCGACTGGAAGCAGCTGGCTTAGTCGCGGTACGCATTCGCCACGCGGGGTAGGCTGAGCCAATGTCTTCGTCCGCGGAGGTCGTCGACTGGCGGCCGGGTCAGGCCGAGGCGATGATCTGGAACGTCGTCGCGATTGTCCTCATCGCGGTGGGTCTTCCTTTGTTCGCTTTGCCGTCGGTAATCCGGAATGGGCCGGCCGGCGCATGGTTCCGAATCGGACTCACGGAGATCCTGCTGGTCGTGGCTCTCACCGCGGTTCTGCTTGTGGTGCACGAAGGGATCCACGGCCTGGTCATGCTCGCATTCCGCGCGCGCCCAACTTTCGGCGTGGTGCTCGTGGGACGTGTCTTGCCTGCTCTTTACGCAACGTCCGTGGGCCATGTCTTCAGTCGCGGCCAATATCTGGCCGTAGCCGCCACGCCCGCGGTCGTCATCTCGGTGGTGGGGTTCCTGTTGTGCTTTGGACCTTGGGGCGGTTACTTGATCGTGCCGCTGGCCATTCACCTCGGAGGCTGCGTCGGAGACGGTTTCGCGTGCTGGCGAGTGCTCCGCGAGCGCCCAGGAACCGAATTCGAGGATCTGCGAGACGGCATCCGTTTCCATCGAAACCCCATCTGATCGCGACTATTTGCTGAGCTCGTACATGACGTGCGCCGTCGGCACGCGAATCTGCATCGCCGGACGCTGGCGAAATGAGGCGCCTTCGACATACGGGTTCGTAACCGCCTCAGAGATCACCTCGTAGCCGAGCATCGCCAGGCGCGCCGCGTCTCTCTGATACTCGCCAACGGTCCAGTACGTGCGCTGGACAGACTCCGGTCGGGGATTGCGATTCCTGAGCCGCCTCGCCGCCATGGCCAGGATCGCATTCCGGAAAGGACCGCCGATATCGATGCTTCCTTGCATCGGTGAGGAGCTTAGCGCTCGATACACTGGCGTTTCGTGGTTGCCGCCCCAGTCGACCAGGTGCGCACGCTGTACCGAACCCTGCTCGTCTTCGCCGCCGTTTCGCTTTTCATCCTCGTCGCCGGGCTCGTCGAGTTCGCCTACTTCGAGCCCCCCGGCCAGCACACCGGCCTGAAGGCCACGATCGTCGGCGTCTATCAGTACGACCCGGATCACAAGACGACCGCCGGCCCCGACCGCAACTCCTTCCCCCGCACGTTTCAGTTCGCCGCCGTGGTCGACTGGTCGTCGCTGCCCAAGAACGTCGTTGTCGACGCGCGCTGGTACGACGGGTTCGGGAACGTCGTCGGCAGCGTCGGTCCCGGAACCCCGGACCAGCTAGCCGGCCAAACGATCGTCCCCGTCAAGGTCCCGCCGGGCTTCAGCCACAACCTTCCCGGCCATTACGTTTTCGTCGTCGAGCGTTATGAGGGCGGCGCGCCCGTCGAGGTGATCGGCCGGCGCGTGGTCCTGGTGGAGAGGTAGTGAGCGCGCTGACCACAGCTCGCCGCGCCAATCCTCGTGCGCGCCGGCCTGCACGCTATGCGATTGCGATCGCGATCGCCGTAGCGCTCAGCCTCGTGCTGGTCGCGAGCTCGATCCTGAACTACATCTATCTCGACACCGTCGCCGGGCGCACGTCGCTCTATGGACTGCTGGCCGTCGCCTTGATCGCGATGGGGACCTTCATCGGGGTGCGCGCCGCAGCCCGGGACCCAGCCGTGCGCCGCCGCGACTTCATCCGCGCTGCGGTGCTCCTCGGCCTAGCGGCTCTGTTCTGGTTGCTGCTGATCGACGTCTTCATATTCACCGACGCAGCCGGACCCCGGGTGGCGGCGGTGTGCGCCCTCGCCTGCCTGCCCACGACCGCTTTCGGGCTGTGGGTCGTCCGCCGGATCGACCGCAATGAAAAAGAACCCTGGCGCCTCGTCCTGGTCGCGGCCGCGTGGGGCGCGGTCGTGGCGACGAGCCTCGTCATCTGGGCCGAGAGCCTCTGGCAGGACATCGCCATCCGCACGCTCGTCCCCGGGCCTGGCTTCGACGTCTCGACCGCGTTTTCCGCGGGCATCCTGGAAGAGCTGGCCAAGGGCTCCGCGGTGGTGCTGCTTTTCCTGGTCATGCGCAACGAGTTCGACGACGTGGTCGACGGGATCGTGTACGGAGCCGCGGTCGGGCTCGGCTTCAACTTCATGGAGTCGGTGGCGTACATGACCAACCTCTACGCGATCTTCGCGCCCGACGGCGTGGGCGGATATGCGGCCGGCTTCCAGTGGTACGCGCGACAGGTGCTCGGCCTGTTTTTCGGCCACGCCACCTACACGGCGTTCGTGGGCGCCGGAGTCGGCATCGCACGCCAGCTGCCGACCACGCGCAAGAAGCTCATCGCGATCGCGGCCGGATTCATCGTCGCCATCGCCGCGCATTTCTCATGGGATGCCTGGATAAATCTCTTCCCGATCGTCCAGAACAATTTCTTGATCCTGGAGATCCACCTCCGCACCCTCATCATGACCGGCCCGTTCACCGCCGCAGTGATCGCCCTTCTGCTGCTCGGCTTGCACATCGAGAGCCAGGCACTCGCGGATCAGTTCCGCAAGGAAGCCGCGCTTGGCAGCGGCGCCATCATGCCTGATGAGGTGCCAATCCTCATGAGCCCGTGGCGGCGCTTTCGACAGCGGCTGCGCGCGCTGGGGCGCGGTGGCCTGCGTGCATACGTCCGCCTCGCACGGCTCCAAACCGCGCAGGTCGACCTCGCCATGGAGCGGTGGCACCGTGAGCGCCAGGAAGTCGATACCCCGCTCGAGGCCGAGCAGGAGTTGCGGAGCCAGGTGATCTCGCTGCGAAAGCAGCTCGCCGCCTAGCTCACCTCGAGGCGGGCAACCGGCCCCAGAACGCGCGGGCGAACGCGAGCACGAGGAGCATGGCGCCGGCCGACCACGTGATCGCCGAAACGAGCGGATCGCTGAAATCGGTGCCGCTGAGAACGGCGTGGAAGAAGGTGAGGGCGAAGGCGACGTATGCGAGTCGATGCACCCACTTCCAGAGCTCGACTGACATTCGCCGCTTGAGATAAGCGGTGACAGTGACGACCAGCAGCACATCCACGGCCAGCGTGCCGAGCCCGATGCCGAGGGTCCCGTAAGTGGAGTGAAAGGGCAGCACGAGATCGATGAGCGCTATGCGAGAGGTCCGATCGAGCACCAGCGCGGCGAGATGCACAACCGCGAGCGGTATCCACAGCACCGTCGTGTATTCGTGCAGCGAGCGCAGCGCCCGATTGCTGCCGAGCCAGTCGAGGACCGCAGTGCGCAGCGCGATGCCGGTCACCAGGGCCACCGCGAGGGCTGCATAGGAGCCGAGGCCGGCCGCCCGCGCGAGCACCCAGAAGAGCTGATCGATCGTCATCAGCTCAACCACCAGGCCTGCGCGTGAGCCGCGCAGTACGCCGTGGCCAGTCCGGGACCGAGAAGGAGGGCGGTCTTGGCAACGACCTCAGCATCGCAACCCGTGGCCGCCACCACCGACACCTCTTCCAACCCGCTTTGGGAAGGGAGCCCTGTGCGCGGATCGATCAGGTGGTGCAGATCGCCCCACCTTCGCCGCCGCACGCTGCTGGTGGCGGCGCCCTGGTCGCGAAGCAGCACGGTGACGCCGGCGAATCCGACCGGCCAGCCGTCGCCATTCGGTCCCGGGCCGGCCGCGCTCAGGTCACCGCCAAGGTTCGCGAGCGCGTTGCGTCCCAGTCGGGTGGCCAGGCGGTCGGCCATCCAGCCCTTGGCGATGCCACCGAGATCGACGCCGCAGCCGAGCTCCAGCCGCGCACGTCCCGGCCGCACGGAGAGCACTTCTGTGAGCGGCGGCGCAGGCCGCGCGTCCTCGAGCCTCGCTGTCGACGCACCCGCCGCCAGGGAGCGCGTGTAGCCGATCGCGAGCATCGAAGGCAGCACCGCCGCATTGACGAGACCGGCGCTGAGCTCATATGCGCGCAGCGCTTCACGAAGCAGGAATTCCGTCTCGGCGCTGACGTCCACCCATTCGCCCTGCGCGCCGTTGAGCAGCGCCAGCTCGCTGCGGTCCGAGAAGCGCGTGATGCGCGCGCCCAGCTCGCGCACCCAGAACTCTCCCTGTAAAAGCTGCGAACGGGTCACACCCAGGCTGAACAGGCTGCAGCTCGTTCCAAGCGCTTCGAAATGGTGGGCTTCGACGGCGGAGCTATGACGCATACGTAGATGTCACCGGCTGGACGTCGCTCTGCCTGACGCCCGGCGTGATCGTGACCCCGCCGACCTGCCCTCCCTGCTGTGACGCGAGCACCGTGGGCTGGAGGGGCGCGGACGGATTTTTGAGATGTGCGGTCACGTAAACCGCTGAAGCCAGGGTCGCGCCCAACGTGAGCGCCGTTGCCCCCAGCTTCAGCAGGACCGGGCGCATTTGAAAGCTACAGAACTGCGACGGGGGCTTTCAGGAACGGAATGCGATCGAAGGACGCGCCGAGGATCTCGTTCGAGTCCGCCCCGAGGTGTCCGCCCAGGATCTCCTGGTACACCGAGCGAAAGTCGACCGCGAACTTGAGGTTGCCGGTCGAGTCGAGGCTGGTCAGGCTCGGCTCGGAGCCGTAGAGGCCGCCCTGCACCGGGTCGCCGATGAGCAGCAGCGGCGCCGCCGCCCCGTGGTCGGTGCCACCGCTCGCGTTCTCCTTGGGCCGCCGGCCGAACTCCGACCAGGTCGCGATCAGCACCTTGTCGGCTTTTCCGTGCGCGGCCAGGTCCTTGTAGAACGCGCTCACCGCCGAGTCCAAATATCCCATCAGGTCGTCGTGGCGGTTGAGCTCGGTGTAGTGCGTGTCGAAACCGCCAAGCGTCACGTGCAGCAGCTTGACGCCGGTGCCGGTGACGATGAGCTCCGCGGCCAGCTGCAGGGCGGCCGCGAGCTGGTTCTTGGACGAATAGACGAGCTGGACCTTGTCCGTGTAGTCGGCCATCGGCTGATAGCTGGCCGATGACGTGCGCAGGGTGGCGATGGTGTCGTTGGCGGTCGCGATCGCCGTGTCGAAGAGAGCGCCGTAGATGCCGGGCGTGCCCTTGTACAGCGCGCCCACCGCCGCCTCGACCTCCGACCCGCCGGTGAACCCGAACGTCTTCTGGTTCTGGATCACCGTCATCGTCGCCTGCAGGTCGCGCAGCGCGCCGGGCACGTCGGTGGTCCCGCAGGCGCAGCCCGTCAGTGGGTGGCCGTTGGAGTCATAGGCCTTGGCGAGGGTGCGGCCGAGCCAGCCGTCGACCTGGCGGCGCGTAGGATCGCCGGTCTCCCAGATGCGGATCGACTCGAAGTGCGAGAAGGTCGGGTTGGGGTAGCCGACGCCCTGCACCATGGCGACCTTGCCCTGGTCCCACAGGCTCTTGATCCCGCCCAGGTTGTGGTTGAGGCCGAAATCCTTGGTCAGGGGCAGCGCCTGCGACACCATCGGGCCGGCCAGCTTGGGTCGGAGATCGTGCAGCGTCGGGTCCGTGAGCGGTACCAGCGTGCGCAGGCCGTCGTTGCCGCCCGCGAGCTGGATCATCACCAGCACGTTGTCGTTGGCCATGCCGTTCTGCTTGGCCGCGAAGACCGCGCGCGCGAAGGCATCGGGGACGGCGGCGTAGCCGGCGGCCAACCCGGCCGCCCCGGCGCCGAACACGAGGCCGGCCCTCAGGAAGTCGCGACGCTTGAGCTGGTTGATTCCGATCTCTTTGTTCATGTCACATGCACCTACTTGAGCTGAAATTCCGGAGACGCCAGGGTGACGAACCATCGCGTCCGCTCATCGGGCGCCTGGTTCAAGAGATTTGCGGTCTGAGGGCCGACCACTCCGTCGAGATGCGTTCGGGCCGCGTCAGTCGCAGAGGGGAGCGAACCCTTCGTCTGAGCGAGGGCGAGGGTGACGAAGTTGACCCGCTCGACGACCGTGTTGGAAGAGACCCACGCCGCGTTGTTGGGCCACCCGTTGACGTCGGGCGGATCGAACAGGCTCTGACCCATTCCCGAACCGGCCGCGACTATGAGCTTCGAGAGACTGGTCGCGCCCAGTGCCCGCGCCCCGTGCACCATGAACTCCGCCGGCGACTTCAACAACGCGCGATAGCTCGCGTCGGCAGTGAACTCCGGGCTCGTGAAGACCGCGCGCATGAGCGTCTTCATGTCGTACCGGCTGCGCCGAAACGTGTCGCCGAGCCCGGCGACGTATGAAGGCGATGGCTGGCTCGTGACGAAATGCTGGGCGACCTTCGCGGCGATGAAGGGCGCGGTCGCCTTCTGCGCGAGGATGGCGTCGAGGACGCCCTGGGTGTCGAGCGGACCCGTGTGGCCGAGGTACGTGACCGTTCCCTTGTACGCACGTCTCGGGTTGAAGATCCCCGACCGCTGGGCGTTGTAGACCGGGAGCTTCTGGGTGACCATCTTGGCCTTGTCGACCGTGACCGTCGCGATCGAGTCGGGCGGTGGCTGCTGCCAGCCGGCCAGGGCCTTGGCGCTCTGGCGAACGTCCTCTTCGCTGTAGTTGCCGGCGCCCATCGTGAAGAGCTCCATCAGCTCGCGCGAATAGTTCTCGTTCGGGCTCTGTCCGGTCGAGGTCGCCAGGTCGAGGTAGCGGAGCATCGCCGGGTCGGTCGTGACCTGCATGAGCATCGACCTGACGTCGGTCATGCCCATCCGCCGCCACGTGAGGTTCTGCCAGTACATGAACGTGTTGTTGGCGGTCTTGCGGTAGTCGCTGGTGAAATGCCCGTGCCAGAAGAGGGTCATGCGCTCAGCGAACGGCGTGGGCGTGGTGAGCATGTGGCCGACCCACCACTGCTGGATCTCGGGAACGCCGAATCTGCCGCCAGGCGTGGCGGCCGCGGCCAACACCGGCGGTTCGGCGGGCTTGGTCTCGAGCAGCCGGTCGACCGTCTTGCTGTATCCGTCCGACAGGGCGGCGTCGAGCTGAGCCCGGGTGTAGCCGAAGCTGGTTCGCCGCAGCAGCTGCATCACGCGTGCCGACTCTCGGCCCAGCGGCGAGACCCAGTCCATGCCGTTGGCGGCGCTGGTATGGGAAAGGTTCTGGATCGTCCCACCCAGAAGGCGGACGGCGCCCACGCCGACGCCGGTTGCGACGGCGGCTGCCAGGGCCTGGCGGCGGGTGATTCCTTTGCGGACGGGAGATGCGGCGTCAGCGACTGGTTCGGGAGCCCTCAGTGCCATGGCCCAATTCAATCCTGGTCGGGCCGGTCTGGCATCAGCCAGATGTGAAGAATTCGTAAGCACTGAACGCCCCAAGACACCAAATGGACAAGGAAGCCGCCAACGCAGCTCGATGCGAAGACCGTCCGGGCACGTATGAGGCCTGGTACCTGACCGTCTCCGACCCCGCCTCGCGGCGCGGCTTCTGGCTCCGCTACACGACGCTGAATCCTGCGTCGGGCGCCTACCCGTTCCTCGCCAACTTCGTGGTCGACGGCGCCATCGTCCTCATCACCTACTGGTTCTATCGGGCGGCAAAGTCGGAGCTGGCTTTTCCCGCCCAATAACTAGCAACTGCTAGGATTTCC
>DMCH01000132.1:15831-17707 GCA_003446775.1 Chloroflexota bacterium
GACACCGTGCGGCGCATGGTGGACGACGGCCGCCTGCGCGCGGCGCGGAGCTCGGGCGGCCAGCGGCTGGTGGACGGCGCGTCGCTGGCCCTGCTGGCCAAACCCGCGCGAAAGAAATCGGCCGCGGTGGTGGTAGCCCAATCCGCCCGCAACCACTTTCCGGGCATCATCACCCGAGTCATCAAGGACCGGGTCGCGGCGCAGGTCGAGATCCAGGCGGGACCTCACAGGCTAGTTTCACTGCTCACCCGCGAGGCGGTGGACGAGCTTGGCCTGAAGCCGGGAATGCCGGCTGTGGCGGTGATCAAAGCCACCAACGTCGGCGTGGAGCTCCGGCGTGATTAAAGGCGTCGTCGCGCTCTCTGCGTTGCTGGCGGTGCTTGCTTGCGGCAGCGGTAACCCATGCGGCGACGGTTGCCACGGACAATTCAGCATCACCGTGTTCGCCGCTGCGTCGTTGCAGCCGCCGTTCGACACGATCGCTGCGCGGCTGCGAGCTCTGGGCACCACCGCCACGTTCAACTACGCGGGTACTCAGGTGCTGACCGCTCAGCTGACGCAAGGCGCACAGGCCGACGTCTTTGCCTCTGCAGACACTGCGCACATGAAGACGCTCGAAGATGCTGGACTTGTCGACGGCACCCCTCAAGTCTTCGCGCACAACAAGCTCGAGATCGTGGTCGCCAAAGGCAACCCGAAAGGGATCCATGGCCTCGCCGACCTTGCACGTACCGGCCTCGTGGTCGTTCTCGCTGATCCGTCGGTGCCAGCCGGCAAGTACGCTCAGCAGGCGCTCCAGAAAGCCGGCGTCACCGTCCATCCCGCGAGCCTCGAGCTTCAGGTGACAGGCGTCCTGAGCAAGGTCGCGCTCGGCGAAGCGGACGCCGGGATCGTTTACGTGAGCGACATTGTGACGAGCGGCAAGGTCGATGGAGTCGGGATTCCCGATGACCAGAATGTCATCGCCGACTACCCCATTGCATCACTCAAGAGCGCCCATCAAGGCGCGAGGATATTCGTTAATTTCGTGCTGTCTACAGACGGCCAGACGATTCTCAAAGCTGCCGGTTTCGAGGGGGTTTGAGGCGGGCTAAGACCCCCGCGGCCATTGGCATCCTGGCCGCGCTGGGGTTGCTGCTCTTCCTTCTTCCCCTCGCCGGCCTCATCGTTCGCGCGCCGTGGAGCCAGGCGTTCGGCGAGCTCGCCGATCCGACCACGACGACCGCGCTTGGTCTGTCCATCTTCTGCTCGCTGACCGCGACCGGGTTTGCATTACTCCTCGGCATCCCGCTCGCGATGATCCTGGCCCGCACGCGAGGGACTTTGAGGAACGTCCTGCGCGCGCTCACGACTCTGCCGATGGTGCTGCCGCCGGTCGTCGGCGGCGTCGCCCTGCTGCTCGCGTTCGGGCGCCGCGGCCTGGTGGGATCGCTTCTCTACCAGGCCTTCGGCATCCAGATCCCGTTCACGACCGCGGCGGCGGTGATGGCCGAGACCTTCGTCGCGATGCCGTTCCTCGTCATCGCGGTCGAAGCCGGTCTTCTTTCGCTCGACCACCGCTACGAGGAGGCGGCGCGGTCTTTGGGCGCAGGCTACTGGCGCGTCTTCACACGCGTGACACTGCCATTGCTTCGACCCGCCATCTTCTCGGGCGCCGTGCTGTGCTGGGCCCGCGCGCTAGGAGAGTTCGGCGCCACCATCACGTTCGCGGGAAACTTCCCGGGCCGCACGCAGACCGTACCCATCGCGGTCTACCTCGCGCTCGAGACAAAACCGGAGGCGGCGATCACGTTGAGCCTCATCCTGCTCGTGGTCTCGGTGGCCATCTTGATCGGCATGCGCGACCGCTGGCTGGGGGCGCTGTGACGCTCGAAGC
>DMCH01000132.1:18004-19558 GCA_003446775.1 Chloroflexota bacterium
GCAGGCGAGACGGTCGCGGTGCTTGGTCCGAATGGCGCGGGCAAGACCACGCTGCTGCGCGCGCTGGCCGGTCTCGATGATATGGAAGGTCGCGTCGTGCTCGATGGCGAGGTGCTCGAGGACACCATCCAGGGTGTGCACGTGCCCGCCGAGCGAAGGCATGCAGGCCTGGTGTTCCAGGACCACGTCCTGTTCCCGCACATATCTGTGGTGGAGAACGTCGCCTTCGGGCTGCGCGCGCAGCGACGCCCTCAGCCGGCGGCACTCGCGCGCAGATGGCTCGACGAAGCTGGGCTGGGCGACCACGCAGACGCGATGCCGCGCGCCCTTTCCGGGGGGCAGGCGCAGCGCGTCGCGTTGCTGCGCGCACTCGCAACCGAGCCGAAGCTGCTGTTGCTGGATGAACCGCTCTCGGCGCTGGACGTCTCGATCCGCGCCGAAGTCCGCCGTGAGCTGACCAGGCAGCTCGGGTCGTTCCGTGGCGTCCGCTTGCTGGTCACGCACGACCCGCTCGAGGCGATGGCCCTGGCGGACAGGCTGGTCGTGCTCGAGCTAGGCTCGGTGGTGCAGACCGGCGCGCCCGACGAGGTGACCGCTCGGCCGCGATCCCGCTTTGTCGCCGACCTCGCGGGCGTCAACCTGCTTCGCGGCCACGCGCACGGCGACCACGTGTCGCTGGCCGGCGATGCATTGGTGGCGGCCGCGGAAGCGGGCAGCGGTGATGTGTTCGCGGTCATCCACCCGCGGGCGGTCGCGCTTTACAAGACGCGTCCGGACGGGACGCCGCGCAATGTGTGGCACGGGCGGGTCGACAGCGTCGACCTGTACGGCGGCCGCGTCCGGGTGCGGGTCAAAGGCCCGGTGCCGCTGGTCGCCGAGGTCACGCGCGCGGCCGTGCAGGAGCTCGGGCTCGCCTCCGGTACGGACGTGTGGATGGCGGTCAAGGCGACGGAGGTCTCGGTGTATCCCGCTTAGATTCGACGCAGCCCTTGACTCTCTACCAACTCGAGGTCTCACGATGACCACGGTGAACGAGGAACCGACCGCGCTGCTTTCGATCGGCGAGTTCGCACAGCGCTCCGGCCTCTCGATCAGCGCTCTCCGTTTCTACGGTGACTGCGGCCTGTTGGTGCCGGCTCGAATCGACGGCTCGTCGGGGTACCGTTACTACGAAGCGCATCAGCTCCGCGAGGCGACGCTGCTTCGACATCTGCGTGCTCTCGAGATGCCGATCGCCGAGATCCAGTCGTTCCTCACCGCCGACCCCGCCGCGGCACGCGCCGCGCTCGACTCGTATTGGAAGCGCCTCGAACAACGCTTCGACCGCAGCCGCAGCGCGTTCGCCGCGGTTCAACTGCTGCTCAGCAGCAAGGAGGAAGCAATGCCAGCGACCACCACCCTTGACGGCAGCGAGCTTGCTCGAGCCCTACGCCAAGTCTTGCCGGCAGCAGGTCCAATTGGCAAGGAGCCTCGATACCCCGCAGCGGTTCTCATCGACCTGAGAGAGGACGGTGTCCGACTGGTCGCCACGGACGGTCATCGACTGGCCGTGCG
>DMCH01000132.1:19916-31942 GCA_003446775.1 Chloroflexota bacterium
GAGCTCCGTCAGCGTCAGCTTCCCTGCTGTCAGCGACCACTATCCCGACTACGAAGCGATCCTTGCGCGCTGCGGCAGCTCACGGCTCCTCGTCCGCACCGCCGACCTGGGCGCTCGTCTCGACCGAAACCGTGACCTGGTGGTTCTGAAACTGGCCGGAACGGCTACGTCCTCTGACGGGGTTGCTTTCCCGGCCACGTACGAAGGTGACGATCTAACGGTTGGCTTCAACCCGTCCTTTCTCGCGGATGCGCTCGCGGCTGGAATCGGGCCGGAGGCAATCCTTCAGCGCGGCAGTCCCATCGATCCAGTTGCCATCCGCTCGGCCGATGGCGGCACCCTGACTTGCCTCGTGATGCCGATCAGGCTGAAGGACTAGGTCGAGTTCGAGGCGCTGCGCAAAGCCGCGCGTATTGCGAAGGCTCGCGGCAACCGCGACTCCCCACCCGGGCGGGCCGCTTCGCGGCCGGCCCGACCTCCCCGCACGGTGGGGAGGCGAGCGTCGTAATGTTGTAAGCACCATGTCAGAAGAGGGCGCGGCGGTGGCGACCGAGCGCGAGGCGCTGGACGCCTACTCGACAACGGTGACGACGGTGGCGCAGAAGGTCCTGCCCTCGGTCGCCAGCCTCCGGGTGCGACGGAGCAGCCGATCGTTTGAAGGGGGAGCCGGCTCCGGCGTCGTAATCACGGTCGACGGGTTTCTGGTCACCTCGGCCCATGTCGTCGCGCAGGCTGGCGCCGCCACGGCCTCGTTCCTCGACGGGTCCGAGTACGAGCTCGACGTCGTCGGCGCCGACGCCCTGTCCGACCTTGCGATCGCGAGGGCGAGGG
This sequence comes from Chloroflexota bacterium, assembly GCA_003446775.1. Lineage (GTDB taxonomy): Bacteria > Chloroflexota > Dormibacteria > Dormibacterales > Dormibacteraceae > UBA10449. The sequence continues at coordinate 20,748 of DMCH01000132.1, forward strand.
CGTCGACGCTCCAGCCGATCCAGATCGGCAACGCCGACGATTTGACGGTGGGCCAGCTCGTCGTCGCGATCGGGAACCCGATGGGCTTCTCAGGCTCCGTGACGTCGGGGGTCGTCAGCGGGTTAGGCCGCTCGCTGGCGACCGCCGACGGCAACGGACACCGGCGCTTCATCGAGGACGTCATTCAGACCGACGCCGCGCTCAACCCGGGCAACTCCGGTGGTGCGCTCGCCGACTGGCGGGCTCGGCTGGTCGGCGTCAACACGGCTGTAGCCGGGATGGGGCTCGGCCTGGCAGTCCCCATCAACAAGACCACGCAGGCGATCCTCTCCGCCCTGATGAGAAGCGGCCGCGTCCGCCGAGCCTACCTCGGCATCGCGGGCGGAACCCGGCCGCTGCCGCCGGCGATGGCGCAGCGCCTCGGCCGGAAGGCGGGCGTGGAGGTTCAGGAAGTGGTGGCCGGCAGTCCCGCCGCGGCAGCCTCCTTGCGCGGCGGAGACATCATCGTCTCGGTCGGCGAGGTGGCCGTCGCCAAGGCCGGCGACCTGCAGCGGCTGATGGTGGAGACGCAGATCGGTGTGAGGCTTCCGCTGACCATCCTGCGCGCCGACAAGCTGGTGACGGTCGAGGTCGTTCCGGTGGAGCTCGCCTAGGCTCCCCACCACGTGGGGAGCTCCGCGGCGCGGTGAGGGGCGGCTCAAATACAGTAGGCGTCGTGCCGAAGCAAATAAGAGACCTGCTCCGCGCCAAAACCGAAGACGGGCGCTTCCGGCTCGCGGAGGTCGACCCGGCCTCGACCCCCGGCCTGAAGAGTCCCAAGCAGGAGAAAAAAGACCTCGCCAAGCACAAGGTGAAGCTCTTCGGGCTCCAGGAGCAGCTCTACGCCGAGCACAAGCGCGCGCTGCTGATCGTGCTGCAGGGCATGGACACGAGCGGAAAGGACGGCACGATCACGCACGTGATCGGCGACCTGAACCCGCAGGCGGTCCAGATCACTCCCTTCAAGCAGCCCACTGCCGAGGAGAAGCGGCACAGCTTTCTGTGGCGGATCCGGCGTCGCCTGCCCGAGGCCGGCGAGGTAGGCATCTTCAACCGCTCTCATTACGAAGACGTGCTGGTCGTGCGGGTCCACGGCCTGGCTCCGCTCAACGTGATCGAGCGCCGCTACGACCTCATCAACGGCTTCGAAAAGCAGGTCACCAGCCAACGTACGAAGATCGTCAAGATCTGCCTTCACATCTCTTATGACGAGCAGCGCAAACGGCTCATCGAGAGGCTCAAAGACCCCGACAAGCAGTGGAAGTTCAGCGAGCACGACATCGACGAGCGGGCCTACTGGGACGACTATCAGAGCGCTTACAGCATCGCCATCACGCGGTGCTCGACCAGGTGGGCGCCGTGGTACGTGGTCCCGGCCGACGACAAGGACTACCGCAACTGGGCGGTGAGCAGGATTCTCATCGAGACCCTGAAGGAGATGAACCCGCAGTATCCCCACCCCAGGCTCGACGTGCCGAGGCTTTTGAAACGGCTGCAGGCCTGAGTGATAGGTTTAAGGGTCGGTATGCAAAACGTTATCGGGGGATCACTTGAAATGAGACGACTACGCCTCGGCTCCGTATTGGTGGCGGCCATCATTGCTGCGGCTTGCGGCTCCGCGGGCGGGGGCGGCACGCCGGCCAACTCGTACGCCGGCAAGACCATCAAGCTCGGCGCGGTCCTGTCGATCACCGGGGCGGGCGGCGTCTACGGGCCGCAGAGCCGGGACGGCATGAACCTCGCGGTCGATCAGATCAACAAGGCCGGCGGGGTCAACGGCGCCCAGATCTCTCTGACCGTCGCGGACGATGCCTCATTGCAGTCGCAGTCGGCGCAGGTCGCCCAAACGATGATCCTGTCAGACCAGGACCTGGCCCTCCTCGGGCCCACGCTTTCCAACTCGGCGGTGGCCGTCCACCCCCTGGCCGAGCAGCAGAAGATCCCGATCCTCGCCGTGAGCACGACCGGTATCAACATCGTCCCCAACTGCAACTTCCCGAGCACCGTGGCCTGCCGCTACGTGTTCCGTGACAGCCTCGGCGAGGAGACCGCGATCCCCGACAACATCCAGTCCTACGCGTCTGACGCGCACCCCAGCACGGGTGTGCTCCTCGTCGCACAGGACGACAAGTTCTCCAGCGACGGCGGCAAGATCGTGGAGGCCAACGTCGCCAAGTACAACATCAACCTGCTGAAGACGATCAAGTTCAACAAGGCTGAGGCCGACCTGTCCCCGTACGTGACCACGGCCGTTGGGCTGCACCCGGACGTGATCTTCATCACCTCGCTCGGCGGCATCCCGGCCAAGATCATGATCGAGGCCCGCAAGCAAGGCTGGCAGGGTCAGTTCCTCGGCGGCAACGGCTTCAACACCGCGACCGTCTCCAAGAACGCCGGCGCCGCCGGCCTGGGTGCGCGCAGCGCCAGCGCTTGGTACCTCGGCAACTCCTTCCCCTCCAACGCCGACTTCGTGACCGCATTCAAGACCGCATACGGCCATGACCCGGACCAGTTCGCCGCGCAGGGCTATACGGGCATCAAGATCATCGCCGACGCCGCCAAGCGCGCCAACCTCACCTTCTCGGACCTGGCCGGCGACCGCGACAGGCTGCGGGCCGCGATGGAGACGGTGAACATCCAGTCCCCACTGGGTCCGTTCCAGTTCACCTCGACGCACGATGTCAAGCAGACCGTCTGGGTCATCAAGATGGACGGCCAGGGCGGCTTCACCCTGGTCCACGAGATCAAGGCAAGCTAAATGTCGTTTTATGGGTGGTAGGGGGCGGCTCACGCCCCCCCACCCTGACCCTCCCCCCAAAGGGGGAGGTCAATAGCGTGGGTACATAGGATTCGCCTTGGGGCAGCAGATCCTCAACGCGATCTTCATCGGGTCGATTTACGCCCTGTTCGCGGTCGGTTACACGCTGGTTTTCGGCGTGCTCGACATCCTCAACCTGGCGCACAGCGCCGTGTTCACGCTCGGCGCCGCCGTCACCTACACCCTGGTGGTCAACCACGGGCAGTCGTTCTGGCTCGCTTGTGTGCTTGGCATCTTCGTGGCTGCGCTGATGGGCTTGGTGATCGAATACGTCTGCCTGCGACCGCTGCGTAGGCGGCGGGCGCCCCCCATCGCAGCGCTGATATCGACCATCGGGCTGGCGCTCATCATCATCGCCGCGATCGAGCAGGGCAGGCCGGGAACGCTGTTTGCGTGGCTCTGGGTGGACGGCGCCAACCCGGTCACCATGCCGCCCGGCGCCTTCCCCAACCCGACCTGGCACGTGGCGGGCTTGACGCTGGAGGGCAGCAAGCTGGCCGTCATACCCATCTCACTTGCCCTGATGCTGGTGCTCGGATACGTCATGCGCTCCACGCAGGTCGGCCGCGGGCTTCGCGCAGTCGCCGAAAACCCGCGCGCCGCGCGCCTGATGGGCATCGACGTCGACCGCATGATCGCGCTGACGCTGGTCATCTCCTCAGCGCTTGGCGGCCTCGCCGGCATCCTGTTCGGCGTCGCGCTGGGCGACATCAGCCCATACATCGGCCGCGACAGCGTCGAAGTGCGCGGCCTGGCCGTGATCGTGCTGGGCGGCATGGGCAGCATCCCCGGCGCCGTCCTGGGCGGCTACCTGCTCGGATTGATCGAGGTGCTGGCGGTGGTGCTGCTGGGCAGCAACGTCCGGGCCGGGGTCGCGTTCGCGGCGCTATTCCTGATGCTCGTGCTTCGCCCCCAGGGTTTCTTCGGAGCCCAGTTGAGGGAGCGCATTTAGTTGGACCTCCTGACCCAGCTGTTCACCGATCCGTTCGCGTTCTGGACCTCGCACACGCTGCTGATCTCGCAGATTGGGATCAACAGCATCCTCGCCTCATCGATGTTCGTGGTGCTTTATTCCGGTCAGCTGTCCCTCGCCGCGCCCGGGTTCATGGCCATCGGCGCGTATACCGCGGTCTTGATGGACCTCTACTGGCACACGCCGCTCGCGGTCGACTTCGCGGCCGGCACCGCCCTCGCCGGCCTGGTCGGCGCCATCGTCGGTCTGCCCGTTCTGCGTCTGCGAGGGGTGTTTCTGGCCATCGCCACAATCGGGTTCATCGAGGCATTGAGTCTCGGCGTGATCCTCAACCTGCCGATCACGGGCGAGGGCCTTGGGCTCAAGAACATCGACGCGGACCCTGTCGGCGGCGTCAACATCGTGCTCATCTCGCTGGCAGTGGTGGTCTACCTACTTTGGAGGCTCACAAAAGGCCGCCTCGGATACGCATGGACCGCAGTCCGCCAGGACGAGCTCGCTGCGCGCAGCCAGGGCATCGACGTCCCCCGCTACAAGTTGATCGCATTCGTGATCAGCGCGTTGCTCGCTGGGTACGCGGGCGCCGCCGAATCACACCTATATTTCATCCTCGACCCCAACGAGTACGGCGTGCCGCGGACTGTTCAGGTGCTGACGTTCGCGGTGCTCGGAGGCAGCGGCAACGTGCTGGGTCCCGTCGTGGGCGCCCTCTTTCTCACCACCTTTCCTTTCATCTTTAAGCAAGCAGGCGACTATATCGGCGTCGTCAGTGGCGCGGTCTTGATCGCGATCATCGTCTTCCGCCCGCAGGGCATCGTCGGCCGCGGCGGCTTCGCGTTCGTGCGGCCCCGCTGGTGGCCACGCCCCCAATCGCGTGCTCCTTCGACTGGCTGACGTCCAGCGTCACTTCGGCGGGGTGCATGCCGTCGATGGGGTGACGCTGGAGGTCGAAAAAGGATCGATCCAGGGACTCATCGGCCCCAACGGCGCGGGCAAGACGACGCTGGTCAACGTCATCACGGGATACGTCCCCTTCCAGTCCGGCAAAGCGTGGCTGGAGGAAGACCAGCTGACCGGCCTACCCGCACACCGAATCGCGGGGCTTGGCGTGGCCCGAACCTTCCAGAACATCCGCCTGTTCAAGGACTTGAGCGCAGTCGAGAACGTGATCGTGGGCATGCACTCTCGGCGCCGCGACGACACCATCGCGCAGCTGGGCACCCTGCCAATTTTCCGTCGCGACCAACGCTCACGATTCAACGAGGCGCACCGCCTGATGGAGACGGCGGGCCTGGATCCCGGCGAGGTCGGCAAACGCGCGGCCGGCACGCTGCCCTACGGCGACCAACGGCGGCTGGAGATCGCCCGCGCGCTGGCGCTTCAGCCCCGCCTTCTGATCCTCGACGAGCCCGCCGCGGGCATGAACCCGTCCGAGAAGCAGGGCATCCGCGACCTGATCGAGCGCCTCAACAAGGACGGCTTGACCATCTTGCTCATCGATCACGACATGCAGCTGGTGATGGGCGTCTGCAATCGGGTGGCGGTGCTCAACTTCGGACGCAAGATCGCGGACGGCACGCCGGAGGAGGTGTCGACCGATGCAGCCGTCATCAAGGCCTACCTCGGCACCGGCAGCGAGCGCGAGGCGTCGAGCGCGCCAGGGGCAACCGGCGTCGAAGCGGTGGCTGCTGAGAAGGCCCAGGCGAAAGGCAGCTCGAGGCCGGCAGCCGAGCCGGCCGACTCGATCCTCGACGTGCATGAGCTCTCGGTCAGCTACGGATCTGTGAATGCGGTGCGCGCTGCGTCGCTGCGCGTGGCGGCCGGCGAGGTCGTGGCGCTGATAGGCGCCAACGGCGCCGGCAAGACCACGATCCTCAGCGCCCTATCCGGCCTCATCCGGCCGACTTCGGGAACGGCTGTCTTCGACGGTCTCGACCTGACCACAGCCAAGGCTTCCGCCATCGTCCGGCATGGGCTCGTGCACGTGCCCGAAGGTCGCGAGATCCTCGGCCGCCAGACGGTGCTCGAAAATCTCGAGCTAGCCACCTGGGCTCGCCGCGACCGCGCGGCCGCAGTAACGCAGATCGCGGCGGTCATGAAGCGTTTCCCCATCCTGGGTGAGCGCAGGCACCTGCGGGCGGGCACGCTGTCGGGCGGCGAGGCGCAGATGCTGGCGATCGCGCGCGGGCTGCTGGCGAAACCGCGCCTGCTGCTCCTCGACGAGCCCTCGCTGGGCCTGGCGCCGCAGATGGTCGATGAGGTGTTCGCGGCCATCCAGGAGATCCATGGCGACGGCACCACGATCCTTCTCGTCGAGCAGAACGCGTTGCGCGCGCTCGCGATCGCGGACCGCGCCTATGTCCTCGAAACCGGACGGATCCTGCTCACCGGCAGCGGGGACGACCTGCTGCACAACCCCGCCGTCCGCCGCGCCTATTTGGGAGGCTAAAAAAAAAGAAGCCCCGGGTCTTGCGACCCAGGGCTCCTTCTGCTGTTTCGTCTGGTTAGACGGTGCGGACGCTGCGAGCGCGCGGGCCCTTGGGGCTCGCCTCGATCTCGAAGGTCACCTTCTCGCCACCGCGGAGGCTGTCGAAGTCACCTTCGGTGCCACTCCTGTGGAAGAAGAATTCCTTACCGTCTTCGGCTGCGATAAAGCCAAAGCCACGGTCCGCGACCAGCTTCTTGATGGTGCCTGTAGGCATTTCCATCTCCTATCTCTCGAACTCAAGGCCAACTCAACTCGGCGGGCCTGTTCGAGAAACGGAGCCTGCGGTGAGCGCCGGTACTGCACCGGCTACCTGGAGTATACCCGTTCCGGTCAGCCCCTAATCCCTGGGCTCCCCTGGCCTCCCCACCAACGTGGGGAGGTCCCGGCCGCTGTAGCGGCCGGGGGTGGGGAGCAACGAGTCCCGTCTAGCGCCTGGGGGTAGACGCCTCCGTGAGCCTGCGGGCCCGGGATTGATCGACCTCCGTGAGATGGCGCTTGCGCAGCCGCAGGTGCTGCGGAGTCACCTCCAGGAGCTCGTCGTCAGCCAGGAAGTCGAGCGACTGTTCGAGGCTCAACTTGCTGGCCGGAGTCAGCCGGACCGAGATGTCAGAGGTGGACGACCGGATGTTCGACTGCTTCTTCTCACGGCAGACATTGACCCGGATGTCGCCCGGCCGCTTCTGGATGCCGACGATCATCCCCTCATACACCGCCTCGCCCGCCTCGATGAAGGTGGTGCCGCGCTCCTGGGCGCCCGCGAGCCCGAAAGCCAGGGTGGTGCCGGCTGACGAGGCCGTCAGAGCGCCGTTGCGCTGCTCCCGGAAGTCGCCCGCCCAGGGCCGGTACCCGATCCCGATCGAGCCCATCAGACCGGTGCCCGCGGTCAGCGTCAGGAAGTTGTTGCGGAAGCCGATCAGGCCGCGGGTCGGGATCAGGTATTCGAGGCGCACGCCGCCCCTGGAGTCGTAGCTGATCTCGATCATCTCCCCGCGCCGCTTTCCGAGCGACTCCGTCACCGCGCCCAGGTGCTCCTCGCGGACGTCGACGGTGAGCCGCTCTACGGGCTCCATTCGCTGGCCGTTGATCTTCTTGACGATCGCCTCCGGGCGCGAGACCTCGAACTCATAGCCTTCCCGGCGCATCGTTTCGATGAGGACGGCCAGGTGAAGCTCGCCCCGGCCGCTCACCAGGAAGCGTTCGGCCGCGTCGGTGTCCTCCACGTGCAGACCGAGGTTGGTGTCGAGCTCCTTGTAGAGCCGTGCGCGCAGCTGCCGAGTGGTCGAAAACTTGCCCTCGCGACCCGTGAACGGCGACGTGTTGACGCCGAACGTCATCCGCACGGTCGGTTCGTCGATCTCGATGCGCGGCAGCGGGTCTGGCGATTCCGGGTCGGCGAGCGTATCGCCGATTGCAACCTCGTCGAGCCCGGTCAGCACCACGATGTCGCCGGCGCTCGCGGTCGGCACTGGAACGCGGTCGAGGCCCCGATACAGGAGCGCCTGCACCACCTTGACTCGCCGGGCCTGCCCGTCGGCCGTGAGCACCGCGACCGCATCGCCCGGAGCGATGCTGCCTCGCGAGATGCGCCCGATCGCCATCGGACCCGTGTAATCGTCGTAAGCGCGGTTGGCGACCAGCATCTGGAAGCCTCCTGGCTCGATGACCGGAGCCGGGATGTGCTCGATGATGGTCTTGAAAAGGGGCTCGAGGTCCGGCGCCAGGTCGTCGGCGTTGGCGCCGGCGCGGCCCTCCTTGGCCACCGCATAGATCACTGGTGCTTCCAGCTGGTCGGCGTCCTCGGCGAGCTCGAGGAACAGGTCGTGGACCTTTTCGAGCGCGGCCTTCGGGTCGGCGTTCTTGCGATCGACCTTGTTGATCACGACGACGATCCGCAGCCCCACCTCGAACGCCTTGCGGAGGACGAAGCGCGTCTGGGGCATAGGGCCTTCCGCGGCGTCCACCAGCAACAGGCAGCCGTCGGCCATATTGAGAACACGCTCGACCTCGCCACCGAAATCCGCGTGTCCCGGCGTGTCGATGATGTTGATGGTCACGTCGCCGTGGCGGACGGACGTGTTCTTGGCGAGGATGGTGATGCCCTTCTCTCGCTCGAGGTCGTTGCTGTCCATGATCAACGTGCCCACGTCCTGGTTGTCGCGGAACGTGTGGCTCTGCTTCAGCAGGGCATCGACGAGCGTCGTCTTGCCATGGTCGACGTGGGCGATGATCGCCACGTTGCGTATGTCGTGTCTCAGGTTCGTCAGAGTCATTGGATGGCAGCAGGCACTATACGGAGGGGGCGCCGGGGTCGGTGCGAGGGCCCGTTAGTGGCTGCTAAGGAAACCTATACCCGGATTCGCTCGGCTCGAAGCGGAGCGCCGATCTCGTTCAGGAAGACGAGCAGCTCGCGGTACGAGTCGAGAAACGACGTCTCGTAGTACTCGATCCCATGCTCCTGGCAGAACTGCCTGATGATCGGCTGAGCGCGCCGCATGTTGATCCTCGGCATGCCCGGGAACAAGTGGTGCTCGATCTGGTAGTTGAGCGAGCCGTACCACAGATCGGTCAAGGGGTGACCGCGGACGTTGCGGGCGGTCAAGACCTGAGTGCGCACGAAATCCATCCGCGTGGTGCTGTCGGTCTGGGGCATGCCCTTGTGATTGGGAGCGAAGACGGATGCCATATAAGCGCCGCCCACGCCTTTGTGGATCAGCACCACGAGCAGCGCCGACCAGGGGCCTAGGAAGTACACCAACGCGGTCAGGTACACGGCGGCGTGCACCGCCAGTAGCCCGAACTCCAGTCGGCGGTAGCGCGACTGTTCCTTGATCAGGTACGTGAGGCCCGTGACGTGCATGCTCCAGGCCAGGAATGTCGTCAGCGGGAAGAACAGGTAGGCCTGGTACATGGCGGCCAGGCGGCCGGCGCCGCGGCGGGCCCTCGCCTGCTCGTCCGTGTACGCGATGGCGCCGACCTTGATATCCGGATCGAGGTCCACGTCGTTGGGGTTCCCGTGGTGGCGGTTGTGCTTCTGGACCCACCAGCCGTAGCTCATGCCGAGCAGCAGGTCGGCGGTGACGAGGCCGACGAGAGCGTTCTTCCATCCCGACACGAACATCTGGCGGTGTCCCGAGTCGTGCAGCTGGAAGCCGAGCTGGCCGCAGACGATGCCGAGCCCGGCCGCCGCAAGGGCCTGCCCCCATACCGACCCGACCGTGAACAAAGCGACCAGGCAGAAGATCAACAGCACCGAGTTGGTGGTGATGCTCAGGGCGTAGTACGCGGGCCGCTTCTTCAGCAATCCGGCATCCTGAATCCGACGCTTGAGGATCGCGTACTCGGGCTCGTTCTTGAGGTCGACCTGGCCGCCCGAGTCCGATATCGTCGCGAGTTGGGTAGCCACTGGCAGCGACAAGGTTGCGGACGGCGGCGTAATAAGTGGCATAACACCGGCAGCGAGTATTGATGCCGAGAGCGGGAGTCGAACCCGCACGAGGTTGCCCTCATCGGTTTTTGAGACCGACGCGTCTGCCATTCCGCCACCTCGGCGCGGCTGTGATCGCCCACTTTGGCGAGGCTCGACAATATCATTCCGAAGTGCGACTCACCGTGGCCGCCCTGCTATGCGTGTTCCTGGCCGGCTGTGCAGTGACCGGTCCGTCGGCAAGCCCGGCCGCCAACACCACCTCTACGCCTGTTCCTTCGTTTGACCCCATGGCATCTGGCCCGCGGTTCTCTCAGCCGCCCGTGAGTCCCCCGACGCCACCGACCATCACGCTCCCCGGATTCGCCTGTGCCGACTCGAGCGGCGGCAAGACAGGCGTGGCCAACGTCACAGACGTGCGTGTCGGCCAGCAGACGGACTACGACCGTTTCGTGCTGCAGTTCGACGGTCCGGTGCCCACATACACCGCGAAGCGCCAGGCCAGCCCCACATTCAAGATGAGCCCTAGCAACCAGCCGATCACGCTGAGCGGCACATATGGCGTTCTGGTGACCGTTCATTCGGCAACCGAGGCGAGCACCTATAGCGGACCGACCGACATCTCCCACGGCGAGTTCCGCGTCATCAAGGAGGCACGCCTGACCCAGGACTTCGAGGGATCCGTGTCCTGGGCGCTAGGCCTCGACCACGCCGCCTGCATGCGGACCTTCACGCTCACTAGTCCGTCGCGCCTCATAGTCGATTTCTCCGCGACCTAGCAGGGCGTACCAGATTGGCAGTCCAGCAGCCACCAGCGGCCCCCGTAGCCCCTGGTCACACGCCCACACCGCCCGCGAAAGAAGAGCGGGTGCGCCGGCTGTGGAGCCGGCTGCGTCGGCATGATGGTCATCGAGGGCCACCGCTAGGCGCTCAGAGCGCTGGTAAGCCCAGCGGCGCGCGTTGAACCGCTTGTGGGCGCGATCTGCCGTCCAAGACGCTACCTTTTACGGCCATGCGCGCGGTAGCCGTCAAACCAGCACCCAGGCGCCGCGGCGGCCTCCGGTGGATCGTGGGGCTGCTGATAATCGTGCTGCTGGGGACGGGGGCGACGATCTGGCTCAATTCCGCCGCGGCGGCGTCCACGAACGCGGTCGCCACCCTCACCGTGTTCCTCCCCACCACTTCCGTCGCCCATAACGGTGGCGACTACGCCGAGGCGAGCACGGGTTCGACCGTGCAGCCTGGCGACGGTGTCAAAACCGACGCCAAAGGCCGCGCCGCCATCCAGCTGCCGGACGGCACTCTGACCCGGCTGGCGAACAGCACGGAGATCACGCTGAGCTCCGCACACTTCTCGAAGGACGGCAGCCTCCACGATGCCTCGATCGCCCAGAAGGCAGGGCGCACCTACACCAACGTCCAGCACCTGGTGGGCGGCGCGACGTTCAAGGTC
>DMCH01000132.1:32287-32802 GCA_003446775.1 Chloroflexota bacterium
GACGGCTCGATGCTCGTGAAGCTGTTCGAGGGCCAGCTGGATTTCGCAGGCCCCCACAACACAGTGCACCTGACCGCTCCGCAGCAGGCCACGGCCGACCCCGCCGGCAACGTCGGCCCGGCCGGGCCCATCGTGCCCGAGCCCGGCGACCCGTTCGGGGCCGAGATGGCCGCGTCTGACCAAACCAGCCAGGGCACGACCCCCGGCACCGAGCAAGACTACATCGGCCTTCCCATCCACAACGGGGAGCAGCAGCAGTTCACATACAGCTTCGCGGGCGAAGGCCTCCTCAAAGCCGCCCTCGGCTATCCCGGCAGCGTCATGACGCTTCAGGTCAAGGCGCCGGACGCGCAGATCTACGCGAAAACCGGCGCCTCGCCGATCTTGGTGGTTGTCAACAACGCGCTGGCCGGCATCTACACGATCGTGGTCATCGGCGTCAGCGGGCTGGGCGCCGCCGGCGAGACGCCGTTCGTCAGCGTGGCGGCGTTGGAGCCGTGCGCGAGCGCAAACAT
>DMCH01000132.1:33133-33604 GCA_003446775.1 Chloroflexota bacterium
GCGGTTCTCAAAGGCACCGGCACATTCGATGGCGCGAGCTGGACGGGCACGGTGATCCTGCTCAAGCACGGCCAGGGGCTCCAGGTCACCGCGGTTGGAGCCACTGCGTTCGGCGTCAGTGTTCCGGCCGAGCAGGTCATGTCGCAGATCGGCACCGTGGTCGGCCAGGACCCCTCGAACATCAACATCGGGTTCATCGTCGACCGGTTGTTCACGTGCAACGGCGTCGTGATCATCGACGGCCGCACCAACCTGTAAACGTGGCCGGGGTAAACCCGGCCGCCCAGGCCATGTTTCCTTGTCTAGTGNNGAGCCGTGCGCGAGCGCAAACATTGACTCACGTGGCGCTGTGCGTAGAGGACTGACGTCGCAGGACCTGGCGGGCAACATCCAGGTTTCGGGCGTGTCCAACCTCAACCTGACGGTGGTCGGCAACTCGCTCGCTGGAGCGGTTCTCAAAGGCACCGGCAC
>DMCH01000132.1:33786-36948 GCA_003446775.1 Chloroflexota bacterium
AGGCCATGTTTCCTTGTCTAGTGCAGGCCGAACACCCTGTGGGTGAACTTCACCAGCAGCGTGAGGCCGGTTCCATCCAGCAGCCATGCCGTCTCGGCGACGCCGACCAGCAGCACGAGCATCGCGCTGAGCCCGATGCTACCTCGGCGCATGGCCGGCCGCAGCCAGTGCACCGGCGCCTCGCCGCCGCGTGGATGGTTCAGCGCATCCTCGAGGCGGTCCAGCAGCTCACCAGCCGTCGCCGGACGGCGAGCCGGTTCCCGGTCCATCGCCTGCTGCAGGACGGCGGCGAATTGAGCGGGGAGATCGGGCGCCACGTCGTGAACGGTCGGCGGCGGCTCGTACAACCGCCGGCTCAAGGTCTCTATCCAGCTTTTGCTTGAGAACGGGCGGCGCCCGGTCACGGCCTCGAAGATGACCGCGGCCAGTGAGTACACGTCGGCGCGTCCATCCACCTCTCGGCCCACCAGCCGCTCGGGCGCCACGTAGTCAGGCGCGACCGGGCCGCCCGCGCTGGGTCCGGTGTTGAACGAGGCCACCGTGCCCAGTCCGAACCCGGTCAGCATGGTGCGGCCGTCGTTGGCGAGGAGAATGTTGGCCGGCTTGACGTCACGGTGCACCGTTGCCCGGGAGTGCGCATAGTCGAGAGCGCTCGCGATCGGCCGCAGCAAACCGATGACTCCAAGCGCGTCATAACGCACGCCCGACCCGAGCACCTCATCCAGCGTCTTGCCCGGGATCAACTCGGTCACCAGATACGGGCACTCACCGTCGTACGCAAGCTCGTAGAGCCGCGGAATGGCCGGATGTTCGAGCGCAACGTAGGACCGAAGCTCGAGGAGGAAGCGCCGCGAGAAGCTCACATCGCGCGCGACTGCCGGCTCGATGGTGCGCAGCGCGACTCTGCGGTGCATGCGCGGATGCTCGGCCTCATAGATGACGCCGAGGCTGTCGGTCTCGATCTCTCGAACCACGCGGTAACCGCCGACCTCGAGACCGTTCTTGACCGGGTCGGGTTTGGCCCGGGAGCCGTTTCGGCTCCGGCGCTCCGATGCCATTCGAACCTGAACTTTAGCTACAAAGCCGGGTAGGTGCTTCTGAGTGGCGGCCTACAAGGCCCGTTACTCCCCACCCGCCCGGCCGCTGCGCGGCGGGGCGACCTCCCCGCGTGGCGGGGAGGCCAGTGTCGGCGAGAGGATTTGAACCTCCAAGCCCTTTCGGGCACCAGCTCCTAAGGCTGGCGCGTCTGCCGTTCCGCCACGCCGACTTGCCATGCGAAAGATAGCTATCCACCTGCCTTGAAACCTGCGACCCCCCACCCGCCCGGCCGCTTCGCGGCGGGGCGACCTCCCCACGAGGTAGGGAGGGTCAGGGTCGGCGAATGACTAGCGCGTCCCCCTGGCCGCCCCCGCCGCAAAGCGTCGCGGCGCCCAAACGTAATCCCCGACGCTTCAGCTCGTGGGCGAGGGTGAGCACCAGCCGCGCGCCACTGGCGCCGATCGGGTGGCCGATGGCGACGGCGCCGCCGTTGACGTTGACACGCTCATCGTCCAGGTCGAGCATGCGCGTGGCGTTCAAGGCCACCGCCGCAAACGCTTCATTGATCTCGACCAGGTCCAGGTCGCCGGCCGTGAGCCCGGCCTTCTTGAGCGCGCTCACGAGCGCCAGCGCCGCGTCCGGGTGCAACCAGGCGTAGCGGTCGGCGCTCATGCCGTGCGCCACGACCTCCGCCAGCGGCTCGGCTCGGAGCTTCCGGGCTCGATCCTCTGACATGACGACGACGGCCGCAGCGCCGTCGGAGATCTGCGCTGCATTGCCGGCGGTGATCGTCCCGTCCTTCCTGAACGCGGGCGCCAGCTTGCCAAGCGACTCCACGGTAGTGCCGGGCCGGATCCCTTCGTCGCGCTCGATCCTGGTCGCGGGTCCCCGCTTGGAGCTCAGCTCAACCGCGACCACCTCGTCAGCCATCGCGCCGGCATCCCAGGCCCGCTGCGCCCGCGCGTGGGAACGCGCGGACCATGCATCCTGCTCCTCGCGTCCTATCTCCAGCTCCCGATTCACGTCGTCCGAGCTCTCGCCCATGTGCTGGTTCAGGAAGGTGGACCACAGGCCGTCGTGGACCATCGAGTCGATCATCTCGGCGTTGCCCATGCGGGCGCCGAAGCGCGCTTTCGGCACCAGGTACGGCGCCTCCGACATCGACTCCATCCCACCTGCCACCACGACCTCGACTTCGCCCGCGCGGATGAGCTGGTCCGCCAGGGCGATGGCGTTCAGGCCCGAGAGACACACCTTGTTGATGGTCAGGGCCGGCACCTCGGGCGGGATCCCGGCCTCGATGGCCGCCTGTCGCGCGGTGATCTGGCCGGCGCCGGCCTGGAGCACCTGGCCCATGATCACGTAATCGACGTCTTTGCCCGCTACGCCCGCGCGATCTAGGGCGGCGCGGATGGCATGAGCCCCCAAGGTAACGGCGGGCACATCCTTGAACGCTCCACCAAACTTGCCGATGGGGGTGCGCGCGCCCGCTACGATCATCGAGGCCATAGCCGCAGTCTAGGGAGATGAAGCTGAAGACATGAGGAACGCTCTGCTGGTCATCGACATCCAGAACGACTTCGTCGAGGGCGGGGCCTTGCCCGTGACTGGGGGCAGGCAAGTGGCAGCCATGGTGTCCAGGCACATCCGCCACTTCAAGCAGGAATACAACTTCGTGGTCGCCACACGCGACTACCACGAGGACCCGGCGGGGCATTTCTCCGACCACCCGGACTTCGCCACCACCTGGCCGCCCCATTGCGTGATCGGTACCCCGGGGGCCGCGCTCTGCACGCCCATCTTCAACCTGGTTCGGGAGAAGTTCATCTCGGTGGTCGTCGACAAGGGCCAACATACCCCGGCCTACTCGGGTTTCGAGGCCATGGATGTGCGCGGCCACCCCCTTCTCGATGTCCTCAGAGAGGCCCGCGTCGACCACATGGACATCTGCGGCCTCGCCACCGACTACTGCGTGCGCGCGACCGCCCTCGACGCCCGCAAGCACGACTTCCAGGTCCGAGTACTGGTCAACCTCTGCGCGCCGGTGAACGTGGAGACGGGACTGCAGGCGCTGGAAGAGATGAAAGCCGCCGGCTGCTCCATCCAGGCAGCGACCGCCCCGTA
>DMCH01000132.1:37274-37962 GCA_003446775.1 Chloroflexota bacterium
GAAGGGGCCGGCCGGCGGGGCCGACCCCTGTGAACCTGCTTTTAGCGGCGCGCTTTGCTCTTCGCGGGAGAACCCTCGTACTTGAAGGAGACGTTCAGCCTGACCCGGTACGACGCGACCTTGTCCTTGTCGATGGTGACGTCCTGGCGCACGACCTCTGCGACGCGCAGGTCGCGCAGCGACTTGGCGGCGGTCTCGATCGCGCTCTTGGCGGCCGCTTCCCATGACGTGCTGCTGGTCCCGACCAGCTCGGTAACCCTGTAGACGCTATCGGCCATAGTCCTACCTCCCTATATGCCGGTTTGGGTCTCCCCACCGGCGCTGGACCACCTCCCGCGCCTTCGGCGCGGGGACCCCAGAGGAGTTGGGGAGGGAGTCATTGTCGCGCGACACGATCCAGTTTGCGTAAGTCGGGCAGCGCCTCGGCGACCTTGCCCGCGAGCTCCACTGGTTGACCGCCGCGGAGGTAAATGACCTGCTCGGTAACGCCCATCTCCAGGAAACGCCCGCAAAGCTCGAGCAGCTGGGCACGGTCCGCGCCATCCCAGTCGAACTGGATCGACCGCCGGATCTCGGATGGATCGCGGCCCACGGAGCCGCATGCCTCCTCGAGCATCGCCGTGAGCCCAGTGACCTTGTCGGGATTTCCGCCGGCGATGTTCCAGACGTCGGCATGGCGGGCGACCAG
>DMCH01000132.1:38254-47599 GCA_003446775.1 Chloroflexota bacterium
GCGTCCTTGAAGTGGTAGTAGCGACCTTCGAAGTTGGTGCGCTCCTGCGTCCACAGCGATTTGATCACTTGCAGGGACTCACTCAGCATCCCGACCCTGTGATCCAGCCCTTCGATGCCGTACATCGTGTGCTCGATCTCCGCCCATCCCGCCCCGATGCCGAACTCGAGCCGGCCGCCAGACAGATGGTCGATGGTGACCGCCATCTTGGCCAGGACGACCGGATGGCGATAAGTGTTGCCCGTGACCAGGCACCCGAAGCGCACACGCCTGGTCGCCTCGGCCATCGCGGCCTGCAGTGTCCAGCCCTCGTAGATGGGTCGCCCCGGGCCACCATCGCCGATCGACGCCAGGTGGTCGAAATCCCAAACGTGATCGAAACCTTCCTCGTCGGCGATGCGCCAGACGGCACGCAGCGCCTCTATGGTGGTGTCCTGGCCGGAGAGCTTGATGCCGAAGCGCAACGGATGGGTCATGGAATGTCAGTCGCCCTGAAACTTCGTCGGGCGCACGCGGATTGGAATGCGGTAGTCGGCCGAGAAGCTCTCAGGAGTCCAGCCGTAGCTTTTGATCAAAGATCGGTACTTGCGAATATAGGCGGGGACTTTGTAGGCGGGAGGCTGCCGCTTCAACAGCTGCGCCTTGCCCGCCACGCGCACCACGTCGCCACCCTCGGGATTCGAGTTCAACTGCAGCGCCACGAGCGGGTTGCGCCCGATGTTCCGCACCTTCTGGCCAGGCACGGAATAGATAAGGAATGTGCCGCCGTCGAACAGGAACCACACTGGCACGACCAGAGGCCGGCCGTTGGGGTTGGTGGTGGCCAGCCAGACCACGATCTCTCTCTTGAGGCGGCTCAGCACGTGCTTGCCGCGAGGAGTCGTCGTGTCCAGGAGCTTGCGAGCGGGCACGCGCATACGTGGGTAAGAATATGTCCATGAGCCAGAAGACGAAGAAGACCGAAGCCGAGTGGCGGAACGACCTGAGCCCCATGCAGTTCCACGTCCTTCGCGAGAAGGGCACCGAGCGGCCCTTTACCGGCGAGTACTGGGACACCAACGTGCCTGGCGTCTACCTGTGCGCCGGCTGCGGCGCCAAGCTCTTCGAGTCGGAAACCAAGTTCGACGCCCACTGCGGCTGGCCGAGCTTCTATGCCCCGGCGGAGGACGCCCCTGTCGAGGAGCACGTCGACCGCAGTCTTTTCATGACGCGGACCGAGGTCACCTGCGCCAACTGCGGCGGGCACCTGGGCCACGTCTTCGACGACGGACCCAAGCCGACGGGCCTGCGCTACTGCATCAACTCGGCGTCGATCAAGCTCGACCCCAAATAACCGACCAGCTCAGCTAGTAGGCCGCTGGGACGCGAGTAGCTTCCGGACGATCGGACTCGCCTCCTTGGGCTGCCAGGCCTTGTAGGCGTCGCGAAGCGGCACCGGCCACTCGATGTCGACGTCGACTCGAGTCCCAAAGGCGGTCGACCCCGCCAGCACCTGCAGCGCGACCTCCAGCACCCGGCGCTGCATTGTCTTGTCGCCGGGCATTCCGAACGCGTGACCGAAAGGAAACTCGACCCCGACGATGCGCGGCGCCCTGCGCTCCTCGGCGACTGCCGGCATCATGGTCACGACCACCGTCGGGATCCCGGCCGTTTCGATCCACCGTGCCAGCACGGGCACGTTCGAGCAGCAATCGGGTCAAGCCGGGGCGAGGATCAGCCCGTCCGCCTGCTGGTCGCGGAGCTTCGCGACCAGCTCGGGCAGCGTTTCCTGGCGCCAACCGTCCAGGCTCCGATCCTGGTAGCCCATCACCGACAGGTGCTCGGCGGTCGCGCTCCCAACCATGCCTTCTGCCACCAGGTGATCGAGCAGGCGCGCCGGGAGGGCGATCTCGGGGTCGGCCTTGATGTCTTCGTCATTGATATGCAGGTGAGCCACGCCGATCTCCGCCGCGTCTGCGTTCGCCGGTATCGAACGCCAAGAAGGGTCGCCCCATTCGGGATTGTTCTGCTCGCGCTCGAGGTCGAAGGATGGCTGCGTACTCCTGACGAAGAGACCGGCCGAGGTGAGCAGGGCGATCCTGGCTGCGGCCAATCGCTTCTCGAAAGGCGCCCACACCGGCGCCTCCTCGCCCGGAAACGGCCCACGACCTTCGTACATCGGACGAAAGCTGCGCGGCAGAAACCTGTAGCTGTCGACGATCAACGGTCCGCGCCCACCAATGTGCCGGTGACGACCGGCATCACCGCTCCGCCGACCTCGATCTTGGTCGGAATGTCTTTGTCCGCACCGTATTCGAGCCGGATGTGGATGATGCTCTGGCGGCCCATCTTGGTTCCCTGTTCGCTGGTGATCGACACGCGCTGCGAGCGTGGCACCAGCCCGTACTTGACCGCGAAGGCGCCCAGCGGTCCGCTGGCCGACCCGGTGGCAGGGTCCTCGTCGATTCCGTTCGCATCCGGCGCGAACAGACGGCTGTACAACCGGTTCGCACCGTCAGATGCAAACAAGAACACCGGTAGTGATTTGCGCCCCGCGAATGCCTCGCGAAGGCGAGTTTTGTCGGACACCGCGGTGTCGACCGCGCGCGCATCCCTCAACGCAACGTAAAGAAAATCGAGGCCCGTAGTAGCGACCTGAAGCGGAACGTCAGCCGCAAGGTAGGTCTCGTCGAGGCCCAGACCCGCTGCGATGCGCTTTCGATCCGCGATCACCTCGCCGAAGACGAGCGGCGGGTGGGTCATCCAGAATGTGAAGCCGTTTGGCCCGCGCTCGCCACGCACGGCCACGGGTCCGACGCGTTCCTCGAGGGTGAATTCGAGGGCACCTCCCGGCACGAGCCCCTGCGTCGCCAGCACCCATGCAGTTCCGATGGTCGGGTGTCCAGCAAATGGCAGCTCGGTACCGGGCGTAAAGATGCGGACCCTCGCCGCATTTCCAGGTTGTGTCGGCGCCATGACGAACGTAGTCTCCGAGAAGTTCATCTCCCGGGCCACGCGCTGCATGACGTCCGGGGCGATGTCGCCGGCATCGAGCACCACCGCCAGCTGGTTGCCGGCGAGCGCTCGATCCGTGAACACGTCGACGATGTGAATCGGGTAGCCCATTTGCTTGCTCTTACCTTTCACGTACTGAGCGAGGATACGAGCGCAGCCAGGCCAAGTCCGACGATCGCCAGGCCGCTGGCGGTGCTGATGCCCCGAACGACGCACGGCGTGATCCGGGTGCGAAGGCCCGCCGCGAGCGCCGCGAGCATGCACCACCACGTCGCCGATCCCAGCAAGACACCGACCACGAGCAGGGCCGGTCGCAGATAGCCGCCGCGGATGCCGGCGCCCAAGGTCGCGGCCAGCGCCGCGAAAGAGATGATGGTGGCGGGGTTGGTGATGGTCAGGCCGAGTGTGGAGAAGTAAGCCCACGCGAGACCGACGCCGTTCGTCGATGCGGACTCCGTTGTCTTTGGCCGGTCGAGGGCGATGCGCGCGCCCAACGCGACGAGCAGAACGCCGCCTGCGAGCGCAAGCCAGCGGCGCTCACCGGTGAGCACGATCGCGATGGCGCCCACGCCGAACACGCCGAGTGCTGCATAGAACCCATCCGCTGTGGCGACGCCAAATCCGGAGAAGAGCCCGTTGAGCCAGCCCTTGACGAGGGTGCGTCTAAGGCAGAGGAAGAAGATCGGGCCAGGCGCCGCCGCAATGGCAAACCCGAGGGCAAAGCCCCGAAGCAGCACGCTGGACACCCGAGCCTCTCATGGCTCGCAATTGTATTTCAGCCTTGGGAAAGTACGGGACGGATTGTCCAGTCTCGACATGCTGACCTCCGGTTGGGAGCTTAATACGGGCAGGCTTGCTGCTTTCCTCAACACTCCGTAGCCCGACGAACGCGTGGGGGCAGTCCCTGTCGCGTAGCCGCGCGGATCGCCGATGAGCCGCCGTTTGCTCACGTATGGCGCCATCGCCGCCGGGTTGGCCGTGGTGGTCTTGGTCGGGGCGGCCGCGTACGGGTCCCTGCAGGTCCCGTTCCAGGCGCCCACCCTCAGCAGTCCGGTCCCCGCGCTCGGATGCACGCCCGCTCCGTGCGCCAACCTGCGCGGCTACACGCTCTGGGTGACGAACCTCGACCTGCAGGGCAACCTGGTGACGATACACATCACCTTCCGAAACTCGAGCGATTCCACGCATGCATCACCGGAGGATCTGGAGCTCATCGACTCGCAGCGGAACCTCTCGAGACCGATCTTTGACGCGCCCTCATGCACTCCGTGGTCGCGCCACGAATTCAATCACGGGGCTACATACGGACCGATCGTCGTCTGTTTCAAGGCGGGCACGTCGGCGCCTCCACTCGTTCTCCGCTGGTCGCCGGACTTTGGCTTGGTCTGCTGCCGCACCGACATCAAGCTCACTTGATCCTCAACGCAATGTCGGGACGGTTCGTGATCAGGACCGCCACGCGAGGGTCGCGCATGAATCGCGCGATGTTCACTTCGTCGTCGACGGTCCACACCCAGGCCGGCATGTGGGCCCGAGCGCAATAGTCCAGAACCCGAATGTCGGCAAGCCGCTGGTGAACGGCCGCGAAGTCCGCGTGGCAGCGCCGCAGCCGCACGCCGGGAAAAAGCTCGCTCCATCGCACGCGGAGAGAACGCCAGGGCGGTGCGCGCTCCAGATCTTCGCCCAGGGTCAGTCCCGCGCGCGCCGTCGGAAAGGTCTCTTTGATCGCGCGTATCGAATCGTCACCACCGGTGAAGAAGACCGGACTGTGCCCGCACCCCGTCTGGATGAGGCGAACGATGGCCGCCTCGTCTCCAGCTTCCTTGACGTCGACATGCAGCCCGACCCTCCCGTCGACGAGCTCCATCACCTCGTCGACCTTCAGGAGCTCGGCGCCAAGCTCTTGCCTCAGCGCCGCATACGGCAGCTCGCCCACGACGCGGCCTGAAGGCGTGCGATCGTCGTGGTAATTGACGTAGACACCGTCCGCGCTCCGGCGCACATCCATCTCGACGTAGGCGACGCCCAGGGCTATGGCGCGACCGTAGCGGTCGGCAGCCGGCAGTCCAGGAATACCGCATTCACCACGGTGAGCATCGATCAGAGTTCGCACGGTGGCTTGCCACGCCCAGCTTGATGCATAGAGACTGAGCGAATGGCAGGGCTGCACCCGGTGGTCGTGATCACTGGAGCGACCGGCGCGATCGGCTCCGCGACGGCGTCGCTGCTTGCCCGGCGCGGCGCCCAACTGCTGTTGCTGGGCCGCCCCTCGGACCGGCTGGACACTCTGGTGGAGAGGCTGGATCGCGACAAGAGGGTCTCCAGCGTGGAGGTCGACCTGTCGTCGCTCGCCTCGGTGCGACTGGCGGCGCGACAAATCTCGCGCACGGTGGCGCATGTGGACGCGCTGCTGAACGTGGCCGCGGTGTTCACATCCGAGTACCAGCAAACCGATGACGGTTTCGAGCTGATGCTTGCCACCAACCACCTGGGCCCGTTCCTTTTGACCAACCTGCTCCGTGACCGGCTCGCCGGCGCCGGGCGCGTGATCACTGTCACTGCGCCGTCCTCCACCCGGGTCGACCTCGATCAACTCGTCTCAAAGGACAGCTTCAGCCCTTTGCGGACGTTCGGCGCCACCAAGGCCGCCAACCTCCTGTTCACATTCGAGCTCGCGCGGCGCGCGAAGAGATGGGACGTGCGCGCCTCCGCCTACCACCCGGGACTGGTCCGCTCCGAGCTCATGCGAGAGGCGCCTCGGCCGCTCCGATTGCTGACGCGAATCGTGTCCGGGCCGCCGGCTCGCGCCGCTGAGGACCTGGCCGAGCTCGCCACGTCGCCGGCGTTTCAGAGCACGACGGGCTGGTTGTTCAAGAGCACTCGCCACATCGATCCGCCGAAGTCGACCCTGGACCTCGAAGCCCAACACAGCCTGTGGAAGCGCACCGCCGAGCTGGTGGAGCTGGACGAGTCGGGCTTCTGAAGTCTCCACGCCGCGCTCGTCGCTGCTTCACATCGCATTCACAACCGCGTCGAAGGATGAGAGGCATCAAACCACTCGTGACAAAGGAGTAACGGCAATGAGACGCGGTTTCGGTTTTCTGTGGGTGGCGCTGACGGGCATCCTGCTCGCGGCCGTCGGCACCATCGCTTACCAGGCCGGCTGGGCGGCGGGCGCGGCCACGCAGGTGCCCGCCGGCGCGGCGGCGGCGGCTCCGTATTACTACTACGGTCCGCACTTCGACGGCTTCGGATTCTTCGGCTTCTTCTGGTTCCTGTTCATCCTGTTCCTGCTGTTCGTGCTCTTCCGCATCGCGCGGTTCGGCCGCGGCTGGGGGCACGGTGGCTGGGGTTACCGCGGCGGCTACGGCGGCCACGGTTACGGCGGCGGAAAGGGCGGCATACCGCCCGCGATCGACGGGCGGATGCAGGAATGGCACCAGCGAGCGCACGGCGAGCCCGCGCCCGCGCCACCGTCAGACACCAAGACCGTCTGACTTAAGGAACAACGGCACCGGGGGCTGCGAGCCTTCGGTGCTGTTCCGGATCCTTACGATGGACGCGGTGACGACCATCCTGGTCGTGGACGATGAGCCACGCATCGTCCAGCTCGTTCGCGACTACCTCGAGCACGGTGGGTTCACCGTGCTCGTCGCATCTGATGGCCCGACCGCCCTGCGGACGGCACGCACAGGACGCCCCGACCTCATAATCCTCGACCTTGCCCTGCCGGGGCGAGACGGACTCGATGTGACGCGCGCCCTCCGGCGCGACGGTGAGGTGCCGATCATCATGTTGACCGCGCGGACCGACGAATCGGACAAGCTGGTCGGCCTCGGGCTCGGCGCCGACGACTACATGACCAAGCCGTTCAGCCCCAAGGAGCTGGTCGCTCGCGTACGTGCAGTGCTGCGGCGGGCTGAGGGCATGCGGCGCCCCCCGGACGTGATCAGGGTCGGCTCAGACGTCGAGCTCGATGTCCCGCGAATGGACGTGAGGATCGGCGGCCGCCGCCCGGAGCTCACCAAGACCGAGTTTCAAATCTTGGCGACGATGGCAAGACAGCCGGGCCGCATCTTCACGCGCGCTCAACTGCTCGACGCCGTGAAAGGCGTGGCCTTCGATTCCTACGAGCGGGCGATCGACGCCCACATCAAGAACATCAGGCGGAAGATCGAGCCGCAGCCGGGCCGGCCTCGGTACGTGCTGACAGTGTTCGGAGTCGGTTACCGTTTCGCCGAGCCACCCGACCGATGAAAACCGCATGGGGACCGCCTCCCCGCCGCCGGCCGCCATGGTGGCCGGAGAACCAGCCGTGGCCGCCACCGCGCCGTTGGCGCCGCGGAGGCCTGCCTTTTTTCTGGCGCATGGGTTGCTTGATCCTCGGCGTGATCGGGCTGGTCGCCGTGGTCGGCGCCCTGGTGACGGCCCTGGTGATCACTCTGCTGAGCTGGCTGCTGGGTCCGACTGCGCTCAGCCAGAGCACGGCCGAGGTCGTGCTGGTGATCACATTCCTGCTCCTCGGCGCCTCAGCGGTCGTGGCCCAGCGTGGGATCCGCCGCTTCTCGCGGCCTATGGACAACCTGATCGAGGCGGCGGGCAGGATCGAAAAGGGAGACTACTCGGCCCACCTGGCCGAGACCGGCCCGAGGGAGTTGAGGTCGGTCGCCCGAGCCTTCAACGCGATGTCAGCTCGCCTCAAGGCCAGCGACGAGCAGCGCCGGAGCTTCCTGGCCGACGTCGCGCACGAGCTGCGCACGCCGCTGTCGATCATCCGCGGGCAGGCGGAAGCGATTGCCGACGGCGTGTACCCGGGGGATCCCGATCACGTGATGCCCATCCTCGATGCGACTCGCACGCTCGAGGTCCTGGTCGAGGACCTGCGCACGCTCGTGCTCACCGAAGCGGGCAGCCTGGTCCTGAATCGCGAGCACATCGAGCCCGGCGCGCTCGTGCAGGACGTGCTGGCGTCTTTCGAGACCCAGAGTGAAGCCTTCGGCGTGAGCATGGCGTCGGCGATCGACTCGACGGTGCCTCCGGTCGACGTCGATCCAGCGCGCATTCGAAGCGCCCTCGCCAACGTGGTCTCGAATGCAATCCGCCACACGCCGGCCGGGGGGTCGATTCGGATCGAGGTGCATATGGCCGGCGATCAAGTGACGATCACCGTTCAGGACACCGGGGAGGGCATCTCGCCGGAGATCCTCCCGCGCGTTTTTCAGCGCTTCGTCAAGGGGCCCGGTTCGACGGGTTCCGGCCTGGGCCTGGCGATCACCCACGACATCATCACGGCCCACGGGGGCACGGTCGACATTCAGAGCACTCTCGGCTCGGGCACGACGGTGCGGATCATGCTGCCACCCGCAACCTGACAGGGCCTTCATCTGAAATGATTTGCGTGCTTGGCCAAGAAGAAGGGTAAGAGCTCGACCAGGACGGCGGCCGCTCAGACGATCGACCGCCGGCGTCCAGCCAGACCGCTAGAGGGGGAAGACCTACTCACGACGCGGTGGGAAGACGCGCGCCACTGGATGAGCATCTACGCCGATCTCCTCGAGTTCAAGCGCGGGATCCTCGATCGGGTGCGCCGCGACATGGCCAACCTGAAGCCCGTCGCCCAGAAGGCGGCGGCCGTCGACCTGGAGATCATCGAGACCCAGATGTATGGATACGAGGAGCGCCTGGATCTCTGGTACGGCCGGCTCTGGGAGCTCCACGGGTTGGACCTGGATCCGGCCGGCCGGATGGTGAGGCACCAGGGCCGTGAAGTTGCCCTCACCAAGCGTGAGTTCCAGCTGCTGCAGTTCCTCCTCGACCATCCCCACCGCTTCTTCACCACGACACAGATCCTCGGTCAGGCATGGGCGGACCCCGCCCTTTTCCCGGAGGAGGTCCGCAATTACGTGCGCCGACTCCGGAAGATCCTCATCGATCTCGCGATCCCAGTTGACCTCGTCAACAAGCCAGGCAAGGGTTACTCGCTGGTATTCCGCCTCGACTGACCGCCGCAAGGCTCGCTGCGTCGGAATGTTGCTGATCTTTTTACGTCGGTCGCCGTATTTCTTAGGGCATGAAGAAGGTTCTGCCCGGGAAAGCGCGTCCGGACATCGACGCGGCGGTGCGCGGTGGGGATTGGGCCCAGGCCATGGATGGCGAGGGCGCTCCAGAAAACGCAACGCTCGAGCACGCGCTCTACTGGAAGCAGATCTACACCGAGATCCTCGCCATGGAGGAGAAGGTGCTAGCCCGCATCCGCCAGCTGATGACCACGCAGTCCGACCAGGGCCGCCGCGAGGTCGAGCTGACGAACGTCCCCGTCGTGGTCGCCCAGGCCGAGAGATTCCGGCAGCG
>DMCH01000081.1:0-2001 GCA_003446775.1 Chloroflexota bacterium
GTCCCTTTTTGTCCGATTTCGAACTCATAGGCAAACCACCTGTTTACAAAACAGCTGCACTGCCAATCGAGCTACGCCGGCGTCGATAGGAAGGGTAACGGAACCCTTTTGGGAGGCGGGTGGCGGGCTGATCTGAATTCGGAACCAGCATTAAAAAGGGCCGGTTTCGGCGTCTTCAGGGGACCCGAAAACAAGGGCCAACCGGGCGCCAAGTAGGAGGCAATTTGCCCCGAAACAGCTGATCTTTTCAAAAACAGGTCGTCATGCCACCCGGCCGTCCGCGGGTACTTCGCGAGCCGCTCCGCCTGCGCCTCCGGGAGTCGGACTTGGAGCCGGAAACGGCTGAGCCAGCCTCGCACGTGCACATGATTTCTTGCCCGCCACAAGCAGCCCGAGACGGAACCGGTGCGAAGCGAAGCGAAGCTGGCGGTGCAGACGGCCCGGATGCAATCGACAGGACGCTGGCAACCAGACCCAAGATCAAAACGAGCCCAACCAGAAATACCTTTATCGGCGCCCGTTTGTCAGAACGCGGTACCCTGGCCGACCTTGATTGACGTCGGTTTGAGTCCTCTGGCCATCCTCGCCATCATCGCCGCCGGCTTGGTCGCAGGGATGGCGAATGCGATTGTCGGATCGGGATCGCTCCTGACCTTTCCCACCCTTCTCGCCCTCGGGTTCTCGCCGATCGTGGCCAATGTCAGCAACACGGTGGGCTTGGTCTTCGGCTCGATCAGCGCGGTGACGGGCCAGAGGCCGGAGCTCGCCGGCCAGCGAAGGCGGACGGCCATGTTGGCGATTCCTGCCGCTGCGGGAGGGCTGCTCGGCGCGGTCCTTCTACTGGCTCTTCCGCAATCAGTCTTCCACCAAGTGGTGCCGGTCCTGGTCTTGCTGGCTGTCGTGCTGGTGATAGTCCAGCCCCGACTTTCGACATATTTGGCCTGGCACGGAGCGAGCGATGGCAACTCTTGGGGACTTCGGGCGGGCGTGTTCTTGACCGCTATTTACGGTGGATACTTCGGAGCCGCTCAGGGGGTCATGTTCATCGGCCTGCTCGGGGTGTTCATCAAGGATGAGGTGCAGCGACTCAACGCTCTCAAGAACGTGCTTGCCGTCCTGGTCAACGGCATCGCCGCCATCGTCTTTGTGCTCCTGGCGCACGTGGCCTGGGTGGCCGTCGCGCTGATCGCGGTCTCCAGCATCGCGGGCGGTCAGCTCGGCGCGGTGGTCGCGCGTCGCCTCCCACCCAACGCCCTCAGGGCGGTCATCGTCATTGCTGGACTCGCGGCCGTGGTCAAGTTGATGATGTGACCCGACCGCGGCATTGTGCGGGCGGCTATTCGCCCTTCCACTCGGGTTTGCGCTGGGCCAGAAATAACTCGGCGGAAGCCCCGAGACATCTAGCACGCCACGATCTCCGCTGCATGATTTCGACCAGTGGCGCAATACAGTTGGTCGTGCAGCTTGCCACGACGCGATCAAGGTACCTCGCGCTTAGGTCTGGGCCGCAGAGCGAGGTGCCTCTACCAAGACCTCGAGGTCCCGTCGGTACAAGTCGTAGGCCGCTGAATACTCCATTACCCTGGCGACCTCACCGATAAAAGCTTCGTCATAGCCCGCGCGGCGCAGCAGGTGGAATCCCATCTCCATCCCGGACGCGATCCCGCCGGCCGTGATGATCCGACCGGCATCGACCACCCTGGCGCGGCTGATGATGCATGCCGGCGCGATTTCCTTGAGGCGGTCGATGGGAACCTTCCCGGACGCTGCCATCTCCGCTCGGTCGGGCTCCTTGCGGTTGGTGGCCGGCAGGCCGTCGAGAAGGCCCATACGGCCGTAGATCCACGAGCCGGTGCAAACGCTGGTGATGAGGCATGAAGCGGGCAGCGAACGGATGTAATCGTGGAGCCGGGCATTGTTCAGCTCCTGCCTGGTCCCGAAGCCACCGGGGATGAGGAATGCATTCATGGCCGGCTGGTCGGAGAAGGCATAGTTGGGCAG
>DMCH01000081.1:2343-6323 GCA_003446775.1 Chloroflexota bacterium
ACCGAGAAGACGCCGTAAGGAGCGGCAAAGTCGACGATCTCGGCGTCCTTAAAGACATAAATGGCGAGGCGGAAACCTTGGACTCGCTGGCTCATGACTGTTCCAGCCATCTTATTCTGGCTGCAGACCGGTCCTTGCGATCGGCCGATGACTCCGGTTCAGTTGGCCCACGTGCCAGCGACCAAGGCCCCAGAGGAGTACGGCCGAGGCCATGACCGTGGCGATACCGCCCAGCCCCAGCCCGGTTCGTGCGCCGAATTGCTCGGCCACCCAACCGACGATCGGACCACCGATTGGGGTGCTGCCGAGGAACACCATGACGTAGAGAGCCATGACTCGCCCTCTGAAGGCCGGGTCAGAATTAAGCTGCAATAGCGAGTTGGCTGTGGCCTGGAATGTGATCATGGCCGCTCCGAGGGGCAAGAGCACAGCGAGTTCGATGAGCAGCGTCGGTGCCAGCGCTGCGCCGATCAACAGTGCACCGAAGGCGATGCTGGCAAAAGCCAGCAATCGGTGGCTGGGCCTCGCACGATTGGCAGACACGAGCGCGCCGACGAATGCCCCCGCACCCATGAAGGACATCAGTAGCCCGAACGTGCTTGCTCCTGAATTGAATACGAAACGAGCCATAAGGGGCATGAGCACCGAGAAATTGAAGGCAAGCGTTCCCACGACGAGCATCAGCAGAAGTGGAAATCGCAGCTCGGGCCTGTTCCAGGCATAGCGGATTCCAGCTCTGATCTGGCCGCGGGCGCGGGGTGTCGGCCGACCCCGATGGAGCTCCCAGGGGCGCATCAACAGAAGCGCGAACACAACGGGAAAGTACGACAGACCGTTGTAGAGGAAGCACCAACCGGTTCCTACAGCTGCGATGAGCACTCCCGCGATTGCGGGGCCGATCACGCGAGCCAACGTGAACACCGCGCTGTTGAGCCCGACGGCGTTGACCAACTGGTCCTTGCCGACCATCTCAGGTACGAAGCTTTGGCGCGCGGGATTGTCAAAGACGTTGACCATCCCTAACGCAAGGGCCAGCACATAGACCATCCAAAGCTGGACCACCCCACCAAGAGTCAGCCCGGCCAGCACCAGGGCCACCAGGCCCGCAGCGCTCTGAGTCACCATCAGGAGCTTCCGTTTGTCAATCCGATCCGCGAGGAGGCCACCCCAGGTGCCGAAGAGGAGTATCGGCGTGAACTGAAGTGCGGCGGTGATACCGAGGGCGAAACCGCTCCCGGTCAGGTGGAGTACCAACCACATCTGGGCGATGGACTGCATCCAATTGCCGGTCACGGAAACGATCTGAGCGGTGAAGAAGATTCGGAAGTTCCTGTTGCGCAGCGATGCGAAGGTTCTTGTGAAGCCACCCGCGACTGTGGTCACGGTCCGTCCTCCACCAGGCGCAGCAGGATCGTTGCGGCTTCATCCAGTATCCGTAGCTCGTCGCTGCCCAGGGCTCCCAGGCGTTTGGCAAGGTACGCGTTACGGCGAGTCCGGCTTCGCTCCAGGACTCGCTTGCCAGCATGAGTGATGTGTACCCGGACCAACCTGCCGTCGCTCGGGTCCGGCTCCTTGGCAATGAGGTTCTGATCGAGAAGACTGGCCGCCAGCACCGTCATGCTGGGTCTCGATACCCCCTCGGCCTCTGCCAATTCACCGAGCGTCAGCGGTCCACGCGAGTTCAGCGACCCCAGCGCAGCAATGACCGACATGGAGTGCTCTCCATCGGTCTCTCGCTTAAGGCGTCGAACCATTCGCATGAGCGCGACCCGGAGGTTGCCTGCGACCTCGGCCGGAGTACCGATGGTAGCCGAGAACTGGTTAGGCATACTAATTAGTCTACATAATCAAGGCGACGCCGGGCATATTGTGAGCCAGCCTCGCGCCGGCCGCTCGCAAGGCTCAGCAGTCGCGACTCCAGCCCCTGATCACCGGAGTGATTTGGATCGAACGCATTCCGTGGATCGCGGTTACTAACTCGCCCACACCGGCGTGCCGCCGCTGCCGTCAGCGCGGGACCAGGGTGAGGAGCATTACGGCCGGCTCCATTGCAACCACCGCGTGCGGCGTTTCCGGCGCCATGTGAAGCCAGAACCCCGGTCCCGCATCGAGCTCCTCGCCGTCGGCGGTTAACCGCAGACGACCCGCGAGGACCTGGACGATGGCTGCGCTCGAGGCCCGGTGCTGCGTGAGATCCTCACCCGCGTCCAGGCCGAACACCGTGACGTTCAACTGGCCATCGCGGTGGATCACCTTTGAAACGATCGCGCCGGGCTGGATCGAGACGGCGCTGGTTGCGTTGGCGACTGCGATGTGCGGCATGGGTGCTCCTTGGCGGTGAATACGGCGGAGGATCTCTACTGGG
The DNA here is from genome assembly GCA_003446775.1 of Chloroflexota bacterium. Classification (GTDB taxonomy): domain Bacteria; phylum Chloroflexota; class Dormibacteria; order Dormibacterales; family Dormibacteraceae; genus UBA10449. The sequence goes on from DMCH01000081.1 coordinate 4,709, forward strand.
AGGGGGTCTGGCGGGCTCCGCCTCCGATCGTGAGCAAGAAGGCACTGTCCTCGACGCCGCTCACCTCGTGGGCCAGGTTCGGGGCGAGCGAGGTCAGGTCGCCTGACGACATCTCGAGCGTCCGGTCCCCGAGCTCGAGGCGGACCCTGCCCTCCAACACCCTCAGTGCAATCGGCCGTGCAGCTCGGTGTTTGGCCATGTGCCCACCCTTCGGCAAGGCGACCAGAACGACGCCGAGTCCGGGTCGATTCACGATCGTGGTCGAGGCGTGATCGTTGCGTTGGTAGGAGGCCGAGCGGCGGAGCGCCACGAGCTCGGAGTCGATGTTGGTGGTGACGACCGGAATCGAGATGCGGCCTGCCGGACGCAATCCGGCCAACTCATCGAGAGGGTGGTCCTGCGACATGGTTCGTTTCTCCTTCGGAAGCTGCGCCTCCACGCACCCGCCGCTCGATCTCGGCCAGGCTCATAGCGTAAGCGGCGTTTAGATCCGGCCGGTTACGAAGTACGTGGGCGGCCGTAGGCGGTATTACAGGCCGGACGATCAACATCGTCTGTTCGCGAGCGTCGAGTGCGGCTGCGTCCAACGTCGCTGCAAGATGCGCCTGTTCGTCAAGCGGCAAAGTGTCACTGAGATGGCGTAGGGCCGCCTGTTGGTGAGTGCGCAGCGCGTCCAGGGCGATCGTCATTTGCTGCAGAGCCGTCAGCAGTACCTGCTCTATTTTGGTCGCGCGGCGGGAGCGCCGCTCGAGACCCTCCGACAGCATGCTTAACCTTTCGACTAACCGGCGCACCTCACGGTGGTCTTCCCTCAGTGGGTCACCAAGAGCGCGGTCTAGCCTGTGGCACAGAACGCGTTCCTCGGCGGCCATTAGTGGTACCAGGCTCGAGACCAACTCGTCGATCAAGGCCTCCAGCCTTGAAGTGAAGACACGCGCCGGAATTACAGTGAGGTCCCGAGTGATCTGCTGCAGGGTGTCGAGGATCCTCTGGGTCGTGTCAGGCAGACGCTGCAGGTCGGGAATCGGCGCTGGGACTGGCTCGTCAAAGGGCATGGCAGCCGACCTCGAAGGAGCCGCATGACTCACACTGGCAGACCTGGACCCACTCGTTCCATTGCCGTGACAGGTTGTCCATTAGCACCGGCTGCCCGCATCGTGGGCACTCGATGAACTCGAGCTCAGGCGACGGCGGGATGTCTTGAATGCGCACGGCGGACACCTCCTGACGGTCGCGCAGCGGCGCCTCCTCGAAGGTGGGCGATGCATAGGGTGGGCTTCACGAAGGGCTCCAGCCGGGTGGCCTGCAGCGGGGCACCCATCTCCGCCAGCGCGCCCTTCAACATGCCCAGGTGGACGGCGCACACGACTCTCTGATTCGACTCGGCCACCTCTCGGAAGGGACAGCGGTGTAGCAGGATCTTGCGCTCGCCGGATTCCTCCACGGCCTCGGGCATGAATCCAAGCTCATCGAAGAGCTCGACCACCTTCTGCGTGGCTTCCTCGGCCGAGATCCCAGTGAACGGCTGCGGTTTTTCGGTCAGGTAGCTGCCCCAGGCGCGGCCTGCGCTCTCGGCGACGGCCTGCGGCTGGTCGGTGCTGGCGAGATAGCTGGC
>DMCH01000116.1:0-3057 GCA_003446775.1 Chloroflexota bacterium
ACGCTGCCGAGCTCGCTGTCGAGGACCGCGACTGCGTCGAACACCTCCGCGGCGCGGCGGCCGACCCGCTGGTGCGACTCGATGGCGAGCGCGCCAAGCTCGGCCATGGGGCCGAGCACCGCGAACAACTTGCCGTGCTTGGGTCGCTCCGCCAGGGTCTCGAACGCGGCCAGCATCGATTCGGGGCTGGCGTTGTAGGCGTCGTCGACGATCACCACACCCTTGGAGGTCTTGTGCTCCTGGAGTCGGTGTGCGACGAACACATTGGCGAGCGCCGCGGCGCCTTCCTCGAGCCCCACCCCCGCGAACTTTCCGGCGGCAAGGGCCGCCAGCGCGTTGCGTGCCTGATGGCGACCTTCGAGCGCCAGGTGGAACGCGACATCCTGGACGGTGAACTCACACCCGCCCTCGGTGGCGGCCGCATAGTGCTCGCCACGGAGGTCACCGGCTTCGAATCCGAAGCTCATCACCGGCGCGGTGGACATCCTGGATAGAAGTGGAAAGAAGGGATCGTCGGCGTTCAGGACCGCCAGCCCAGACTCAGGCAGGGCCGCGACGAGCTCGCCTTTGCCCCGCGCGAGCTGCTCGTGCGATTCGAAGAACTCCATGTGCACGCTGCCGATGTTCGTGATGATCCCGACCGTCGGCTCTGCCAGCTGAGCGAGCCGGCCGATATCGCCGGCGTGCTGCATCCCCATCTCCAGCACGAGCGCCTCATGCTCTGGCTCGAGCTTGAGGATCGTCAGGGGCACACCGGTCTCGGTGTTGAGGTTGCCCGTCGTGCGCAGGACCGAGTATTTGCGCTCGAGGATCGCGGCGACCATCTCCTTGGTCGACGTCTTGCCGTTGCTGCCGGTGACGCCGACCACCAACGGATCGACCCGCTCGCGCACGTAACGCGCTACGGCGTACAGCGCGTCCCACGTATTGGGCACGATGATCTCCACGACTCCATGGGACAGCTCGGTGCGCCGCTGCACCACCAGCGCAGCCGCGCCACGGCTGAGCGCGTCGGCGATGAACCGATGGCCGTCCGTGCTGGCGCCCCGCAGGGCGAAGAACACGCCGCCCGGCACCACCTCGCGCGAGTCGGTGTGGTACGTCCCGAACGTGTTACCGACCTGGGTGCCGCCGATCTCGCCACCGCCGGTCGCCTCGAGGAGCTCGAGGAGAGTCAGCTTCATGCCTGTAAGTGTGAAACGAGGTGGGTCACGGGCAGGTTCCTGAATTCGTCCAAGTGGAGCGGAAGCCCGAATTTATTCGGGCGTATCCCAATCAAGATGCTTGCTCCGCCATTCTTTGCAACCGAGTCTTTTCACCTGTGAAATCGAAGATTTCACAGGTTTTTAGTCCGGGGTTATGCGCCAGTCGACGACCATGTCCTGGGCGATCTTCTGCCAGACCGGCGCCGCGGTCAGGTAGCCGTCGTTCAGCGTCCAGTCGTACTGGCTGCCTGCGTAGTGCGGCTTGCGCATGACCACGATCATCGTGAACTTCGGGTGGATGGCGGGCAGGAACCCGACATACGAGGCCCAGACGTCCAGCGTGTACTGCCCGTTGACGGGAATCTGAGAGGTCCCGGTCTTCCCCGCCTCGTCGGTCTGGAAGCCATTGACCCGCGCCGTCCAGCCGGAGCCGTGCTGGACGACGTCCTCCATCATCGCGGTCATCTGCTGCGCGGTGGCAGCGGTGATGACCTGGCGCTGCTGTTTCAGCAGCAGCGGGTTGACGGTGGTGCCGACGCGCTCGACCACGTGCGGCGGCGCGTAGCGACCTCCATTCGCGACCACGTTGACGGCGGCCAGCATCTGGACCATGTTGACTCCGATGCCCTGCCCGAACGCGGAGGTGGCGTACTGGCTGTCGCTCATCTGGTCCTGCGCCGGCAGGGGCACTGAGGTCTCACCCGCGACGTCGATGCCGCTGGGCTGCGTGAGGCCAAATCCCTTCAGGTAGCTGTAGCACGCGGCATGGCCCTCGGCCAGCATCGCCTTCATCGCGCCGACGTTGAGCGAGTGGTCGAGCACGTACTGGTAGCTGACGTTCCCGTGGTTGCGATGGTCCCAGTCGGCGATCCGGTAGCCGCCGACATTCAGGTATCCGGGGTCGTTGATGACGGTGCTGGGTGTGATCGCGCCCTGATTGATGGCGCCTGACAGCGTGACCACCTTCATTACCGAGCCCGGCTCGTAGAGATAGCTGGAAACGTTGTCCTGGAACAGAGACGGGTCCGTGTGGTTGAAGTTGTTGGCGTCGTAGCTCGGGTAGTCGGCCCACGCGACGATGCCGCCGGTCGCCGGGTCCATGATCAGCACGCTGCCACTCTCGGCGTTTGCCTTCTTGACTCCGTCCGCCAGTGCCTGCTCGGCCTGGTACTGCACGTTGGCGTCGAGCGACAAGACGAGGTCGGACCCGTTCACCGGGTCCTGGTGCGTGTGCGAGCCGAGGACGATCTCGCGGTTGGCGAGGTCGCGGTAGCTCGAGATGTATCCCGGCGTGCCGGCCAGCTCCTGCTGGTAGTACTGCTCGAGCCCGCGCTGGCCCTGGCCGTCGTAGGTCACGAATCCCAGGAGGTTCGCGGCGAGGCTCGAGCCCGCGGCGATCCCGGGCAGGTAGGAGCGCTGTGATTCGTCTTCGAGCCCGACCCCAGGCAATTTCAATGCGCGCAGCTGGTCGGCCTTGGCCTGGGGGAACCGCCGCAGGATGTAGGCGAACTTCGAGTCCGACTCGAGAGTCTGCATGACCTTGGCCTTGTCCACTCCGAGCACGCTCGAAAGGCCGCTCGCAACGCGGTCACGAATGGCGGGGGCGATCTGGTCGGGGGAAACGAACGCCGAGTAGACGGTCGTGTTGACCACGAGCTGGGTCATGTTGCGGTCGAAGATCACGCCGCGCAGCGCGGGCAGCTGGACGAACTCGTGGTACTGAGCTTGGGCCGACGCCGAAAGCTGCACGTGGCGCAGCACCTGCCAGTACGCGAGTCGCGCCCAGACAGTGCCCGCGAGCAGCGCCGCCACCACAAGCAAAGCCAGGATTCGCAGCCGCGCACCCATGACG
>DMCH01000116.1:3335-6088 GCA_003446775.1 Chloroflexota bacterium
ACGTCGCGGGTGCCACCGACCTTGTTGAACAGCGCAGCGAGGTAGTGCGCCCACAACGGAGTGGCATCGGTGCCGGAGGCGCCCGCGGGCGCCTGCAGGTCGATCGCCACCGGCTGCGCGGGCACGTACGCGACCGGCGCCGTGCGCTGCATCCCGCTCTGGGCGGCCGACTGTTGGACCTGGGCCGGCGCGTGCAGCGTCACTTCCTGGTAGCGGAGCTGGTCCTGCGCGGCGATGAGCTGGCGCTGCTGGTCCTGCAACCGCGTGATGTCATACGACGATTGCGTGACCTGCGCGGCGAGCGCCAGATAGAAAAGGACGGCGACCAGCCCCACGCCCAGCGCGAGGTAGGCGTGCGCGTAGGCGTTCAGCTGCAGGCGGTCGGCGGCGACGGAGCCCGCGACCTGCACGAAGCCGCGCGTGCGCCGTCGCCGGCGTGCCGGGACGTGCTGAGGGACGGCGACGCCGAGGCGCCGCCGGGTCAGTATTCGGGTCGATATCAAGACGTGTGCCTCATTTGTTTCAAGAACGTGGTGCCTGGCGGCCGGCGGGGTGAACCGGGCGCCAGGACTTGGATTGGGAAGGATGGGGTCAGATTTTTTCCGCCACCCGCAGCCGCGCCGAGCGGGCGCGGGGGTTGGCCGTCAACTCCGCCTCGGAGGGGCGGATGGGACGGCGGGTGACTATGCGGAGGGTTGCCCGGTGGCCGCAGGTGCAGACTGGCTGCTGGGGTGGGCAGATACAGTCTTTGGACTCGACGTTGAAGAATGACTTCACCAAGCGGTCTTCCAGAGAATGGAAGCTGATCGTCGCCACACGACCACCGGGTTTGAGAATCTCAAGAGCTGCCTTCAGTCCTGCCTCGATCTCGCCCAACTCGTCGTTGACAGCGATGCGGATGCCCTGGAAGGTTCGGGTCGCAACGTGGATGTCGCGAGGCCAGGCCCGTCGGGGGATGGCCGCCTCCACGGCTGACGCCAGATCGGTGGTCGTGCGCAGCGGGCGGCGCGCCACGATGAACTGTGCGATCCGCCGCGCCCACCGCTCCTCGCCGTAGTCGCGCAGAACGTGCTCGAGCTCTCTGACGTCGAGCTCGTTGACGATGCGCGCCGCGTCGAGCGTTTGGCTGGTGTCCATCCGCATGTCCAGCGGCCCCTCACCGCGGAAGCTGAATCCGCGCTCCGGGGCGTCGAGCTGGACGCTGGATAGACCGAAGTCGAACAGGATGCAGTCAGCCGGGACGAACCCGGTCCTGCGAGCCAGCGCGTCCAGCTCACCGAAGCGACCGTGGACGATGACCACAGCCGGTCCATGAGAAGCCAGCGCCGAGCGGGCGGCTTCGACGGCGACGAGATCACGGTCGATCCCGAGCAGCCGGCCGCCTGGCTCGATCCTGTCCAGGATCTGGCGGGCATGGCCCGCCTGCCCCAGGGTGCAGTCGATCGCGACCGCCCCCTTCTGGGGCTTGAGCAGCTCTATTACCTCTTGTGAAAGTGCAGGGTGGTGACCGGTCAGCGTCCTGCGATCACCCTGTCAGCGAATTCTGTAAAGCGCCCTTGCGCGTCTGCGTTGTAACTGTCCCATCGGGCCTCGGGCCAGATTTCGACCCGCGAGCCCATTCCGATCACCACCGCCGTCGACGGGGTTTCGATCCCCGTCACCCGGCGCTGCTCCATTCCGAGCGTGATCCGGCCCTGGCCGTCGGGCTCGAACGCCTCCGACATCGAATACAGCGTCCTGGCCAGCGCTCGCTGGTCGGGGCCCGGCAGGGGGCTGCGCAGCTCCTCCGCCAGCGCGTCCCACAGGTCCGGCGGATAGATCGCCAGGGCGCTGTCCTGGCTCACCGACACGTAGCTCCCCTCCGGGAGCTGCTTGCGAAACGACGCGGGGATGGCGAGCCTTCCCTTGTCGTCCACGCGGACCCGATGTGCCCCGGTGAACACTCATCGGGCCTCCCAGAACCTGAGTTGGGCGCGCCGCTGGCGTGCGCAGAGCCCGCACCCGCAGCCGTGGAGCTCCATCGGCAACGGGTTGCCGAGCTTGTCGTAGCGATGGTTGACCGGCGCGGTCGCTTGATCCCACAGGTCCCTAGCGAATCGGGGTGGGTTCAGAAAGGTCTCCATCCGGTCGACTCGGAGTCGCCGGTTCATCGACGCCATTCAGCGTGGCCTCTTCATCGGCAGGGTCGCCGTCGGCCCCATCGCGGCTGCGGGGAGAAGTGGCATAGAGGAGGTGTATGGCGTGCCGTACTTGGACGTAGGGTGCGACGTATGTTTCCATGTTGCTTGATTCACCACTTCTCCCCACTGATCACCGCGATTCGCCGCAAACCTTAACGATCACGCTTAGCCCTGTCAATACCTTTACCACAAGATGTAGCGTGACCTGGCAGGCTCAGAACGGTCTAAGCCCAACATATTGTGTTTGGGCCTTAGGAGGCCACCACATGCTGGTGCAGAATGTGATAGCAGCGAACATTAGTTCTCAAATCACGAGCACCAAAGAAAAAGGACCGTCGCGGTGCCCAACGACCGGACGGTCCTTCTGTGAGTGAGCTGGTGCTGAGTCTAACCCGCCGCCTGCAGCTGGGCGACCACGAAAGCCGACACGAATGCCTCCTCTCGCCAGGACTCGTACCGGCCTGACGGTCCTGAGTGGCCCGAGCCCAGGTCGGTCTTCAGGATGATCGGGCGCGCGCTGAGGGTCGCGGTGCGCAGCTTGGCCACCCACTTGGCCGGCTCCCAGTACGGCAC
>DMCH01000116.1:6373-8811 GCA_003446775.1 Chloroflexota bacterium
ATGTACTCGTAGAACTCGGGGTCGTTGGGGTCGCCCCACTCTTCGTACTCGTTGACAGTGAGCGGGATCGAATCGTCGAGCATGGTCGTCAGCGCATCGACGAACGGGACCTGGGCCACCGCGCACGCGAACAGGTCCGGGCGGGCGTTGACGACCGCGCCGATCAGCAGGCCGCCCGCGCTGCGCCCGCGGATGGCCAGCTTGCGCGGATTGGTGTAACGCTCTTCGATGAGCTCAACGGCGCACGCGACGAAGTCGTCGAACGTGTTCGTCTTGCAGAGGAACTTGCCTTCCTCGTACCACTCCCTCCCCATCTCGCCGCCGCCTCTCACGTGCGCGATGGCATACACGAAGCCTCGGTCGAGCAGGCTCAGGCGCGCCGAGTCGAACATGGGGTCGCTGGGCATCTCATAAGCGCCGTAGCCGTATAGGAGCGTGGGGTGATTGCCGTCCCTGGTGAGATCGCGCCGATACACGATCGAAATCGGCACGCGCACGCCATCCGCAGAGGTCGCCCACAGCCGATCGGTGACATAGTCGGCGCGGTTGTATCCGCCAGGCACGGGCTGCTCCTTGACGAGGGTGCGCTCGCGCGTGTTCATGTCGTAGTCGAACGCCGACCACGGTGCGTTGAGCGACGTGTAGAAGAAGCGCATCACCGTGCTCTCGTACACGGGATTCGAGCCGGCGTAGGCGGTGTAGGCCGGGTCGGGTTGATCGACCACGTGTAGCTCGCCCGTCGTGGAGTCGAGGACCTCGAGCCGCTGCAGCCCGTCGGAGCGCTGGCCGAGCACGACGTGGCCCAGGTGCACGTCCAGAGCGTTGAGGCGCACGCCGGCCCGCTCCGGAATCACCTCCGCCCACGCCTTGCGGCCGGGCCGCTCGATGGGCGCCGCGACAAGCCTGAAGTTGCGCGCGCCGTCATTGGTGAGGATCAGGAAGCGATCCTCCTGGTGGTCGACCGAATACTCGACCCCATGGCGGCGACCCTCGATGAGCACGGGCTCGCCTCCTGGCTCGTCGCTCCGCACATAGCGGCTCTCGCTGGTCATCTGGCTCGAGCTCGTGAAGATGATGTAGCGCTCGCTCTTGGTCAGCTCTACGCCGAGCTCGAAGCGCTCGTCATCTTCCTGCAACACGAGCACGTCCTCGCCGACCCGGGTGCCGAGGGCATGTCGCCACACCTGGTACGGGCGCATCGCCTTGTCCGGCCGGACATAGAAGAAGGTCTTGCTGTCCGCCGACCAGGCGGAGCCGGAGTAAACGCCGTCGAGGCCGTCGGCGAGGTCTTCCCCACTCGACAGGTCGCGGAAGCGCACCTGGTGGAGCTCGTTGCCGATGAGGTCAACGGCATAGGCGAGAAGGTTCTCGTCTGGGCTGCGCTCGACGAAGCCGAGCTCGAAGTAGTCGTGGCCGGCAGCCAGCTCGTTGGCGTCGAGCTCAACCTCCTCGGGGGCGTCCATCGAGCCCTTGCGCCGGCAGTGGATCTCGTAATCGAGCCCCTCGACCGTGCGGGTGTAGTGCCAGTACCCTTTGAAAAACGAAGGTGGCGAGACGTCGGTCTGCTGGACGCGGCTGACGATCTCCCCGTACAGGCGTTCCTGGAGCTTGGCCATCGGCGCCATGACGGCATCGGCGTACTCGTTCTCGGCCTGCAGGTAGGCGATCACTTCCGGGTTGGCTTTCTGGCGTAGCCAGAAATAGGGGTCGATCCGGCTATCCCCGTGCTTGGTGAGCACCGTCGGGTGTTGGGCTGGGATGGGGGGCCCGGGAGCCCGAATTGGCGCTTCCATGGGGGATACATCCTGCCAGGTTCAGGCAGATTCGAAACGCCTTCCCGGGAGGCCTAAGATCCGGCTTTGAGGTCCCCTTCTCCCCTCACCCCGCTTCGCGGGGAGCTCCCCGCGCGGCGGGGAGCCTAGCCTCGGGCGAGCTGGAACGCCTGCCTCACCAGCCGCTTGACGGCCGGCTGCTCCGCGTCGGCCGGACCGCGCAGGGTGACGTAACGCGAGTCTTTGCCGGTGCCCTGGAGCAGGCCGCTTTTGTCCTCGAGCTCGCGGCCGCGATAGAAGAACAAGGTCGAATGATTCGTGAAGGTGCCGACGCCGACCACATTGGCGCCGCCGACGGAGTAGCGGACGAGCTTCCACATCGCGCTGCTCGAGCGTGGCGGCCCGCTGCGGTAGGTGATCTCATCCGCCTTCGGAGCGGCCTTCTTGACGGTCTTGATCGCAGCCTTGACCGTCGGGCGCACGTTGGTCGGAACGTTCTTGAGCTGCTCGGAGAGCGTGATCTGCGACGCAGCCATCACATCAGCCGCCCGCGATCGCGCCGAGGATCAGGAAGGGCTCCTTGCCCACGACCACCTCATCTGGGAGTGGATCGTCTGGCGAAGCGTCCGACCAGTCCTCTTCGCAGGCGAAGAACCTGATCATCGG
>DMCH01000116.1:9181-11468 GCA_003446775.1 Chloroflexota bacterium
GTTTGCAGGTTCGCCGGCAGGACCACCTTGATCACGCCAGCGTCTGGACCTCAACAGAGAGCACGCCCGGCAGGTCGCGCACGATTGAGGTCCAGCTGTCGCCGGCATCGGCGGACGCATAGACCTGGCCGCCGCTGGTGCCGAAGTACACGCCGCAGGGGTCGAGGGCGTCGACCGCCATGGCGTCGCGCAGGACGTTGACGTAGCAGTCCTTCTGCGGAAGGCCGTTTGTCAGTGCCTCCCACTCGTTGCCACCGGTCTTGCTGCGGTAGACGCGCAGCTTGCCGTCGGGTACGTAATGAAGGGAGTCGCTCGTGATCGGGACCACGTAGACCGTGTCCGGCTCGTTGGCGTGGACGTCGATCACGAAGCCGAAGTCGGTCGGCAGGTCGCCGCTGATCTCCCGCCATGAGTCTCCCCCATCGTCGGTCCGCATCACATCCCAGTGCTTCTGCATGAAGAGCGTTTTCGGACGCGATGGATGCATGGCGAGGCGGTGCACGCAGTGGCCCACCTCGGCGTCCTGGTCCGGCATGGTGTTGGAGCGCAATCCGCGGTTCGCCGGCTGCCACGACTTGCCGCCGTCGTCGGTCCGGAAGACTCCCGCAGCCGAGATCGCGCCGTACATCCGGTCCGGCTTGCTCGGGTCGATCAGGATGGTGTGCAGGCACAGGCCGCCCGCGCCAGGCGCCCAGCTTGCGGATGTTTCATGGGTCCGGAGGCCGGGCAGCTCAGCCCAGGTCTGGCCGGCGTCCTCTGACTTGAAGATGGCGGCGTCTTCGACCCCCGCGTACACGGTGTCGGGATCCTTCAGCGAGGGTTCGAGGTGCCAGACGCGCTTGAACTCGTAGGGATGCGGCGAACCGTCGTACCAGGTGTGCGGTCCGACCTCCCCCTCGTACGCAAACTGGTTGCCGGCCGTCTCCCAGGTCTTGCCGCCGTCATTCGAGCGCTGCATCACCTGGCCGAACCAGCCGCTGGATTGGGATGCGTACAGCCGATCGGGGTCGGCCGGCGAGCCCTTGAGGTGATAGATCTCCCAGCCCGCAAACTGCGGGCCCTCGACCGTCCACTTTTTCCGGCTCGCGTCGGCGCTGAGAATGAACGCACCCTTTCGCGTGCCGACCAGTACCCGCACTTTGCTCATACCAATTGCTCCTTCCCTGAACTGGTCATGTAACTCTTCAGACTGATCCCCGAGCCAAACTCATCGGTTTCCCTGCAATTTAGTAGATTTCACCCTCGTGAAGGCAACTCCGTACAACCAGAAGACGATCGACGAGTTCCACGCCAAGAAGGGGCGCGGAGTCGGCCCGTTCGGCGACCACGTTCTGCTCATGACCGCGAAAGGAGCCAAGAGCGGCGAGGCCATCACCACCCCTTTGGTCTGCGGTCGCGAGGGCGAGGACTGCATCGTCGTGGGCTCGAAGGGCGGCGCCCCGACGCACCCGACGTGGCTCGGGAACATCAAGGCCAACCCCGAGGTCGAGGTCGAGGTGCCCACGGACGGAGGAACCGAGAAGTTCAAGGCTCGCGCCCATGTCGTCGACGACCGCGCGGAGCGTGACCGGCTGTACGCGGAGATGACCAAGATCTGGCCACCGTTTGCGGACTACCAGAAAAGGACGGACCGTCTGATTCCCGTGGTCCGCCTCGAGCGCCACCAGTAGCCCGCGCTGAAGTCTGATGGCCAGGCTCATCTACTCGGCGATCACGTCGCTCGACGGCTACGTTGCGGATAAGGACGGCAAGTTCGATTGGGCCGTCCCGGACGAGGAAGTGCACGCCTTCGTCAACGACCTCGAACGGCGCGCCGGCACATATCTGTATGGGCGCCGAATGTACGAGGTGATGACCTTCTGGGAGACCGCGCTCACCCTCGCCGAGCAGCCGCCTGTCATACAGGACTACGCGGAGATCTGGCAGGCGGCCGACAAGATCGTGTACTCCAGGACGCTGGAGAAGGTGCTCAGCGCCAGGACCCGGATCGAGCGCGAGTTCGATCCTGCAGCCATCCGGAAGATGAAAGGGCTCGCCGCACGTGACATCACCGTGGGCGGTCCCGACCTCGCCGCGCAGGCAATCAAGGCCGGTCTGGTCGACGAATTCCACATGTTCGTCACGCCCATCGTGGTGGGAGGCGGCAACCAGGCCCTGCCCGACGACGTCCGCGTGAAGCTCGAGCTGGTGGACGAACGCCGCTTCCAGAGCGGCGTGGTCCATCTGCACTACCGCGTCCTCGCATGAACTGGTTCAAAAGCGGCGACCTGCTCGACCGAGCCTTCGC
>DMCH01000116.1:11792-19322 GCA_003446775.1 Chloroflexota bacterium
CCTGGCGACGCATCTGTTGCATGCCGCCGGGAGCCTGACGGGATCGTCCCTGCAGTTCGGTGCGGCGTACCTGCTGTTGCACGGCGTAGTCAAGATCGTGCTGGTGGCGGCGCTGCTCAGGGACAAGATCTGGGCCTACCCGTGGATGATCGCTTTTCTGATCGTGTTCATCGTCTACCAGATCTACCGGTTGACCTTCGCGTTTTCCATTGGACTCGTTGCATTGACGGTCTTCGATCTCGTGGTGGTTTGGCTCACGTATCGGGAATATGGAAAGCAGCGAGCTGCGCGGACGGCGCCCGACTCCATCAGGACTTAGTCGCTATAGGAGGTCGAAATGGTTGAGAAGGAGATCCAAGTTCGCACCAATGACGGCGTCATGACGACGTTCGTCGTCCGGCCCGACGGTCATGGACCGTTTCCGGTCGCCGTGATCTTCATGGATGGCGTCGGCTACCGCGAGCAGGTGAAGGCGAACGCTCGGAGGTTCGCGGCAGGCGGCTACTACTGCGTCGCGCCGGACCTCTATTACCGCGAGGGTGATCGCATCTCCTTTGACATGTCCAACATGGCGTCAGGCGGCCTCAAGGGGGCTGAGGCCGAGCGAATGATGAAGGCGGCTGCCAGCGTCACGCCTGAAAACGTGGTGGCCGACACCAGGGCCGTGCTGGCGGCGATCAGCTCAGACCCGGCGGCCAGTCCAGGTCCAAAGGTCTGCGTCGGCTACTGCCTTGGGGCACGGGTCGCCTTGCATATCGCGTCAGCGCTGGCGGGTGAAATCGTCGCCGCCGCGGCAATCCATCCCGGGGCTTTGATCACCGACAAGCCTGACTCACCCCACCACGACCTGGCGAAGGTGCGCGGCGAGCTCTACTTCGCGTTTGCCGAGACCGATCGATCGGTCACTCAGGAGATGGTCGACCAGTTCCGCGAGGAGCTTCGCCGGAACCGAGTTCGGGGAGTCGTTGAGCGGCTGGTCGGCACCACGCACGGATTCGCGATGGCCGATCTTCCCGTGTACAACCGCGAGGCGGCTGAGCACCACTTCGAGCGGACGCTCGAACTCTGGAGGCGCAACCTCTCGCAAGAGCCGGTCGAAGCCTGAAGTTCGTGCGCAACTTCTCCTGATCGGTCGTGACGCCTACAGTCGCACCCTGCTCCTGCGCATCGCGTGAGCGGCCAGCGCAATGAGCGCGGTGGCGACGACACCGAGGCTGTAGACCACCGTCGTGGCGTGCAGGCCAAATCGCGTGCTGGCATAGCCGGCGGCCAAGGCCGGGAGGCTGAACGCCAGGTAGGCGATGACGAGCGCGAACGCGAGGAGCTCGCTGCGTTCGCCGGGCGCGGCGATGCGGGCCAGAGTCCCAAAAGAGGCGAGGGCGGATCCGCCGAAACCGACGCCGGCCACGACCGTCCCGGCCGCAGCCAGCGCCACGGTGTGCGCTTCCACGCCGGCGAACGTCAACGCGGTCCCGCCTGAGAGCGTGATCGCGCTGATCCACAAGATCCGATCGGTCGGCCAGGCCCGCAATGCGAAGGCGGTCAGGGCGCCGGCGCCGCACAGCAGCGTGACGACGAGGCCGCCGATGAGGTGGTTGTGCAGGCCGAAAAGACCGGCCGCGACGGAGGGCCCGAGCGAGAGGTACAGCCCGCCGAGCGCCCAGCTCGCCACGATGATCGGGACGATTCCAAAGACATCCGGGCGAAGACGGGCGGGAATGCCGAGGATGGGTATCAGCGAGGCCACTGCACCGGGGCGGCGCGCCGAGGTCTCAGGCATGCGAGCAATGACCAAGCCCGCGAAACCGATACCGACCAGCAGGAGGGCGAAGACGAGATGTGTCGGGGCGGGTGCGAACTGGACGAGCGCACCGCAGCCAACCGAGCCGAGGGCCAGGCCGCTGATGGGCGCGACGCCATTGACGAGGCCGGCGCGGCCGGGCGCGTGAGGCGGGTTCAAGTCGACCAGCGTGGCTCCGAGGGTTGAGAACGCCGCCCCGGTGGCAATGCCCTGCACGACGCGAGCGACCAGGAGGACCGTGACGTCCCCCGCGATGATGAACAGGACAAAGGCCACGGCTTCGAGCGCGATCGCGGCTGCTAGCAACGGGCGGCGACCGACGTGATCGGATAGGGCGCCGAGAACGAGCAGCGAGCCGATCAGGCCAACGACGTAGACCGCGAAGATACCGGTCAGCGTCGTGTCGGTGAAGCCCCACTCCTTCTGGTAGACGACGTACAGCGGCGTCGGGGCGCTCGCCGCTGCCGCGAAAAGCACGAAGATGGCGCTGACCGCCGCGAAGGCGATCGGAAACGACAGGCGGCCGGGGCTGCCTGCCGTTCCCTTCTGAGGATCCGCGGTTGCGATTAGTGCGATGGCCGTCGCCTACTTTTCGGCGAGGGCCCGGCGAGCGGCCGCCACGATGTCGGCGCCGGTGTTGGCGTGCCCCTGGAGCCCCCAACCTCCCTCAGGCGACTCGGTGATCAAAACCCACGTGCGCTCGGTCAGCTGCGGATCGCCGGCGGAGGCCGCGACGATGTCGGTCAACTCCCTGACCACACCGAGCTGCTTTTCGCGATCGAGAACGCCGACCGGCGTGAGGACCTGCACGCGGACGTAGTTGCTGTCACCGGCAACGTTGGACAGCGAGTCTGCAGGTAGGTCGTGGACGAACGCCGCGGTGTTGTTACGGAACAGCGCGAGGTCGGGCACCTTCTCCCACCGCATCACGGCGGCGGCGAGATCCTTCGCCAGCGTGTGCTTGTCCTTGAAGGTTCCTTCGGCGGCATAGACGTCGATCATGGGCATGGGTTCTTCTCCCCGGTAATTACGATGGCCGGTATCGAGTAAACAGAACGGTCTGTATAATAACACAGACCGGTCGGTAAGATGATGCAATGGCTTTGAAGACCACTGAGCGCGCGCCGAAGACCTCGCGCGTATCCGCGAGAGACCGCTTGCTGGCCGCGGCCGACGAGCTCTTCTACGCCGAAGGCGTGCATGTCGTCGGCGTTGACCGGATCGTCGAACGGGCCGGCGTCACCAAGGCCTCCCTGTACAACACCTTCGGGAGCAAGGACGAGCTCGTACGTGCCTACCTCGAGAACCACTTCCGTAGGCGACAAGCCCGCGTCGCGCACATTCTGGCCGCCAACAAGACGCCCAGAGAGCGCCTCCTCGCCGTATTCGGCGAGGTGGAAGATTTGCTGGCAGGGTCGGCGTTTCGTGGCTGCCGCTTCATCAGCGCCGCCGCCGAGTCGCAACCCGGCGATGCGGGCGCAGTCGTGGCCGACGAATATCGCGCCTGGCTTTGGTCCCTATTCACCGATCTTGCCAAGGAAGCCGGCGCCACCGACGCCAAGCAGGTGGGCAGGCAGCTATTCCTCCTTTACGACGGCGCCGCCGTCGCCGCGCGAATGGATCAGGATCGCGGGGCCGCGGCCAAAGCAGTGAAGTCCGCGGCCATTGCCTTACTTGACGCCGCGGTTCCGCCCAAGCGCCGTGGGCGCCGGGCGCAGTGAGACCCGATTAGTTGAGGAACGTGGCAAGACGGCGCTCGAAAAGGTCCGGATGGGCCTTGAGCACGCTGAGCATGGCGAGGCCGTCGAACTCTCGAGAGTCGTACTGGCAGATGGCAGCGACCGGAAACCGCCTGCACATCACGTCATAAGCCTGCTCGAAGCGCAGCATCTCAGCCTCGGACGGAAACATCCGTCGCACGCAGGCCATCTCTGCGACGTGCCGGATTAGCGATGGACCGTGGGAGAGGATGTCGGCGAACTTTCCTTCCCAGAAACCCACCGCCCTGTCCACGGTCGCTCCATCGAAAACGACAGCAGAGAACTGGCCCTTGGCGACCGCTCGTTTGAGATCGACGCCGTCCTGGTTCTTTATGGCCTCCATGTAGACGTCCAGGACTTCGTCGGTAGCCACCAGAAAACATGGCTGATCGGAGCGCAGGCCGTCGACGAGGAATGGGACCGTGAGCCGAATCCGCCCAGCATCACTGCTGTAGAAGGTCGCCAGGTGGCCAGGCACCGGGATGGGCAGGCCCCCGACATGGATGCCCGCAGGTGGCGCAGGAACCGATGGCTTCTCGGTGCGATTCAAGAACTCGACCAGGTCCGACTGGGCGAAGCGGCGCTCACGCCGGCGGCCCACTCGATGGCTGGGAAGAAGACCTGCATCGCTCCACCGCCGGATCGAAGCCTGGCTGACCCGCAGGAACCGAGCCGCCTCAGCCGTGTTCAGCAATTCCTGACTCATTCGCCCACTAATTGTCGCGCTGGGGCTCGGGGTCTGGCAACTTCCAGGCGGACCCGGCGCCGGCGCCGGACCTGCTAGCGGATGGGGTCGCGGTTGTAGGCCGCCTTCCTCCTCAGCTCTGACCGGATGTCAAACCAAGCCCGACGACGCAATTGGTCTCAGTCCGGGTATTCGTCCTTCCGCCAGGTGCGGGGCTCGGCGGGTTGCGTTTTCGGCGTTCGATCGAGCAGGAAGTTGAAGTAGGGCGCGACGAACGGGTCAGGCGCCGACACGGTGTAGGTGTGGTAGACGGTGCCGTTCTCGCGCGCGAAGGCGATCCAGCTCGGGTTCTCGCGGAGGCCGTCCTTCAGCTGAGCTCCGATCTGGCGTGACCACTCCTCGAGGAAGTCGGGCGGGTTGTCGATCATCTCCTTGACCTCGGGAATCTGCTGCGCCTGCTCCTCGGTCAGCGCGAGGCCGAAGTCGAACGCGAAGTCGCTGTTGTAAGTGGAGACGTAGGGGAACTGCCAACCCATCCGCCGTTTGTAAGCCGTCAATCGCTCGACCGGCGCCCGCGAAAAACAGAGCAGCGTCACATCACGATGGCGCAAGTGGACGAGCGAGCCGTCGATCCCGTCGCCCAAGCTCGTGCAGCCGGGGCAGGCCCCGAGCGTGTAGTCGGGGCCGAACATGATGTTGTAGGCGAGCAGCTGTGAACGCCCGTCGAAGAGCTCGGCCAGGGTCTTCTTGCCGTCCTCGGTGTCGAACACGTACTCCTTCTCGACCCGGACCCAGGGCAGATCGCGACGCGTTCTCGTGATCTCCTCGTTTCGCTCCGCCTGCTCTGCCTCGAGCTTCGCGAGCTCGTCCCGGGCCACCTGCCATTCCTCGCGGGTTCCGATCCTGTGTTCGGGCATCTCATCTCCCTCCAGTCCAACTCCAGCGCTCCCGCACGAGCCGAATCCATCATCGCATCGGACGCCAACGGGTTCACGAAATGAGACGCCCGACGACCCGGAAACTCATCGCAACTGTCCTCGGAGCCCAGTTGCGGCGATGACTTTCCCCGGCACGAAATCTCGGTATTGGCTGGTGGCTCCCAATGGAGGATGCCCGTCGCTCCGCCATTCTTTTGCTCCGCCATAGTTGACCGGTTCGGTCAGCGGACGTAGCCGCTGCTGTCCGCTCGGCGAACCACCCCTGGGCCCCGCCGCGCGCCTCACCAGCTCTGGTACGTGGCCACGACCAGATCCTACGGCTGCCGTTTGGCCGGACAGCAGGCGCCGCAGCCTTTACGGATTACGCGGTCTAGCTCACGATCGTCTGCGTCCAGCTGTAGACGTAACGCTCGCCGTTTGCCTGTTCGAGATACAGACCATTGTCGCCGACGTGAAACTTGAAAGTGAAATTCCCGGCATCGCGGGCCTGCGCTTTCATCGTGAACGTCACCTCAGATCCGGGAGCGAGCGGACCACAGGCCAGTCCCGGCAGGGACTTTTCCACGGCGCACGGTCCCGACGTGAGTACCGTGTAGTGATCGAGAAAGCGGTCGCCTTCGTCAAAAAGGATCGTCAGGTTTGTGATGTGGGTAGTGCCGACGTTCTTCACCGTGAAGTGGAAGTCACTTGGGGCCCCGACGGTGGCGGTCGGTGAATACTGGGAGTCGATCGAGATTGCTGGCGAAGAACCGATCTCGGATTGCACGTGCAGTCCGGCAAAGATGAGCGCGACAGCCGCGGCAGCAATGACCAGCGCCAGTCCTGCCGTCTCCACCCTGCGCAGATCCCGTCCTCCAATCGCCGCTCGTGGTGGCAGCACCAGCGCCAATCCCATGCCCGCAACAAAACCGCCCACGTGTGCGTAGTTGTTGACGAGGCCTCCCAGGCCGGTGATGCCCATGAATAGGATGAGCGCGGCATTGATGCCGATCCATTGACGGACACCCGCGGCGGTGGCTTTGGGAAACTGCCGACCCTGGAACCGTCCCACCAGGATGAGCAGGCCCATCAGCCCGGTGATGCCGGCTGAGGCGCCGACGGTCATGCCGAATGCGGTGTCGCCGCTGGTGAGCACCACCCAGGTGATCCCTCCGGCCACAGCGGTCAGCAGGAATGTCCCGAGGAAGACGAGCCGGCCGTACCAGATCTCCGCGAACCGTCCGATGTTCCACAGGGCGAAGCTGTTGAAGGCGATGTGCAGGTACGACTGGTTGTCGTGCAGGAAGGCGTAACTCACAAAGCGCCACCATGCCCCGATAGTGGGATCGTAGTGAACCATGAGATGGGTCCCGCCGGCGTTGACCAGTGCGCCGAGATCGGAAAGGCCAATGCTGCCGCTGGGAGTGATGAGGGTCTTCTCCAAGACGTACACCGCGATGAAGCTGCCGATGAGCGAATAGGTGACTACAGGCGTCTTCGCCAGCGGCCGCACCGCCGGTTTCTGGTAGCCGCTCTCCACCATCTGCCGCCCGGCCAGATCGATGGCGGCGAGCGTCGGTGCCTCATGGCCGGAGCGAATGGCGCGCACGTGGCTGCGAATGGCCCCCAGCGAGGGCAGACCGGATGGAACCGGAAGCAGCGTCTCCGCCTCACCCGAATCCGGATCGATCGCCACGACACCGATGCTGACCGGCCCCTTCGGTGGGGGCGTCATGGTGAGCCTCCCGACCTTGCCTAGCACCATGATGAGTACATCGCAGGTCTGCGCCCGCTGCGTGGTGATGCGCTCAGCACCCCATGCGAGCGCGTCGCGGCAGCGCGTTGCCAGATCCCCTGAGGCTCCGAACGGATCTGCCGAGGGTCTGTAGAAGCCGACCAGTACACCCCGGCTGCCGGTCCACGCGGCCATCGCCAGTTCGTACTGACCGGCAAGGGAGCCCAACCGGGAATCGCGCTGGTCCACGGGGCGCAACCGGTACCGCGTCACCAGCTCCATGGCGATGGACCGTGCCAGGGCCGGTGGTTCGGCCGGCACAGTGGGTATGGCCTCGGGAACCTCGGACTGGGTCACCGCGAAAGTCTATGGGGGCTTCCCGTTCTTGCGGCGCGGGATGTCTGACGGTCTAACACCGATGAAGATGTGACGCTCTGCCGCATCAGTCCTCAAGTACAGAATGTCAGGCGTACTGGAGCAGAGGTAGCCGAGCTGCGTACTGGAGAGCCCTCGGTCTCGCGGTCGGGGGCTCTTTTCGTATTCAATCGGGGTTGGTGGACCGATGGTGGACTGTAAGCCTGGTTCTGTGTCCCCTGCGGGACGGCGACCATCTGTCTGGGACGCCGGTTGCC
>DMCH01000102.1:0-9182 GCA_003446775.1 Chloroflexota bacterium
GCCCGGGCGCTGGTCAAGAAACCTGTCCTGCTCCTGGCGGATGAGCCGACCGCCCAGCTCGACAGCGAGACCGGCAAGTCGGTCCTGGACGTCATGCGTGATGCCACCCGCTCCGGCACCGCCATCCTGCTGGCCACCCACGACCAGGCCGTGATCGAGGTTGCCGATCGAGTGCTGTCGATGGAGGACGGCCAGCTGACCGACCTGGCGCCGGCATCGGCGCGTCCCTGAAGCGGGGTTTTGCACAGGCTGTCCACACCTGTGGTCGCCTACCTTGGATCTGCCGCCTACTGCGAGGCCACAGGCAGGCTACGCGCTAGTCGTCTTCCCCGCCGCCCTTTCGGGAACGGCCCCCCAACGGCTCCCGGGTGCTCATCCGGATCGAGAGCGAAGGCGGCCCGCCCGACAGCCCTTGGTAGGCCGACTCGAGCAGGCGCTTGGCCTGGTACAGGTTGAGGGCCCACCCGACGCCAAATACACGATCGCTGAACAAGCGATCGGACTCAGGGTTCCAGTAAGCCGACCTAATGCGTTCCCATGTCGGTGGTCGAAAGTCGTAGGGCACGACGCCCCCAACCTTTCCATGCCAGGTGCGCTGGTCTTCCGGCTTGGACAGCTCGGCCGCGACCGCGGCCACGAAGAGGCCGACGACGGCAACCCGGAGCAGGCGGCGTAGCCCACGCAAAGTACGCATACTGGCTGATGGAAGAGTAGTCCAACGATAACCTTGCACGTCTTGAAACCGTTCCTGCAGGCGGGGTAGATGGCTACCAAGCTGCAATCGAGAACCCGCTGGCTGCGCTGGCTCACGCCTGGTCTCGAGATCAAGCGCTGGCTTCTGCTGCTCATGGTGTCTGAGCTCGTCCTGGTTCTCGGTGTGGCGTACGCATTGAAAGAGTTGTACGCGAGCTTCACGCTGCCGCACCAGTTCTTCTTCATCACCCTTCAGTTCCTGCCCCACTGGCTTCGGGCCGTGATTTTCGGGACGCTAGGCGTCGCATTGCTGCTATTCAGCTATGTAAAGCTGACGCAGTCCGTCCTGGGCCCGTTCCTGCCTGGCAACAGCACGAGCAGCATCGTCGACGTGATTCACGCATTCCGATTGAAGGGCCGAGGTCCGCGCATCGTCGCCATCGGTGGCGGCACTGGGCTGAGCTCGCTGCTCCGCGGCCTCAAGACCTACACCTCGAACCTTTCGGTCATCGTGACGGTGGCCGACGACGGCGGCTCGTCAGGCCGGCTGCGTGACGAGTACCGCATCCTCCCGCCCGGCGATTTTCGCCAGTGCCTCATCGCGCTGGCCGATGCCGAGCCGCTGATGAAGCAGCTGTTCGACCACCGGTTCAAGGAGGGGTCGCTCAACGGCCATTCCTTCGGGAACCTCTTCATCATGGCCATGGCGGACGTGACGGGAAACTTCGAGCACGCCCTTCGCGAGTCCGGCAAGGTGCTCGCGGTCAAAGGCACGATCGTGCCGTCGACCCTCCAGGACGTCACACTCGTGGCGTCGATCAATGGACACACCGTCGAAGGCGAGTCCAAGATCCCGCAGCAGAACGCTCCCATCACTCAGGTTTTCTTGAAACCAGACGGAGCCCAGGTGAACCCCGAGGCCGCGCAGGCGATCCTCAATGCCGAGCTCGTCGTCATCGGCCCGGGCTCGCTCTACACCTCCATCCTCCCGAACCTGCTGGTGGAAGGAATGGTCGAGGCGATCAAAGCGTCGCCGGCGCTCAAGGTGCTCATCTGCAACCTGGCGTCGCAGAAGGGCGAGACCGAAGGCTACTGCGTCGACGACTACTTGCGGGTGATCCGCGAGCACGTAGGATCGAACATTTTCGACTTCGTGCTCGTCAACTCAAACCATGCGCACATGCCAACCGGTGGGCAGTCACAGGTCGTCTTCAGGTCGGAGGACGCAGCCCTTCACCCCGAGGTGCGATTCATCCCCGCCGACGTTGTGAACGTCCGCCTCCCGTCACACCATGACCCCGACAAGCTGGCCCGCGCGATCATGCGGAGGGTCTGGCAGGCTTAGAGGCCGGCCGACTCGTCCGCCACCGGCTCACGGCCTCGACTATGAACGCGGCCACCGCCACGTAGAGCAGGCCGTCGAGCACGTCGACGACGTAGTGCTCGCCGAGATAGACGATGCTCAGCGCGACGGCCAGGGTCCAGGCGATGAGTCCCACGGAAAGCCATCGATATCTACGCCACGCGTAGACGGCGGCCAGCGTTGGAAAGGCCGCGTGCAGGGATGGAAAGGCCGCGAACTTGTTGGGGTTGAGGTGCGAGTAAAGCGGGGACACCCAATAGTTCGGGCCCCACAGCTTGTCGACCGTCTCGTTGAGAACCTTGTGCACGGTTTCCCCTCCGCCGGTCACGCTGGCCTGGAACTGGTACCAGGGCGGCGCCGAAGGCCAGAACAGGTACGTGATGAAGGCGAGCATGGCCATCAGAAGAAGGGCGGCGATGAACCGCCGGTAGTGGTCCCGGCTGCGAACCCAAAAGACGAAGCCGACCACGATCGGCAGCGGAAAGTGCATGAAGTAGAAGAACATCGCCACGACGTCCTGGGGGCTGACGACGTCGGACTTGTAGAACTCGTGCTGCAGGGTGATGGTTGGCAGCGTCCCCACGAACAACGTGCGCTCGAGGCCGGAGAGGTCGTGAGGCGCGAAGCCTGTCTGTCCCGCGTACCCGCGCATGGCCTCGTAAGCGAAGAACAGAAGCAGAAATGGAGCCCAATCGACGACGAACGACCGGCCGCGACCCAGCGCGACTGCGATCACAAGCAGTGCGAGCACGACCCACTCGGGCTCGATCGAGATCCCGCGCCACAACATGACTCCGAAGATCAGCGCCAGGTAAATAACGCTGCCGACAACGATCAGTCGCGGCCGGCGGGCTTGCACCCGCTCTACATCAGCTGGTGCGGACAACCGCTATCGCTGCAATCTCGACGGTCACTGAAGACGGCAAGGCATTGGTGCCGAGGGCGACCCGAGTGTGCCTGCCGGCCTCGCCGAGCACATCGACGATCAGATCCGAGGCGCCATTGATGACCTTCGGCTGGTCGCCGAAGTCATCGGTTGAAAGTACAAAACCTGTGAGCTGCATGACCTGCTCGACATTGTCGAGCCCGGCGGCAGCCTCCATCTGGGCCAGCAAGTTGAGCGCGCACACACGGGCCGCGGCCGTGGCCTGCTCGACGCTCACCTCATCCGGGCAGCGTCCCGTCAACCGCTTCCCGCCTTCCGCGGAAACCTGTCCCGCGATGTATAGCAATGACCTTCCCTCCCCCACCGGCACCAACCGGGTCGGGACGTACGAAGCCACCGCGGCGGGCGGGGCGGGCAGCTGGAGCCCGAGCTCACGAAGGCGGGCGTGCGGCGATGTCACGTGACCGCGAGTCTACCTACGGCTGCCGCGGAAGTGGGAGATCGCGGCGAGGAGGAGTACCAGCAGCGCCACGGCTCCGACTGCGATGTATGGGGTCTGGGACGAGGAAAGGACGCCCAGGAAGTCGAAGAGACCACCGCGGTTTGTGCGGCCGTCCCGTGCGCCGCTGGCCGTAGGCGCGCCCGTTGTGAATGGGCCTTGTGGTGGTGCTCCCGTGTCGTGGTATGCCCACACCGCGGGGGTGTGATCCGAAGCGCGGAACGTGGCCACGTAGAGGAACGGCGCCTCGTCATTGGAGACCGCGAGCGCAGTGACCGACGGGAGGGGCGGGACCAGCGAGCTGAAATGTTGGCCCTTGTCCCGCGTCGACCACAGACCGCCGGCACGCGATCCGCCCCCGTCGCTTCCGACATAGAAGCGGTCGTAGCGGTCGGTGACGAAAGCGACCTGCGTGTAGTCAGTCGAAGGGAGCAGGTCACCGCCGCTGAGCGGCGTCCAGTTCGCGCCGTTGTCGGCGGAAGAGAACAGGCCGGCATTCGTGCCCGCGATCAGGGGCCTCACATTGCCCGTGGGAGGCAATGGTCCCGCGACAAGCCGTGACACCACCGTCCCGCTGATGGCGGGAGTCACCGGGGTCCAGGTGGCGCCGGCGTCCGTGCTGTCGTAAAGGGGAGGGCCGGCTGCGGCGGAAGACGAGTCGCTGCCGGCCACAAGGTGCACGGGAGTGTGCACTGCCGCCACCGCGAGCGCGTCGATGCTCGTGTTAGCCAAGCCCGACTGTGACCATGCGGTCCCGTCGGCGCTTACATAGATGCCGTTGTCCGTGCCGGCTGCGACGAGCGTGAGAGCGAACCCGAACACACGAACGTCGCGCCCATCGAGGCCGGTCACAGCACTCCACTTGGCACCCGCATCGGTGCTCATCAACGCACCGGCTCCTCGAGTGCCGGCCATGACCTGCCCCGGCGTGAACGGGTCGAAAGCAATCGTCGTGATCGCGGCGCGTCCCGAGTGCACGGTGGTCCACGTCGAACCCCCGTCTGTCGATCTCAAGAGGGAACCCTGACCGTTCCCAGCGATGACCGCTTGATTGTTCGCGGGATCGACCGCAAGCGCGAACACAGGTGACTGTCCTTGCTTCGGCAGCGAAGGCAGTGCCACCCATGTGGAATCGGGAAGTGTGGCGGCGACGGCGCCGGCACACACGATGAGACTCCCGATCATTGCCACCAGCGTCGCGGCAAGACGTCGATTGGAAAGCGACACGAGCCTGCCGATTATCACCCAAGGCTGGGAGGGGGCGGGGCGTGGATTGAGCTCCGATCTCTACAATCCATGCGTGCTGGCTCGTGCCGGGGCCTGGCTTGACCGGGCCGCATTCAATCCGCAATCGCTTCCGGATGACCTGACGTTCGGGATCGCGTTGGCTCCGCCCGTGGTCGCTGGTCTGATCATCTTCAAACTCCCCGCGGTCGAGATGCTGACCATCGCGTTCGCGTTCGGCATCAGCGGCCACATCCTTGCGTTCCTGCTGTGGCGCCGCCATATTCCCCGTCCACAGGCAAGCCCGCTGCTCGCGGCCGTGATCGGGGTCGCGCTCGTAGGTGCGGGCGCCCGGCTCGCCGCATCGATCGCGATCGCGGCTCTGGCCGTGACGCTGGAGCTGGTGCGCGCTCGCTACATCCCCGCGATCCGCGCGCAATCGGGGCTCTTCGCTTACGCGATTGTCGCGGTGGTGACCAGGGGAGCGCCGTTCATGTACGTCAACACCGTCACCGGCAAGGCGGCCTCCGACCCAATCTGGATCTGGCACCAATATTTCGGGCCGCAGGCGGCGCTCGTCTTCATCAATCCGACCACTCTGTATGTAGGCAACGTGCCGGGCCCTGTTTTCGCCACGTCGCTGCTGGCCGTCGCGATCGCGATCGCGTGGTTGGCATATGCGCGGCGGCTGAGCCTGGTCGTCCTGGCCACCTTCCTGCTCGGGGCCCTGGTGCCCATTTATCTCTACCACTGGGATGCGCTGTTCCACCTCGACAGCGGGCCGACGTGGTTCGCGGCCGGGCTGCTGCTCGCCGATCGCCGCACGCTGCCGGACTCGTGGGCGGTGCGGCCGGTGCTCGGCTTTGCCGCCGGCCTGCTCGCGGTGGGACTAAGGGTGCGGGGCTACGGAATCGAAGCTGCATTCTTCGTTGTCGCTGGGATCCAGGCCGCTTCCGCCGCGGTCGCGGTGATCAATTGGGGCGCGTCGCTGGCGCGAGAACGGTGGCAACGGAACCGCCGGTTGCGGCAGCGGGAGGCGCAGCTCCGCGTCGTCAACAGCATCCCTCGGGCAAGCTAGCGCGGTCCTAAGCGATCTTGACCGCTACCTCGGCGAGGCCGAGCGCGGCAGCCAGCGAATCCGCCGAGCCACACTGTTGAAGACACGGCCGGGCCTGGTTTGGTCACACCTCAGTCGAAGAGCTTGCGGCCGCGGGTGACAAACTGATCGCGTCGGGGTCCCGTGCCAACCAGCTCGATCGGCGCTCCGATGAGCTCGCCGATTCGCTCCACGTAGTCGCGGCAGGCCTGCGGCAGGTCATCCCAGCAGCGGGCGTTGCCAATCTCCTGCTGCCACCCCAGCATCGACTCGTAGGCCGGCTCGCAGTGCTTGTAGTGCGAGATGTTCGCGAGCGGGTAGTCGAAACGCTTACCGCGGAAGTTGTAGCCGGTGCAGATCTTCAATAGCGGCTGATCGTCGAGGATGTCGAGACGCATGAGCGCCGCGCACCCGACGCCGTTCAATTTGACGGCGTAGCGGGCGACGGCGGCGTCGAACCAGCCGATCCGGCGCGCCCTTCCCGTCACAGTCCCGAACTCGTGGCCGCGCTCGCGGATCTGGTCGCCAATCTCGTCGAGCAGCTCGGATGGAAAAGGCCCGTAGCCGACCCGCGACGTATACGCCTTGAAGACTCCGATCGTGAGATCGACCTTGGTCGGCGGTATGCCGCTGCCCGTCAGCGCTCCGCCGGCCGTCGGATTCGAGCTGGTGACGTAGGGGTAGGTGCCGAAGTCCAGGTCGAGCATCGTCGCCTGAGCGCCCTCGAGCAGGATGTTGGCGCCAGCGTCCAGCGCATCCTGGATGAGCGGGAAGGTGTCCTTGATGAATGGGTCGAGCTCTTTCGCGTAGCCCATGTATTCGGCCAGCATGCTTTCCCAGTCGAGGGCGTCCTTTCCGTAGAGCTTGGTCAGGACGGGGTTCTTGACCTGGCCGACGACGAAGGCGAGCTTCTTGCGCATGAAGGCTTCCTTCTGCAGGTCCCCGATGCGGAAGCCGATGCGGCGGACCTTGTCTGAGTAAGCCGGGCCGATGCCGCGCCACGTCGTTCCGAGGCGGTCGTCGCCGCGCGACTCCTCCTCGAGCTGGTCGAACAGCGGGTGATAGCGCATCACCATATGTGCGCGCTCGCTGACGAACAGCTTTTTCGGTTCGATCCCACGCTCACGCAGCTGGGAGATCTCGCGCAGCAACACGATGGGATCGACGACGACGCCGTTCCCGATCACACACGTGCAGTGCGGGTAGAGGATACCCGAGGGCATGAGCTGGAACTTGAACTCGCCGTGCTCGGTGACAACCGTGTGGCCGGCGTTGTTGCCGCCCTGGGTGCGGATGACCATCTGGGCCTTGGAGGCGAGGTAGTCGATGACCTTGCCTTTGCCCTCGTCGCCCCACTGGCCGCCCACCAGGATGATGACCATGGTTACTCGGTGCCGGGCTCGGGCCGCCTCGTCTCTAGGTTGTAGAACCGCGTGTGGTCGCGGCGGAACTTGAGCTCGATCATGCCGGTCGGGCCGTTGCGGTGCTTGGACACGATCACCTCGGCGATGCCGGGGCGCTCATCGGATTTGTAGTACTCGGGCCGGAACAGGAACATGACGAGGTCCGAGTCTTGCTCGATGGAGTTATGGGCTATCACATTTCCTGCTATGAAGTTGTGTAGATCTTCTACCGTGAGGTCGAAAACTTCCTGTTCGCCATCTGGTGCGATGTCCTGTATCCGGTCCCAGTAGACATCGCTCATGGAGAGGAGCTCCAACTCGTCTGATCCCACCACCGCCGCTAGTCGTTTTGCTCGTTCGCGACTTAGGTTTTGTTCGTAGATCGAAGTTCCCCTGTAACGACTTCCGAGACCCGCCTGCATAGCCCTGGTGCTCATGGCACTGACCTCCATAGCAGGCCGGGCGTGTAGTTGCCAGACGTCGGCAGGAATGACATCGCGGTTCGTGTTCGATTGCTTCGGGCCGAGGTACTCCACGATCGCGGCCTTATGTAGGGTTTTCTTCTCGCCAAGCACGCCAACAATCTCCAGGAACGCCAGGATCTCGTTGCCCCCGCTCACTGTCACGTGGTATTGATCGCGGCCCTTACCAACCTGAGCATGTCGGCTTAACCTGGCATTGATTCCGAGCCGTAAGAGCAAGCTCTGGACATCCTGCGCAAGCGCCTCGCTGCTGCTGGCGTAGTAAACATTCGCGTAGTGGCTGACCCCATGGGACAAATGCACACAACCGTCCGTAGACCAGAGATGGCGTAGGAAAACTGCGATTCCGCATGCGGATTGACTGAAAACTTTCGAAGGTACGCGCTTCTCATACGAACGCAACCCGAATGCCCCGAGACCTTCTAGCCAGACACGTATCGGGTTGTGGACTCGATGGGTGAGATGCTGAGTCGGCGGCAGGTACACCTGAATCCATGACCGCTCCGGGTTGATCCGCGGGCGAACCGTGTCCCCGAAGACGTCCTTGGCTAGGGTGACAACGGTTTCAGCGAGGATTGGATCTTTGGTTGTGTACTGGATCGCGTGAGTCGGCAACGTGCAGCCGTCGCCGATCAGGTGTCCCAGCAACCCGAGCTCAGCTCGGGTCATCGTGTCCGTTTCAGGGCCCTGGAGAACCCGGGGCACCGCTATCCGGTCTTCGGGTTTGAGTTCGTCCAACCGCTTCCAGCCCTCGATCGTCCTGAACTTGTGATTGCCAGTCGCGCGGATTCGGCGCCCCAGCTTGGTCGTGAGTTTGAACACTGGTTTCGTTCCGGTTGCAAATGCGCGGGTAACCGTCTTGGCATCCATCCGCCACCACTTCTCATCGAGTGCCAGCACCCGAAAGCCGCTCTTGCCAACGAGCTCCCGGATGGGCACATATGTGCCGCTATCCGGCAGATAGATCGGCGTATCTCCCGCCAGACAGCCCGACTCGCGAAGGTCGCTGAGGATCGGCCGCTTGTCAGGACGCTGCTCCGGTGCGCGGCTTAGCTGCGAGATGGCAAGTACCGGTATGCGCAGCTCACGCGCTAGGCCCTTGAGCGCTCTCGATATCGATGACACTTCTTGTACGCGGTTGTCATCGCCACGCGACCGACCGTGCATGAGCTGCAGGTAGTCGACGATGATCATGTCGATGCCGTGGCGCATCTTCGCCTGTCGCGCTTTGAGCTGAAGCGTCAGCTCATCCATCACAGGCGTGTCGTCGATGTAGATCGATGCCTCTCCGAGTGGCCCTAGAGCATTGGAAACGCGGTCGAACTCCGCCTCGCTCAGCAACCCTCTGTGAAGGCGCTGAGCATCGATTTGGGCCTGTTCTGTGAGGAGCCGCTCGGTCAGCTGCTCTTTGGACATCTCGAGGCTGAAGATCGCAATCGACTTCTTGCGCTCGAGAGCCGCATATAGACCGACGTTGAGGGCGAAGGAAGTTTTGCCCATCGAAGGTCGACCCGCCACGATGATCAGGTCCGAGTC
>DMCH01000102.1:9474-12888 GCA_003446775.1 Chloroflexota bacterium
TTGAACCCGCCCGTCATGCGGTCGAGGTCATGAAATCCTGACGGCACCCCGACCACGCCCTGCCCGCTCTCCATCTGCAGGGAGATGCGCTCCATCGCCGGCCCCAGCAGGTCGTACAGCTTCGACAGCTCGCGCTGGTCGCGGTCGTCCGCGACCCCGAACACGAGCGACTGCGCCTGGTTGATCGCCGCCTCGGCCTCCACCCCATCGTCGTAGCCGAACCCAGCGATGTTCGCGCCCGCGGAGATCAAGCGCCGCTTGTACGCCTTCTCCTTGATGATCCGGCCGTAGTACTCGATGTTGGCCGACGTCGGGACAGCGCTCTGCATCGACGCCAGCTGCGTGCGGCCCCCGATGCGATCCAGCATGCCCATGGTTTGCAGCTGAGCCGCCAGGGTGACGTTGTCGATAGGCTCTCCCGCGGCGAAGAGATCCAGCGCCGCGCGGTACACCTGGCCGTTGTTCTCGCGGTAGAAGTCCTCCGGGTGGAGGAACTGCAGCACTTTGGCGATCGAGAGCGGGTCGAGGAGGATGGAGCCGAGCACGGACGTCTCAGCATCGAGGTCGTGGGGTGGCACCCTCCCGGGTGTCAGCGCGATCTGAGCCATAACCGAACGCCTACCGGTCCTGAGTCACGATCACATTGACGTGGGCGGCCACGTCGCGGTGGAGCTTCAGCGAAACCTCGTGCTCGCCCAGGGTCTTGATAGGCTCCTTCATGTCGATCTTGTGCCGGTCGATCTCGACGCGATGCTGAGCCTTGAGGGCGGTGGCGATGTCCTGGTTCGTGATCGAGCCAAACGCCTTGTCCTCGGCGCCGACCTTGAGGCGCACCACGACTGTCTTGTTGTCGATCTCGTCGGCCAGCGCCTGGGCCTCGACGCGGTCCTTCGTCTCGCGCTTGACCGCCGCGTCGCGCAGCCGCTTCGCCTCCGCTTCGACGCCCTGATGGGCCCGAACGGCCAGCTTGCGCGGCAGTAGGAAGTTGCGGCCATATCCGTCCGTGACATCCTTCACGTCGCCGGCCTTGCCGACGTTCGCGACATCCTTGGTCAACATCACCCGCACTTCTCTCTAGCCCTCCGATATCGGTTGATACGGATCCCTGCGCGCGATGCGCGCTATGCGCGCCCGGATTCGGTTGGCGAGCCGACCACTGCCCTCTCGTGCGGCCGCGACCGTGTCGCGAAAATCGTGATCGAAGACGCTCTCGCCGGCCTCCAGCGCAAGTTCGTGCTCGCGGCGGACAGCTTCGGGGCACGCCTCGATGAACGTCTTGACCGCGAGCACGCCCAGCGCGAGCATGTCCAGCTCGCCCAGCACCGGCACCCAGGCCGGGAAGTCGATCGGGCTGATGATCAGCGCCAGGGCGCCCAGTACGGCTGCCTTGGGAGCGACGGGCACACGGGGATCGCGCAGCAGGCAGTACGCGAGCTTGCCGTGCCGCGGCACCTCTACGAGAAGATCTTTTACGCGCGCGAGGACAGGATGCATTGGGGGCCGACAAAGCCTACCGCGTTTGGGTGGCCAGCAGGAACCTACTTAACTTAGCCTTTCGCCATGGCCACCGCCGCCGCCGCCCGACCCGCGCCCGCCCACTACGGGAACCTCCAGCACACAGCCCTCAGCGCCTTCTGGTTCGGCAGCAACTTCCTCTGGCTTCCGCTGACGACGATCCTGATCCAGGCCCAGATCGACGAGGTCGTGCCCAAGGGATCTCAGAACACGGCCATCGGCTTCGCCCTTGGCCTGGGCGGCCTGTTGGCGGTGACCGTGCCCCCGTTGGTCGGCGCATGGTCCGACCGTCTGAATACTCGGTTTGGGCGGCGCCGGCCGATCATGGTGGCGGGCACCCTGCTTACGTTCCCCGGACTTTTTGTCCTGATGGCCGCCAACAACTACCCGGAGATCCTCATCGGGTACGCGATCATCCAGTTCTTCTTCAACGCCGCGCAGGCCGCTTACGCGGGCATCGTGCCCGACGTAGTGCCGGCCCAGCAAGTCGGCAAGGCGAGCGGTTTCTTGGCCACGATGACCCAGCTCGGGATTGGCGCCGGCCTGGGCGTCTCGAGCCTGTTGGCCCACAATCGCGCGATCTATCTGATCATGGGCGCGGTCGCCGCGCTCACGCTGATCCCTACAGTCTGGGCGGCCCGCACCGAGGGCCTGGACCCCATCGAGCGGCCACCGAGTCGTCCGTTCGGCGAGTCGGTGCGCGAATTCTTGCGGCCACTGCACGAGGGCGACTTCGCCTGGGTCATCTTCACCCGCCTCATGGTCTCGTCCGGGATCACGGTGGTTCTCTACTTTCTTGTCAACTTCTTCGGCGACGTCGTGCTGGGGCCGAAGGAGGACGCTGCGAAATTCACATCCAACTGGCTGCTTGTCGTCGTCCTGACCGCGCTCCCGTTTGGGTTCTTCGGAGGACAGATCTCCGACCGCATTCGTCGTCGCAAAATCTTCGTCTACCTTGCCGGCGTGGCCCAGGGATTTGTGGCGCTTGTCTTCATCGCTTTCTATCCGAAGTCCGTGCCCCTCGTGTATGCGCTTGGCATCGCATACGGGATCGGCTATGGGCTGTACTTCGCGGTCGACTGGGCCTTGGCCTGCGACACGCTGCCCGATCCCAAGAAGTCCGCCAAGGACATGGGCTTGTTCCACATCGCATTGACGTTTCCGCAAGCACTGCTTCCGTTGTTTGGTGGAGTCCTGATCGATTACCTCAACAAAAACGTGGACCCGAACATCGGCTACCGGGTGGTCTTCGCGAGCGCTGTCGTGTTCTTATTCGTGGGCACCATGTTCGTGAGCCGCATCAAGTCAGTGCGCTGAGCGTTCGCGGCGGACCGCCAGCAGGCTCGCGATCCAGACCGCGGCGATGCCGACGACGCCGAACTCCGCCATCAACCTCAGCACGACCAGGTTGGAGTAACCCGAGACCAGAAGCGTCTGAAACGTGTGGTGGCCGGGGCCGATGAGAGCCCAGCCCAGGGCCACCAGCCCCAGGACCGTCCAGTCGGCCCGGCGGACCGCCCACGCGACCAGGACCAGCATCGGGAGCAGGAGCAACACCAGGTGCGTGCCCCACGAGTAACTGGCCACGATCGGGGTCACCGCCACGACCGCGGCCGCTTCGAGGGCCCTGCCGGTGGTGGTTCGGGAGGGCGTGCGAAGGACGGCGAACGTGACCAGGAGGGCCGCCAGCGCAATCACCGTGGTGATGACCCGGGCCGCGAGCGGCGTGCCGCGCGCGTAGCCGAAGAAGGTGTCGGGCGCGAGCAGGCGAGCGACGGTGCCGCCCGGCGAGTGGTTCTCGAAGAAACCCGTACCCGCCCCGATGGTGGGCACCACCTTGAACAAGTACTCGAACAAGTACTGAGGCGCCGCCAGGAGCCACAGGCCGAGGCCGGCGAC
>DMCH01000102.1:13228-17826 GCA_003446775.1 Chloroflexota bacterium
CGCCTCCCCACCAGCGACCCCCGATCCAGGCCAGCAGCCAGACGCCCGAGAGCGCGAGCAGGACCAGGTTGATCTGTCCCTCGACGATGTTCGCAATCGTCGGTTCGAACGCGATCGCCACGAGCACCAGGAGGGCGCCCAGCTGCCAGTCGTCCACCCTCAGGGCCCGCAATACGCAGAACAGAAAGATGACGAGCGATGCGTTGAGCAGGATGACGGCCGCCGCCGCCAGCACGTGGTTGTCGACCCCGACCACCGGCTGCAGAAGCCAGGCCAGCGGCAGCGGTGTGACGTATTGCGGGCCAGTGGGCTCGAGGCAGCCCATCGTCTGGCACAGGTCGTATGGATCGCGCCCCGCGGCGAGACGTCCCGCAGCCCGCATGTAGCTCTCCTGGAAGTCGCCGAGGTAGGCTCCGAACGCGAGCGGCTGGACGAGGGCCTGCCACAGGTAGAGGAGCAGGATCGGGATCCCGCCCCAAATCAGAAGTAGGCCACGGAAACGCCGGTTGGCCAACGCCGGTAGCCACAAGACCGGCCGATTCACCGAGCGGAGTCTATGGCTTGGACCCACGCCGGACGCGCGCAGGGCGACCTTCAAACACGCCGGACGCGCGCAGGGCACCCCTTAAAAACCGCCGGGTGCGCGCAGGGCACCCCTTAAAAACGTAAACGAGGCGGCGCCAGCAGCGGACACCGCCTCGGCCGGGGTTCCACCGGGTGACACGCCTTTGGGTTTCTGCGCCGCTTTACGGCCGTTGCCTACTTGTGGAGGCCAACCTTTGCGTGGTCTGCGATGGACCCGACGCCGAACGAATTGAATCCAGCTTGCGCGGTTCGGGAAGGGGTTGTCAAGGGGTTGGCTCGGCCCGTGTGGAGGCGCACAATTGAGTGTCGGACCGGGCTCTTGGGAGGTGGCGCGATTGGTCGAGCTCAGCTACGTTCACGGTGCAAGCAGCACTCCTCTTCTGGGCGAGACCATCTTCCAGAACCTTCAAGGCACCGCCGCGCGCTTTGGCGATCGGGAGGCCCTCGTGGTGGCGCACCAGGATCGCCGGTTCAGCTACCGGGAGCTGGTGGACGAGTGCGAGCTGGTGGCGGGCGGGCTCATGGCGCGGGGGGTGCGTCGGGGCGATCGTGTCGGCATCTGGTCGCCGAATCGATACGAATGGGTCATCACGCAATACGCGACCGCGGCGATGGGCGCAATCCTCGTCAACATCAATCCGGCCTACAGAACCTCTGAGCTGGAATATGTGCTCAACCAGTCAGGCATCACCTTCCTGATCCTCGCCGCCGGATTTCGCCAGGCCGACTACCGCGCCATGCTCGCC
Source organism: Chloroflexota bacterium (assembly GCA_003446775.1). Taxonomy (GTDB): domain Bacteria; phylum Chloroflexota; class Dormibacteria; order Dormibacterales; family Dormibacteraceae; genus UBA10449. Next base: position 14,560 of record DMCH01000102.1, read on the forward strand.
GAGGTCAAGGGCCGGTGCCCTGAATTGCGTGAGGCGCTTGTTCTAGAGGACGGGTGGGAAGCGCTTCAGCGCGATGGAGCCAAGACGACCCTCGCCGCGCTGAGGGAGCTGGAGGCTTCCCTCCAGTTCGACGACCCGATCAACATCCAGTACACGTCGGGTACGACCGGCTTTCCCAAGGGCGCCACCCTCACCCACCACAACATCCTCAACAACGGTTTCTTCATCGGCGAGACACTGCACTACACGGAGCAAGACCGTGTCTGCATCCCGGTGCCCTTCTACCACTGCTTCGGCATGGTGCTGGGCAATCTCGCGTGCACTACCCATGGCGCGACGATGGTCATCCCCGCCGAGGCTTACGAGCCGATAGCGGTCATGGAGACCGTGCAGAAGGAGCGGTGCACCTCTCTGTATGGCGTACCGACGATGTTCATCGGCGAGCTCGAGCACCCGCGGTTCAGCGAAATGGACTTCAGCTCGCTGCGCACCGGCATCATGGCTGGGTCGCCCTGCCCGGTCGAGGTGATGAAGAAAGTGCAGACCGCGATGCACATCCCGGAGATGACGATCGCCTACGGAATGACAGAGACCTCGCCCGTCTCGACGCAGTGCGCCACAGATGATCCGCTCGAGAAGCGCGTCTCGACGGTGGGTCGCGTGCATCCGCACGTCGAGATCAAGATCGTCGACCCCGCCACCGGGGCGATCGTCCCGCGCGGAGCCTCGGGCGAGCTTTGCAGTCGGGGCTACATCGTCATGCTCGGCTACTGGAACAACGAGCAGGCGACCCGCCTGGCCATCGATGCGGCCCGATGGATGCACACAGGCGACCTCGCCACCATGGACGAGCTCGGCTACGTCAACATCGTCGGGCGGATCAAGGACATGATCATCCGGGGCGGCGAGAACATCTACCCGCGCGAGGTCGAGGAGTTCCTGTACGGGCACCCGGCGGTGGCCGACGTCCAGGTGATCGGCATTCCGTCCGAGAAATACGGCGAAGAGGTCATGGCGTGGGTCAAGCTGCGCGAAGGCGGCGTGGCCACCGGCGATGACCTGGCCGCGTGGTGCAAGGGCAAGATCGCGTCCTACAAGATCCCTCGTCACTGGAAGTTCGTGGACTCGTTTCCGATGACTGTCACGGGCAAGGTCCAGAAGTTCAAGATGCGGGAAGTCGCAGTCGAGGAATTGGGCCTCAAAAAAGCGGCGGGAGTCAGGACCGCCTAGAGCCTACTGCAGGCTTTCGTACGGGAATGCCGCCGCAAACGGCTCGTACAGCAGCAGCACCTGCTCGACCGCGAGCACGTCGCGCATGAAGATGCCGCCGGCGGCCACCCCGGCGTGGCCCACGATCCCCGATCCATCGTGGGGCGCGGCCATCTCAGCGCCGTCCTGGGCGGCGCGGAAGGCCATCGTGCGCCCCGACTTGTGAGCCGCTTCGATGACCGCCTTCCAGGTCGCCTGGTAGTGGGTGGCCGGATCCACAGTAAGCGGCGCGGACACCGGGAGAGCGCCAGGTACGGGCGGCGCGGGCGACTTCGGCGGCTCGCTCAGCACCTTGGCCACGGCCGCCGCCTCGGCCTCGTTCGGGCCAGAGAGGGTCGGCAGGCGCGCCAGAAAGGCGGCGATCTGCCGATCCACCGGAGGGGGAGGCTGATAGCCGGGGCCCGGCAACACGGTGGCAAACGGCCGGTAGAGCGTGGCGAACGCGGCCGGATCCAGCTGCTCGCGCACCAGGATCGCAAGCGCCACGATCTGTGCCGACTCGAGGGCCGCGGCCGCGACGTCCTCCGGCACGACCTTGCTGATGGCAAGCTTGGTCTGCGCCACCCTGAATCCGCCTGTGAACGCGTTCACCATGCTCTGGTCGGCGTTGGAAAGAAGGCCATCTAGGACCTGTTCTACGTCGGCGGTCGAGCGACGCTGGCGCGACAGCACGCGCGCGGTTGCGATCCACTGCCACTGCGGCTTGCCAAAGCTCTTGATTGCTGCGGCGAGGAACTGCCCCGCCTCGCCGGCGCTCAGGGGAGCGCGACCTGCTCGGGGAGCAGGCCCTTGGCTCTCAGCTTGTCGATCGGGTGATACGCATCCACGATGCGCATCGTGCCGGAAGCGGAGCGCAAAACCATCGATTGCGTGTACGCGTACACGTCCTCGTAACGCACCCCCTTGAGCAGCTCGCCCGTGGTGATGCCTGTGGCCGCGAAGAAGATGTCGTTGCCCGAGCACAGGTCGTCGAGGTGCAGAACCTTGTTCGGCTTGTGTCCTTCCTTGGTGGCGAGCTCGCGCTCCTTGTCATCGCGGAAATAGAGCTTGGCCTGCATGTCGCCGCCGATCGTTCTGATGGCGCAGGCGGCGAGCACCCCCTCGGTGGAGCCTCCGGAGCCCATCATGCAGTGGATCCCCGACCGCATCTCGAGCGCAGCCTCGAGCGCGCCGCCGACGTCGCCGGCGGTGATCAGCTTGATGCGCGCGCCGACGTCACGAATCTGCGCCACGATCTCCTGATTTCGGTCGCGCTCCAGCACGACGACCGTCAGCTCCTGCACCGGGAGTCCCTCGGCCTTGGCGATCCGCCTCAGGTTCCACTCGACCGGCATCTCGAGGTCGATGACTCCCCTCGCCCGCCGGCCCACGACCAGCTTCTGCATGTAAGGGACGTGCGTCGTGAACATCGAGCCGCGCTCTGCCAGCGCGACCACCGAGATCGCGCCGGGCAATCCGGAGGCGGTGAGGCTCGTGCCCTCGATGGGATCGACCGCGACGTCCACCTCGGGCTCGAGCCCGTTGCCGATCTGCTCGCCGAAATACAGCATGGGCGCCTCGTCCTTCTCACCCTCGCCGATCACGACGGTGCCCTTCATGTCCACGACCGCCATGGCGTTCCGGATCGCTTCCACAGCGCGCTGGTCGGCGGCGTCCTTGTTGCCTCGGCCCTGCAATGGGGCGGCGGCGAGGGCGCCCGCCTCGGTGACTCGCAACAGCTCGAGCGCCAGGTTGCGGTTGGTGCGCGGCTCGATCAACTGTTAAGCAGGTGCTGGAGCGGCATCGCGGGCGGTAGCTTAGCCGATGTCCCGGCGCTGGATCGGCAGCTTGGCCGCTCGCTTGACCGATGCCGGAGCGGGCCGACCCTTTGAGAGTCGGCCGGCCGTCCGCGCTTTGCCGGATGGCCGCCTAGAAGAACTCACCCCAGAACTTCCTGACCCGGCCCACCGGGTTCTGGACAGTCTTGAGGGTTACCACCGAAGCGGTCCGCGCCGTGGA
>DMCH01000102.1:18208-19472 GCA_003446775.1 Chloroflexota bacterium
CCTTCGAGCACCACGAGCGCCCCCACCCGCGCGTCACCCTCGAGCCGTCCCGTGTTCGTGATCTTGAGCCTGCTCGTAGCGACGATGTTCCCGCGCACCAAGCCCGCGACCGTCACCTTCGAGCTCTTGATGTCCGCCTCGACGTGGGCCTCCGGGCCGATGAACAGGTCGCCGTCGCAGTCGACCTGGCCGCTGAACTTGCCCAGGATCTGGCCGCTGCCCTTGATCTGCAGGCGGCCCGACAGTATGTCGTCACTCGCCAGCACTGTCGCCTTCGGCTCGGTGCCTTTGGAGGCTTCGCGCCCTCCATTGGTCGCGGTTGGCCCCAACGTCTCCGAACTAATCTCAGTCGTCATTGCGCCTCCATTGCCCCAGCCTCCCCGCCGCTCCAACTCCTTCCGCAGCATAACTGCTCCAGTTAAGGACGTGCGTCGTGCGCTAACGCGGCGTTGAGCGCTGACTTATGAGGGGTCCCCGCGAACTCACGGCGCCGGCCTCTGAGTTCGTGGGGCTTTCAAATGTCTGGGTGCGACTCCAGATATGCCAGCACCGCGTCGCGTGATGGGTCGATGACCCCGTCCATGACGAGTTCGCTCAGCCGCTGCTTGATGCGGCCGACCTCGGGTCCAGGCGGGATCTGGCGGATGCGCATGATGTCCTCGCCATCCACCGGCGCCGCCAAACGCGAGGGCTGTTCGTTCAGGACCAGGTCGAGTCGCGCCTGGAGCTCGTCGAGCTTCTCAGGGTGTGGATAAGCAGATGCGGCGATGTCGGCCCGGGCCAGCGCCATCAGCCGTCCGAGCTGAGGGCCGGCGTCGCGGGCGAGCCGGCGTACAGCGCCATCGGTCCACTCCGGCGCGTAAAACACCGGCCGCAGGTGCAGTCGCACGAGCAAGGCCACGGCCTCGATCTCCCTTTGGGCAAACCGCAGCCGTTCGAGAGCGCGGGCCGCCATCTCCGCGCCGACGACGTCGTGGCCGAGAAACGAACCGTCGGGCCCGGCGGTGGCCGGCTTGCCGACGTCGTGGAAAAGGGCGCCCAGACGGACGATGACCTCGGGGGGCGTGCCGGCGACCGTCAGCACCGTGTGACCGAACACGTCGTGCGTGTGGTAGCCGGTCTGCTGGACCCCCTTGCAGGCCGCCACCTCGGGCAGGATGGCTTCGAGGAGAGCGGCCTGGTCGAGAAGCTCCAGGGCCAGGCCGGGCCGCTCGGAGACGAGCATCTTTCGGAGCTCGTCGGACACGCGCTCGACCGAGACCAC
>DMCH01000102.1:19806-28951 GCA_003446775.1 Chloroflexota bacterium
CGGAGCGGATCGTCCGTGAAGGTCTGCATCGGGTCGGCCGGCGTCCTCAACACACGCGCTTCGAGATCGGCACGGCCGCGACGAAGGGGGTCGTGGACGTTGCCGTCGAAGTCCATCAGGAGCGTGTTGACCGTGAAGTCGCGACGGCGAAGGTCCTCATCGAGCGTGGCCACGCGCACGTCGGGCTTTCGCGAATCCGCAACGTATGACTCGGCGCGGGCCGACACGAACTCGACCAGGTGCCCTGGCACCGTGACCTGCGCGGTGCCGAACCGCTCGAAGACCACCGGCTCGCCCGCGCCGGCGAGCTGGGCGAATCGGCGGGCGAGGTCGAAGCCTTTGCCGTCCTCGACCACGACGTCGATGTCGGGGTGCGGGCGGCTCAGGAGAACGTCGCGCACATAGCCGCCGACGATCCACGCCCGCGCGTTCAGCTCCAACGCGGCCTGCTTGAGGAGCCGGCGAACCTCCTTGTCGCTCTGCGGGCTTACTGGTTGATCCGCGCCCATTCCACGGCTCCGACCTGCCCGGCGCGATCGCCCAAACGGGCTCGTCGGAGGAGGGGCCGGCGGGCAGGCTTGATGAACGGAGATGAGCGCAGGGTCTCGAGCATCGTCGGCGCCACGAGCTTCCACGAGCGGGTCACGCCTCCTCCCATCACGAACATCTCCGGATCGATGACGTTGGTGAGGCTGATCAACGCCAAGCCCATATACCGAGCCGACCGCTCGACCACCATCCGCGCATGCCGGTCGCCTCGCGCTGCGGCGGCGAACAACTCCGCCGCCGGATGGCCGGTTTCCTTCGCGAGGTTGGCGCCCCCGCAGAAAACCTCGAGGCAGCCGTGCTGGCCGCAGTTGTCGAGGGGGCCGTTGGGGTCGACGATCATGTGCCCGACCTCGCCCGCTGTGCCATGGCCGCCGCGGTGCAGGCGGCCGTCGATGATGAGGCCGCCTCCGATCCCGGTCGACCACGTGATGTAGACCATGTGGCGAGTCCCGCGGCCCGCGCCATGGTGGAACTCACCCAGGCCCGCCATGTCGGCGTCGTTCGCCAGATGCACCTTGGCGCCGGTCGCGCGGCTGAGCATCGATGACAGGGGCACGTTTCGCCACGGAAGGTTGGGCGGATTGACGAGAATGCCGCGCTTCAGGTCGATGGGTCCGGGAGCGCCGATGGCGATGCTCGTCACTTTCTGGTTGCCGCGCAGGCGGTCGATCTCCGCCGCCGCCCAATCCACCATGCCCTGGGGCGTCTTGAGCTGCGGGGTCTTGGTCTTGACGCTGGCGACAAGCTTCCCATCGGAGCGGGCCAGCGCCACGCGAACCTGCGTCCCCCCGAGATCTATCCCTGCGAGCATGGCTAGTGGACTGTAGCGGTTAAGAGGCGAGCAACTGCTGCCCGCGCAGCGTGCCTAGGATCTCGATCGGGGCGCGGGCGCGGTTGAAGGTATAGAAGTGGAGACCCGGGACACCGGCTTCGAGCAGCTGCACGCACTGCTTGATGCAGTGGTCCACTCCGAGCCTGCGGATGGCATCGTCGTCAGCCGCGGCATCGATCTCGGCCTGCAGGGCGTCGGGCACGGTCGCGCCCGACATCTGGGTGACGAACGCAAGCGATCGCCGGCTCGGGACCGGCATGAGGCCCGGGACGATGGGCACCGTGATGCCGGCCGCTCGAGCGCGAGCCACAAGGTCGAAGTAGAACCGGTTGTCGAAGAACATCTGGGTGATCAGGAAATCCGCGCCTGCTTCGACTTTTAAACGCAGGTAGCGGAACTCGTGCTCGAGGTCAGGGCTCTCCGGGTGCTTCTCGGCGCTGCAGGCGGCGCCGATGCCGAGCCGGTAGCCGTTGCCGCGCACGAAAGCGACCAGATCGCTCCCGTGCTTCAGCTCAGGGTCGGCGGGTTGAAAAGGCTCGCCTGGTCCGGGCGGGTCGCCGCGCAATGCCAGCACGTTGGCGACGCCTTCGCGTTCCATCCAGTTCAAGATTCGCCGCGTTTCGTCACGAGAGTTGGCGCAGGTGAGATGTGCCATGGCCTCGATGTGGTAGTGCCGCTTGATCCGCGTCACGAGCTCCAGGGTTTTCTCGCCGGTGCGCAAGCGATACGTCACCGACACCCAGTCGGGGGCGTGGCCGGCCAGCGTTGCGACTGTCTTTTCGAGTACCTCGACCTCGGTTTCATCTCGCGGCGCCATGAACTCAAATGACACGGTCGGCCGCCCTCGGGTCAGCAGATCGACTATCCGCACGGCCGAATCCTACCTAAGGACGCGCGAGTCGCCGACGCGACGTGTGAGCTTGACGGCGTCGAGGTGTTCGAGCAGCGCCAGCATCGGACGCCGGCTGGCACCGAGGCGGTCACGCAGCTGAGCCACGCTCACGGACCCAGTGGTCGCGATCAGCTCCTTCACCGCCAGTACGGCCCGCTCATACGCGTCCCGCGTGAACGCAATGTCGTCGCTCAGCCGCTCCAGGTCTCCGCGTTGCGCCAGGGCGCGAACGATCTCAGGCGTAACGCCGGCGGTCCGCATCGCCTCCGCGAGAGACGGCGGAGCAAAAGGCTCGGCTCCCAGAAGCTCGAGCAAAAGGGCGGCTGGGCCGCCGGAGGCTTGGTCGGCGACCTGGTGTGAAATCGCGGCCACCTCGCCGTCTCTCTCCTCGAGGCGCTGCTCCTGGGTGAGCGCCTTCACGACCGAGGGAAACAGGCCGGGCTGGATCCCGAGCCGGTTCCTCAGCTCCTCACGCGGCATGCCGCGGCGGAGCGGATGCTCCTCGTGATAGGCGGCCAGCTCCCGCACAGCGCGGTCGGCCACGGCCGACCATGCTTCCTGCGCGAACAGCCACTCGCCCAGGCGGCGCGCCTGGAGGCGCGACACGTCAGCGTCTGTAGCCAGTGTGGCCTTGAGCAGGGCGCTCAGCGCCACGCCGCGCGGGTATTTGCGCAGCTCCTCCTGCAGGACGTCGCCGGCCGCCCTGCGTTCCAGCGACTCGCGCACGGCGGCGTCGTGGCGTGGATGCTTTCGCGGCGCTACGTCTTTGATCTGGCCGCCGGCGACCGTCCTCGAGGGACTCGGGATGCGGAGGATGATGCGGTCGTCGTTGGCGGCCGCAATCGGGCGTTCCAGGTAGAGCTGGATCCACGCCTGCCCGCCCGGTTCAATCGTGTCCCCCTCGAGGAGGATCGCTCGGCACCCGACCTCCACCGTGCCCGTATGGAGGAGGAGCTCGGCGCCGTGCCGAAGCCCTCGAGGCGCGGATGCGAGCACGCGCACGCGGGCGTCCACCCGCCGTGTCGCCTGCAGCGCGCCGGGCTGGGCGAGCACGTCACCGCGCTCGACCTCGCTCTTGTCCACCCCGATGAGGTTCGCCGCGACGCGATTTCCAGGCTCCGCCGTGTCGACCTTCTGGTTGTGCTGCTGCAGGCCACGGACGCGGGCGGTGGCGCCGCCGGGCAAAACCTGAAGCTCGTCGCCGACTGCGATCGTGCCATCGACCAGGGTGCCGGTGACGACCGTGCCAAAGCCGCTCATGGTGAAGACCCGATCGATCGGGACCCGCGGGCGCCCGAGGTCGGCCCTGGACTCGACCCGGTCGAACGCGGCGTCGAGGCTCGAGACCAGCTCGGCGAGTCCCTGGCCTGTGACCGCCGAAACACCACAGATCGCCGACCCTTCCAGCGACGTGTGAGCGAGCGCCTCTCGCACTTCGCCCACGACCAGCTCGTACCACACCTCGTCGACGAGGTCGATCTTGGTGAGCGCAACCACGCCGCGACGGACGTCAAGCAAGTCGATGATCTCGAGGTGCTCCCTGGTCTGGGGCATGACGCCTTCGTCCGCGGCCACGACCAGCAGCACGACATCGATCCCGTGCGCGCCCGCGAGCATGTTGCGAATGAAGCGCGCGTGCCCCGGGACGTCCACGATGCCGATCTGGCGCCCACTCGGGAAGCGCATGTGGGCAAAACCGAGATCGATGGTCATGCCGCGGCGCTTTTCCTCGGCCAGCCGGTCCGGGTCGATCCCCGACAGCGCGGTCACGAGGGTTGACTTGCCGTGGTCGATGTGCCCCGCGGTGCCGAGGATCACTTCAGATAGCCCCACGAACTCAGAGGCTTCGCCTTGAGTTCGCGGGGGCCCCTAGGGTCTTGACCGCCGCCTCCACGGCATCGATGAGCTGCTCGTCCTCGCCACGCAAGACGGTGCGCGGGTCGAGGCAGCACGCGTCCTTCTCGATGCGTGCGATGACGGGCGGGTCGCCGCGCCGCAATGCGGTCGCGAGCCGCGACGCGGGACCCGCCAGCGCGATGAGCATGGTGGGGAGCGCATGGCCGGGCAGGGAGCCGCCGCCGGCGGCGGACTCTCCGGGGACGAGCGAGGAATTGACGCCGCGCTCTTCGAGCTTCACCGACCAGAGCCCGGCGCGCCTTCTGATCTCTTCGACCGGCATGCGCAGCATGCGCTCGACGGGAATGTCGTCGAGACGCCCGGCCAGGCGCTGGCGCAATGTCGCCTCCAGCGCGGCGAGGGTGAGCTTGTCGATTCGCACCGCGCGGGCCAGCGGATGTCGCGACAGCTTGCGCACCGCTTCTACTCCTGGTGCGCGGCGCGCGAGGATGAGGCCGGCCTGGGGCCCTCCCAGGAGCTTGTCGCCCGAGAACGTGACCACATCCGAGAGTCTCAGCGACTCGGCCACGGTGGGCTCGTCGGCGATCGGCTCTGCCGCGCCGCTGCCGAGGTCGTCGATCAGCAGTACGTCGTGGCGGCGCGCGACGGCTTCCATGTCAGAGAGCGAAACCGACTCTGTGAAGCCCGACACGCGGTAGTTGGAGGTGTGCACGCGCAGGAGCGCGGCGGTTTTAGGCGTGACGGCGTCTTCGTAATCGGCTGCGCGCGTGCGGTTGGTGGTGCCGACCTCGACCATGCGCGCGCCCGACAGGCGCATGACGTCGGGCATGCGGAACGAACCACCGATCTCGACCAGCTGCCCTCGTGAGACGACCACCTCGCGGCCTTTGCACAGGGCGGTCAGCGCGAGCAGCACTGCAGCCGCGTTGTTGTTCACGACCAGCGCCGCCTCGCAATCGAAGAGCCTCTTGAGCAATCCCGCGAGCAGGTCCGCACGTTCCCCGCGGCGGCCGGTCTCCAGGTCGAGCTCGAGGTTGCTGTAGCCGCCCGCCACCGCGAGCGCCTCGGTCGCCGATCGCGACAGCGGCGCGCGGCCGAGGTTGGTGTGGAGGATCACCCCGCTGGCGTTGATAACGCGGCGGAGACGCGGGGTGGCAGAGGCACGCAGCCTCGCGGAGACGCGCCGGCTGCGTTCATCGTCGTCGACAACCTCATCCTTCCGCTCGGCCGCGACCTGGTCGCGGATCGCCTCGACGACCTGGGCGCGGCCGAACTCCTGGACCAGTGCCGCGTAGGGCGGCTGGTTGACCAACCGGCCTACAGCAGGCAGGGATACAGGACGTTGAATCTGGGGACCCCGTAACCGATGCATTGGCCTACAGAGATTAGGCTCGCGGGCTTGAAGAATGGCTCCATCACGTAGCTGAGGACGGGGACGCCGACGAAATAGCCGATGAAGATCACGATGGCCGCGCCGGCCCAAACCTCGCGCCGGCGGACGGATACGTTGAAGAAGAAGCGTGGGTTGCGCGAGCGAAAAATGGTCTCGATCACATCCCAGCCGTCAAGGCCTGGGATCGGCAGCAGATTGAAGGCGAAAACCGAGAGGTTGAGGAAGACGATCGCGTAAACAAGGGTTGCGAGCAGGCCGATGGGAGTGAGCGCCGGGTGAATGCCGATGGCATTGAACGCTCGCAGGATCAGACCGAACGCGATCGCGGCGATGAGGTTCGCGGCGGGGCCTCCAAGAAAGAAAACCAGGCGCTGCCGCACCGTGCTGATGCGATTTGGCTGCACCGGCACCCTCCGTCCCCACCCGGTCAGCAACATGAAAACGGCGATGACTCCGATGGGATCCAGGAAGCGGCGCGGGTTCAGAGTAAAGTAGCCGAAGTAGCGCACTGATCGATCGCCCTGAAAATATGCAGCCGCGGCGTGCCCCATCTCATGGACCGGGATGGCGATCAGCAGCGCAGGCACGAGCATCAGAGCCGCGACCAAGAAGTTTGCGAATTGGGTCACTTAGTCGATCGGGATTTTGGCGGTGCGGCGGCGTTGCGTGCTCCGGCGTGCGCCTGCCGCCGCGCGGCGCGTGCGACCCGTCGGGGCCGTCGTTACGCGGTGCTCGTAGATGAGCATGAGCGCGGTGATCAGCTCCCGCTGCGCGCTGAGCAGGTGCACCTGAGCCGCGGGCGGGATCATGTCCGTCAGGAGGTGGCTGACCCGAGAGCCGAGCTCGTTGACCAGCTCGATCAGCTTCTCGCCATCGCGGCTCACTTTGCCCTCCCCCCGTCCGGGGGGAGGCCCGGAGAGGGGTTCGCGACTCCGTGCCGTGGCACCACCGGCGGGCGCGAGAAACGCACACGCAGCTCGCCGTCCTTGATGCTGGCGCCGGCGGTGTCGCGCTTCGACAGCACCCGGGGCAGTGAGATCTCACGCCGGTAGTTGCCGATCGTCACGTACAACTCGCCGTTGTGCCGGCTCAGGTCCACTTCAGAGCGATCCACGAACGGCACCTTGAGGCTGAGCACGTAATCGCTTCCGTCCTTGTCGATTCTCTGCGGACTCGACGTGGCGAAGATCCGCGCCGGGTCCCGATCGCCATAGGTCGCTTTTGCCATCCGCTCCAGCATTTTGACGCCGACCACCTCACGGTCGAAGAGTGGCACGTTGAGGATCGGGATGCCGGCAAACGATTGCTCGACCTCGACCTCGTAGCGCTTGTGAATTCGCTGCCACTTCTTGAACAGCTCGTCCTGCACCTCGTCCGGAAGGATGCGGTTGACGATCACCGCGTCGGTCGCGTAGCCGAATAGGCTCAAGTAGCTGAACGCTCGCTTGGCCTCTTTCACCACCATCTTCTCGAGGTTGAGGACGATGCGCATCGTGGTGGTCGCCGGGTCGGTAAGAACCTTGCGCATGCCCCCGAGGTCGAGCAACAGGTCCTTGAGCGAGGCGTAAATCTCGTCCGAGGGCAGGGGCATGCCAATCATCGGCTGCAAGAGCGGGCGGGCTACGCGCATCGCGCGCCGCGACCACGGATAGATCTTGTCGAGCCACCACTTGGCGGCGTCCGGGAATGTGAGCAGCTGGAGGGTCTCGCCGGTGGGCGCGCAGTCGACGATGAGGACGTCATGCTCGTCGCGCTGCGCGTAGTGCTTGATCCACATCAGCGATGCGACCTCGTCCATGCCAGGCGGGTTGGCGACCTCGTCGGCGACGATCTCATCGAGGCCCTGCGCGGCAAAGACCTCGACTGCGTACTCGTGCAGCTTCTCCCAGTGCCGCTGCATCTCGTGCAGCGAGGAGACCTCGTGAGCCCAGAGGTTGTGTGCGATCGGTGTCATGTCCGTGCCCAGCTCGACGTCGAAGGAGTCGCCTAGAGAATGGGCCGGGTCGGTGCTCATGACGACGGTCCGGTACCCGAGACGGGCGCACTCGACCGCTGTGGCCGCGGCGACCGAGGTCTTGCCCACGCCGCCCTTGCCCGTGAAGAGGATGACCCGCACCGGCTGAGTGTACCGGTGGCTGGCGTGAGTCCGGTCTACGCCTGGGCGCCGCCCTTGGCCGCCCGGCGCTTCTTCAGGTGCTCGAGCACCTTTAGCGTCGCCTCGGTGTTGCGCTCGATCTCGGACAGGATCTCCAGGGTCGCCTTATCGGCCGACTCGGCCACCTCCGCGGTGTGCTCGAGCCGCAGGCGGTCCTTCTGCGCCTGCCGGTTGCCCGAAAGCAACAGGACCGGGCCTGTGAACGCCGCCTGGATCGTGAACGCCAGGTTGAGCAGGATGAACGGGTAGATATCCCACTTGTGCGTGAAGAACTCGACTGAGTTGACGGCGATCCAGACCGCGATCATCACGCTCTGGATGGCCAGGAACCACCACGATCCGATGCCCGAAGCCGCTTTGTCGGCAACGCGTTCGCCGACGGTGGCCTCATCGTGGAAAAGCTGGTTGACGGGGTGCTTGTGCTGGCGCGCCACCCTCTGCCTGGCGGTCGTGACCGATCCCTGAGACGCCATCAGCCCCCTTCCGCCTCGAGCTCGCGCAGGATCTGCAGCGTCAGTTCGGTGTTTTTCTTGATCTCGATCAGGATCTTGGTGATGTGCTGCTCGCCTTTGTCGGATTCGTCGGCCGCGTGCTCGAGCGTGATTCGGTCCTTCTGTGACTGCCGGTTGCCCGCCAGGAGCACGATCGGTCCCGCGTATGTGGCCTGGAACGACAGGACGAGGTTCAAGAAGATGAATGGGTACGGATCCCAGTGCTGGATGAAGATCGCCCACACGTTGACGTACACCCAGAGGACCATGAGAGCGGTCTGGCTGATGATGAATGGCCACGAACCGATGACCGCCGCCGCCCGGTCGGCCAGGCGCTCACCGAAGGTCGAATCCTCGTAGTGAGCCTGGTTGACCGGGTGCTTGTGGTCGGTCGCTGGTGCGCGATGCACGCGACGGAGGCGATGTACGACGCGGGCTTTGTCGTCAGCCCCGAGCGATACCGGGGCCTGCGTCGAGGGCTGCGCCATCGCGGGAAAGGTTAGCTAATCGCCTGAAAAATTAGCTATTTAACGAGCTGTGGGACCACAAACGAACCAACCGCGAGCAGCACGACCATCGCGGCGCCCACCACCAGCAGCCGCACCAGGTCCCTGGTGAAGTAAGGCACGCGGTCCAGCGGGATCGATGGGTCGCCGGACTGGACGACCATGCGGCCGCGAGGTCCCCTCACGACCTGGTTGCGGGCCCCCAGGGACATCTCCACCGCCCGGACCGTTGCCTGGTCGCCCCCGACGCGAGCCTGCGAGACGGAGCGGATCGCAGTGGGCATAGCGGCTGCGCCGGTCGCGCCGGCGGCGCCGCTGCCGGGTACACGGACGGGCTGGCGGTACCTGCGGCCCTTCTTGCGGCCCTTTTTACTCATCGAGGTGGCAAGTTTAGTTTGTTCTCGGACTTGGGCAGCCCGGGTCTCCCCACCCCGGTGGCGCCGCTGCGCGGCGCGACCGGACCTCCCCAC
>DMCH01000102.1:29226-29439 GCA_003446775.1 Chloroflexota bacterium
GACCGGACCTCCCCACTAGTGGGGAGGTGAACAGGCAGGCGGCAGGGAGAGCCGTTTCGAGGGCGTGGGGTGCGACGTTTGGGAGGTTTGCCGCCTGCCTGCTGTTGGGCCGGGGACTCAACCGAATGAGACGTGGGCTACGACATGTTGTGTCCCGGGCGCAGTTATACCGCTCTATATGGGGACTGTCAAGCCTTTACAGGTATTTGCCTG
>DMCH01000102.1:29799-54894 GCA_003446775.1 Chloroflexota bacterium
CCTCGGGGTTGACCTCGATGACCTCGCCACTGATCGGCGCCTCGATCGGCGAAGACGCTTCCTCGGATTCCACGTGGCCCATACGCCGACTGGCGTGTAGCACGTCCCCGAGGTCGGGCAGCGCGAGGGATGTGATCTCGCCCATCTGGTCTTGCAGATAGTCGCTGAGGCCGAGGATGGCATCGTTGCCCTCGACCCGCACCCACACGTGCGCCCCACTGAACAAAAGGGGCCCCGGCCCGCTCACGGCGATAAATGATGAACCCAGGAGGCGCCGCTGCAAAGACGCAAGTCGGCCTCTTAGGGCACCGTTAGACGGGACATGCGGTGGGTGATGTTGATCCTGGTCCTGGCATTGCTGGTATTCGTGGCCAACCTGCTCTGGGTGACCTTCTTCGGGGGTCGGTCTCTCTTCTAGCGCCCGACGCGAAAAAACACGACGTCACCGTCCTTGACCCTGTACTCGCGTCCTTCGATGCGTAGCTTGCCCGCCGCGCGAAGCGCCTCCATCGATCCGGCCGCGACCAGCTCATCGACGGAGGTCACTTCGGCGCGGATGAAGTGCTTCTCGAAATCGGTGTGGATCTTGCCGGCGGCGACCGGAGCCAGTGCGTCGCGTTCGCACGGCCATGCGCGCACCTCCGGCTCACCCGCGGTGAAATATGTGATGAGCCCACCCGCCTCCCAAACGGCGCGGGCGATGCGGCCCAAACCCGATTCGTCGATGCCGTAGCTCGCGCGCATCTCCGCCTGCTCGCTTTCCTCAAGCTCGCCAAGCTCCGCCTCCAGGCGCGCTGACAGGACGATCGCCGGCGCATTCTCGACCGCTGCCAGCCGGCTCACCTTGGTGGCCGGCTCGCCGCCGCCCGGGAGCAACTCGTCGGCGGCGTTGGCGACATAGACGGATGGCTTGAGGGTGACCGGAAAAACTCCGTTCAGGAGCTCTCGCTGCTCGCGGTCGAGGGTCAGCGTACGGAGCGACTGGCCGGCATCGAGGTGCGCTTTGGCGAGCTGCAGGACCTCGTTTTCGGCGACCGCGTCCTTTTTTCCGGCCCTTACCTCTTTGGCCACCAGCTCCAGTCGCCGCTCGACCGAGGCGAGGTCGGCAAGGACGAGGTCGAGCGCAAACTCTTCGAGCTCGGCGGCCGGCTGAGGGTCCGGACCGAAGCACCGGGCGACCTTGACGAGCACGTCCGCTTGCCGCGCAAATGCCACACGCTGGGCCCTGCTTCCCGGCGGCGTGTCTTCGACCCGGACCTGGGCGGGGGTGACCTTCAGCGGCTTGACCGCCTCGGCAAGCCGCTGCAAGCGCTCGTCGGGAACGTCCACCATCCCGACTCCATCTGCGCCACGCCCAGCGGTGAGCGCTTTGAACAGCGTGGTCTTGCCCGACCCGGCCGGGCCGACGATCGCGACGTTTACCGGCATCTAGTCTCGATCCAGCTCGAACGCCTTGTGCAGGACGCGCACTCCCTTATCGACCTGCTCGCGCGCAACGAGACAGGTGATGCGGATCTCCGACGTGCTGATCATCTCGATGTTGATGCCGGCGTCGGCCAGGGCTCGAAACATGCGGCCGGCGATGCCCGGCATGCCGAGCATGCCGGTGCCGACGATTGAGAGCTTGGCGATTCCGCCGGCTGACGCGACCCGAGTCGCGCCGACCGTCTTCGCGGCCACCTTGACGAGCTTCTCGGCCGCTTTCAAATCGGACTCCGCCACCGAAAAAGTCAGGTCGGTGCGCCCCGAGCGGCCGATGTTCTGCACGATGACGTCGACCGAGATCCCGGCTTTGCCCAGGGGTTCGAAGATGGCGGCAGCCACGCCAGGACGATCGGCGACACCGATCACGGTGATCTTGCCGACGTTTGTTTCCTGCGCGATCCCGCGCACGCGCTGTCTGTCTTCCATCGGAACTTTGGCGACGATCATCGTACCCACGCCGTCGTGGAAGCTCGACCGCACGTGGATCGGCACGCGGTACACCTCGCCGAGCTCGACCGCGCGCGGATGCATCACTCGAGCTCCTACTGCGGCCAGCTCGAGCATCTCGTCGTAGCGGATGTGGGTCAGCTTGCGCGCCGACTTCACGATCCTGGGATCGGCGGTGAAGATGCCGTCGACGTCGGTGAAGATCTCGCAGGCGTCGGCCTTCAGCGCCGCGGCGAGCGCGACCGCTGTGGTGTCCGACCCGCCTCGACCGAGGGTCGTCACCTCCAGGTCTTCGGTCACCCCCTGGAAGCCGGCGACCACTGGGACCTTGCCGTCGCGCAGCAGCTCGAGGATGCGGTCGGGTTTGATGGCATGGATACGAGCACGCGAGTGGTGCGCGCTGGTTTGCACGCCGGCCTGAAGACCCGAGAGCGAGACCGCCGGCACGCCCATCCCCTCGAGGCACATCGCGACCAGTGGCGCGGTGATCGTCTCGCCGTTGGCGACCAGCATGTCGAGCTCGCGCGCCGGCGGGTCGGGGTTGACGCTGCGCGCAAGTGCAATCATGCGGTCGGTGGTGCGTCCCATCGCGGACACGACGACGACCACCTGCTCTCCGCTTTTGACCGTCTTCGCGATGCGCCGGCTGACGCGCCGGATACGAGCGGCGGTCCCCACCGAGGTACCGCCGTACTTCTGAACGATCACAGAGTCCTGAACATCCCCTTGTCGGTGACGCGGGTGACGAGGGGGCGGCCGTGATGGGGCGCAGCCGCGGCCATTGACTTGGCGACGCGCGCGGCCTGGGAGGTCGCACAGAAAGCGAAGACGCTTGGACCGGCGCCGCAGATTGCCGAGCCATAAGCGCCCGCCCTGTCCGCCGCATCCATGACGTCCTGGGTCCATGGGTAGAGGTGAAGGCGGTGCGGCTGATGAATGCGATCGCGAAGTGCATGTTCGAGCAGCGTCGGCCGCTTGGCGGTGATCGCGCGCACGAGCAGGGCAGTGCGGGCCGCTGTGTAAACGGCCGAATCCATCGGCACCGAGTCGGGCAGCACGGCGCGCGCCTTCTCGGTCGGAACCGGTGCGCGAGCTACGAAGACCGCGAGCCCCCAACCTGGGTTGGGCAGCCGCTCGTCGAACTGCTCGGTGACGATGCGGATGCCGCCGGCCGCGGAGGCCGCGACATTGTCAAGGTGGCCCTCGTCGGCGCCGGCGTCGATGACGTGGCTCTTCACATCCCACGGGCTGCTGAGCGCGGATGCCGCGAGGCGGGCGGCGGCGCTGCTGCCGAGTCCGACCCCGAGCGGGATCTCGCTCCGGACGCGCCCTTTCATGCTGATGCGGCTGAACGGGTTGTCGTGCGCGGCGAGGTACTCAGCGCCTTCGCCCTCGAAATCCCACGACGGATGATCCGCCACCTCCGCCTCCACCTCGAGCCAGAGGTCGATGGCCATGGCCATGCAGTCGAAGCCGGGGCCGATGTTGGCGATGGAGCCGGGGACGCGGACGCGCACTACGCGGGCCCTCGCCCGGCGTCGTGAGAATTCCAGCGCTCGTCCGACGGCCCGATCACAGCTTCAAAACCTTAGCGAGTGTACGGGCATCACCATCGAGTTCGATCGGGGGTTCGACATTATTCAGCGCGGCGTCCGGATCTTTGAGGCCGGACCCCGTGAGCACGACGACGGTGGTCGAGTCCTTTTCGATCTTGCCCTCCATGACGAGCCTGATGAGAAGCGCCAGCGGCGCCGCCGAGGCCGGCTCCGCGAACAACCCTTCAGTGTTCGCGAGGCGTATCTGTGCCGACAGGATCTCCGTGTCGGTGACGGCGGCGATGAGGCCGCCGGACTCGTCACGAGCGCTGGTCGCTCCCTCCCATGACGCGGGATTGCCGATGCGGATGGCGGAGGCGACGGTCCTTGGATTGGCGATCGGATGGCCTGCGACTATCGGCGCCGCGCCCTCGGCTTGGGCGCCCACCATTCGAGGCAGGCGGGTCGAATGCCCTGCTTTGTGGTACTCGCGAAAACCCTTCCAGTACGCGGTGATGTTGCCGGCGTTGCCGACGGGCAGCAGGAGGTAGTCGGGCGCGTCCCCAAGCGCGTCGACGATCTCGAAGGCTGCGGTCTTCTGCCCCTCCAGTCGGTTGGGGTTGACCGAGTTCATCAATGCGACCGGATATCGGCTCGTGAGCTCGCGCACCGCATCGAGCGCCGTGTCGAAGGTGCCCTTGAGCGCCACCACCTTGGCTCCATACATCAGTGCTTGCGAGAGCTTGTTCATCGCGATCTCGCCCGACGGCACGACGACGATGGCGCGAACGCCGGTGCGCGCCGCATAGGCCGCCATCGAGGCCGAGGTGTTGCCGGTGGACGCGCACATCAGCACCCGGCTGCCGCCTTCGAGCGCCTTGGCCACGGCCACCACCATGCCGCGGTCCTTGAAGGAGCCGGTCGGGTTCAGGCCCTCGTACTTGAAGAAGAGCCGCTCGAGGCCCAGGGCGCGGCCGATGTTGCGGCTGGGCACAAGGGGGGTCGAGCCCTCGTGAAGGTCGACCTCCGGAGTGGCCGGCCCAACCGGAAGGTACTCGCGGTAGCGAGCTATGACTCCCATTAAAAGGATCGCGCGCGAGTCATCGTCTAAAAGACGCGAAGGAACGAGGAAACCGCATGCACCGGCGAAAGCGTCGCGATGCGTTCGCGTGCTCTCTGCAGGCTGGCGTCAGGGGCGGGATGGGTCGTGACGACCAGCTCGGCGGTCTGCTCCTCCACCCACGCGTCCTTCTGTATGAGGCTCGAGATGCTGACCCCTTCCTCAGCGAACACCTGGCCGAGGGCGGCCAGCACGCCTGTCCGGTCGTCGACCCGAATGCGGAAGTACGCGCGCGTTCTCACCTCGCCCATCGGGATCACGCCGATGCGGTCGTCGAAGCTGAACGACGGACGGCTCTGCACGCCTCGGCGGATCGATCGCGCGAGATCGATCAGGTCGCCGACCACCGCTGAGGCTGTCGGCCGCCCGCCGGCGCCCTGACCCACGAGCAGCACCTGCCCCACCAGGTCGCCTTCGACGTACACAGCGTTGTTGGCGCCCTCGACCTGGGCGAGCGGATGGTCGAGCGGGACCATCGCCGGGTGCACACGCGCCTCGACTCGTCCGGGATGGCGCTGGGTGTGGGCGATCAGCTTGATCGCGTACCCGAGCTCGCGCGCGTAGCGAAAGTCGACCGGTTCGATGCCTTCGATGCCCTCGCGGAAAACATCGTCGGGGCGGATCTTGATCTCATATGCGATCGACCCGAGGATCGCGAGCTTGTAGGTGGCGTCGAATCCGCCGATGTCGTCGGTCGGATCCGCTTCCGCAAAGCCGGCCGCCTGGGCCTCGTGCACCGCGTCGCCCAGCGATAGACCCGCGGACGCCATCCGGCCGAGCACGTAGTTGGTCGTTCCGTTGATGACCGCGGACACGCGCTCGATGCGGTTGGCCTGCAGGTCGGTGCGGAACGTGCTGATGAGGGGAATGCCGCCTCCCACCGCCGCCTCGAAGTAGACGTCGACGTTTCGTTCGGCGGCGAGGTCCAGAAGCTCGGGACCATGCTTGGCCATGACGACCTTGTTGGCGGTGACTACGTGCTTGCCGGAGCGGATCGCCCGCTCGAGATACGAATGCATCGGCTCATCGCCCCCCGCCACCTCGACCAGGATCTGGATCGCCGGGTCTTCCAGGAGCTCCTGTGGATCCGCCGTCAGCAGCTCAGTCGCCACCGGCATGGGCCGCCGTTTCTTGACGTCGCGCACGAGCACGCGGCGCAGGCAGAGCTCGATCCCCGCCCTGCGGGCCAGCTGCGCCTGCCATGTGAGCAAGCGCTCGGCCACCTGGCCTCCCACGGTGCCGAGGCCTATGAGCCCGACATTCAATGAGCTTGGAGCCATGGGTGAGTATTCTCCCTGCCATGACCCTAGTGCTGCGTGAAGCGGACGTAACCCAGGTCGTGGACATGGATGCGGTGATCAGCGCCGTCGAG
Organism: Chloroflexota bacterium; assembly: GCA_003446775.1. Lineage (GTDB taxonomy): Bacteria > Chloroflexota > Dormibacteria > Dormibacterales > Dormibacteraceae > UBA10449. The sequence continues at coordinate 35,759 of DMCH01000102.1, forward strand.
AATGCGATGCGCGAGCTTGGCGAAGGAATCGCCCAGAACGTGCCTCGTCGCCGGGCGTTCGCCCCGGGCGGCCTACTCAACGTGATGTTCGCGACCTATCCCGGAGGGCGGTGCACCGGCGTCAAGGCCTACTCGGTCGCCGAGGGCGGGGCTCGATTTCTGGTTTCGATCTTCGGGCTCGACGGCAGCCTGCAGGCTCTGGTCGAGGCCGAACACTTGGGTGCGTACCGAACTGGCGCCGCCAGCGCGGTGGCGGTGAAGGCGCTGCGGCGACTAGGGCCGGTCGAGGTGGCGATCATCGGCACCGGCAAGCAGGCTGTGACGCAGGTCCTGGCGCTGTCGAGGGTCTGCGAGATCAAAGAGCTGCGGGTTTTCGGTCGCGACGCGCAGCGCCGGACAGCCTTTGCGCGGGATCGTCAGGCGGAGCTGGGCGTGCGGACGATCGCGGCGGAATCTGCCGAGGCGGCGGTCCGAGGGGCGGATGTCGTGGTCACGATGACCACCAGCGCCGAGCCGGTGATCGAGGCCGATTGGGTGGAGCCGAATGCGCTCGTGGTCGCGGCTGGATCCAACTTCCCCCACAAGGCCGAGATTCCCGCCGGCCTGGTCGAGCGTGCCCGTACCGTCGTCGTCGACCAGCTGGCCACAGCCCAGCTCGAGAGCGGCGACCTCATCCGGGCCCAGGCGGCGGGCAAGTTCGACTGGGAGCGCGCGATCGAGCTCAGCTCAGTGGTCGCGGGCAAGTGGCGCGCACCCGACGAGCCGGGCATCACGCTGTATGAGTCGCACGGCCTGGCGATCTGGGACTTGGCCGCGGCCTCGGTGGTGATACCGGCCGCGCGTGAGCGGGGCCTAGGCCTTGAGGTCCCTTTCTTCGCCTAGTGCAGGTTCGAGGGCACCGGCTGCGGCCCGAGGGCGCCGATCTGGAGCGCCGAGCCGACCAGGAAAGCCGCGAGCAGGATCACGACCAGGGCGGCGCTGGCGGCGGTGTAAAGCAGCCATGGAGGCGGACCCGAGTTGGCGAGCCGGATGAGGACACCGGACCAGTCAGGGCCGCGCTGCGGCCTCCACGATTCGACCGTGTTCCGGATCATCCGGCCAAGGTCGTCGTCGGAGGGTGTACGAAACCCTCCCCGTGTGGGTTTATCGTCCACGTAGGGCACCTTCACTAGTCGAACGCTCTGGCCCCAGGTCTTGATCGCTTCCTAACGACTTGCGCATGATCGCGACCGCCTTGGCGATCCTGGAAGCCACCGTCCCGGCCGGCACACCGAGCACAGCCGCGATCTCATCCCGGGTCAGCCCGTCGTAGTAATGGAGCACGATCGCGGCGCGCAGCTTCGGGCTGAGGGTGGCGAGCGCCTTGGTGACCACGTCTCGCGCCTCGGCGCGGTCGTAGTCCCGCCGATCGGGCGGGGTGTATAGCCGGGCCGGCAGCACGCGGGCCAGCTTCTGGCGGCGCAGGTACGAGATGGCGAGGTTGATCCCGATCCTTCGAAGCCAGGCGCCCGGCGGAGCTGTCGGGGTGTAGCGATGGCGGGCCCGGTAGGCGCGCACGAAGGTCTCCTGGGTCAGGTCTTCAGCGGCCGACGGCTCCAGCACCACACCGCGAATGGAGCGGTAGACGGAGAGGTACTGCTGGTCGTACAGCTGCCGGAACTCGGTCGCCGGGTCGAGCTCCCTACCCTCCTCCGTCACGCAATTAGTGTGATGGCAAGCGCACGCGTGGGCGTGCGTTTAGCCGCGTGTCCGCGAAGGTCGGGGGCTAATTTTCTGTGTGCGCTACGCAGCGCCTAGGCTGCGTACGGCCTCCGCCTGCGCGCCCTGTGACCTCGGCACCTTGAAGCGGCGCAGGGTGCCGTTGGCCATCAGATCAAGGCTGATGCCGCCGCCCAGCCATTTGCGGAAGTTCGTCGTCTGGATAGTGCTCCGCTGGAGGGACTCAAGCTTGGCCGTGATCGGCTTGTGCATTCCAGTCGACCCCATGAGGATGAGCCGGCGGTCGGTGAGCGCGGCGAAGTAACGGTGTCGGAGCGACATGAAGATGATCTCGCCGAGCGGGAGCTCTTCGATCAACCAGTGCACGAGCCAGAACAGCCGTTGCTCACACCAGAAAGCGGCCTGGACCTGCTCGCCGTGCTCCAGGACTCCCTGGAAGTACGTGACCTGCTCTTCCGGCTTGGGGATGAACACCGGCATGGCGATTTCCTCCATCGGGCGTGGCGGGCGGGTTCGGCGGGCGGCCGGATTGTTGCATAGGGCACACATGAGCGCTCGCCTTATGGATCTAAATGTGCCCCGACTAAGGCGCAGTGGTGGGGTGGTGGGCGACCCGGGACTCGAACCCGGATGAGTTACCTCACACGCCCCTCAAACGTGCGCGTCTACCAGTTCCGCCAGCCGCCCGGCTGCAGCCGGTTGATTTTACCGAACGAACTACCGATCGATTAGACGGATGAATCGGCCGCGCGGGCTGCTTAACTTTCCCTTCACACATGGCGCGTTGATGGCTTTGGACGGTCGGCGCAGGACTTTCGCCATTTTGATCGCGGCAGTCGCGCTCATTTCTCTGGCCTACGCGCTGAACATTCGTTACCTCTTCTTTGGACAGCATGCCGTGACGGCGATTGACGATATCGGGGAGGCAGTCGCGGCAGCGATCGCCTCGGGCGCGTGCGCATGGGCCGCAAGCCGGGCTCGCGGGAAGGACCGGCTCGGCTGGGCGCTGATGGGCATCTCAGCCGGCCTCTGGGCGGCGGGCGAGGTGGTCTGGTCGATCTACGAAGTCGGCCTGGGGGTACAGGTGCCGTACCCGTCACTGGCAGACGCGGGATTCCTGTCGGCAGTGCCGTTTGCGATCGCCGGCATTCGCGCGTTCTGGAGCGATGCCCGAGGTACGTCTGCTCGCTGGCGCATCTGGTTCGACGGCGTCATCGTCGCCCTCGCCCTGACCTCGACCGCATGGGGCTTCGGGCTGCGTTCGGTCTGGGAGTCCAACTCGACGACCAAGTTGCTCGATCTTGCATACCCAGTCGGGGACATTCTCATCGGGACCGTCCTCATCCTCGCCATCCGGCGAGCATCGCACCAGCAGAAGGGCAGGATGGCGTTGCTGCTCGCCGGTGTTGCGTGCTACTCCATCGCCGACAGCGCGTTCTCTTATCTCACTGCCCAGGGCGCGTTCGGATCAGTGGGCAGCGTGCTCGACACCGGATGGTTCGCCGGGTTCCTGTTGATCGCGCTGGCGGCGATCTATCCAGACGCTCCACCGAAGACGGCGGCTGGACAGGCGCCACTCGACCTGTGGCAGCTCGCGCTGCCCTGGATGACTTTGCTCTTGGCGTCCGCGGGCGACCTGTATTCGGCCCTGACCGGACACGAAAACCTCTTCCAGACTTTCTTGACCGGAATCCTCGCGTTGCTCTTGACGGTGAACATGATCCTCGAGCGGCGGGAATTCCTTGACATGTTGATCGAGATCGAGTCGTCCCACTCATTGCTCAGCCGGGAGTTCAAAACCGCATTGATCGGGATCAAGCGCTTCAGCGCGCTCATTCGTGACGCCGAGCGCCTCGACATCAACGAGGCACGGCGAGCGGCCGCCGACATCCATGGCGAGGCCGAGCGGCTCGACCGCATGCTCGAGGAGATGCTGGCCGCGGATGGCGGTGAGGGCGCGATACCGACCACTGCTCCAGAGACCCAAAGAGCGCCCATCGGCGTGGTGGAAGCAGGCTCCACTTACTGAGCTCCGGCCTTCGCTATAGGAGTATGGCTTGGTACCCGCTGCAAGACTCGAACTCGCAACCTCCTGATCCGAAGTCACGTGTCCTAATGAATCGTCCCGTTTCGTATTTGGATATAGCGCATAACCCGCCATGTCTCGCTATCCCTAGTGATTATCAGGTGTCACCCAAACGGTCAACCAATTGGTTGACTCGTCTTGGTCGGCGCCGAACGTCACCCCCGGCGACATGAAGGACGTTCTTCGACGAGATCGACAACTCCCCCAGGGTTTTCCTGATAGCCGATGGCGGTTGCGATAGGCGCGGCTGATGGCAAAACCACAAGGCTAGGCCTCCTGATTTTGAGGTGTGCACTCGGCGCTAAAAATCAAGTGGCCTATGGCGCTGCATCTTGTGTACCCGGCAACGATAAGTTAAGTAGGTCGAGGCCATACAGACAGCGCGCAGAGCCCGTACTCTCTCTGGCAGACAGCCCGAAAAGAGAGAAGCGCCGCAGAGACGAGAAGCTCATCACCACGACGCCCCGTAGAACAGGGTCAGGGTAGCAGAGCTTCGGCTGTCTTGTCGCTGCGACGTTGGAGGAGACGACATGGCGACACGATCCGAAGTACCCGCAACCCTAATGTATCCATCCGGCGAATCGACCCCCTGGGAAGACCCGACCGGACTCAATCCGGACCTCCGATGTGTATCGGTTGAAAGGGCAACTCGATCGGATCTTGATGCGGCCATCAAGTACGAGCATGAACAAGGTTGGCGTTTACGGGCACTCCGGGCGTTGCGACGTCAGTTGGGCGCCCGCCTGCGCGGTGCGGTCACCGTGGGCGATCTCGTACCGCTCGGTCTGCGCCACTTTCAAGGCGATCCCGACCTTCAGGTGATTAGCGATGGTGAGTGACCTGCTCACCGACGAGAAGCCGACCGACCCGCCGGCGGAATACCGCGCCGCCTGGAAGTGTTTGGCCGGTGGCTATCTGACGATCGAGGATGGGTCATTCCCAACCCTGGAAGCCGCCAAAGCCTACGCCCAACTGGCCGAGTTCGATCCGGGCCTCGGTCGCCGAGTCGTCCGGGTGGTCCCTGGCAGCAATGGTCAACTGCGGTATACCTACCCCTGGCGCATCCGACTTCACCGACCACCCGGAGTGCCCCTGCCAGGGGATCACGGTTACGGGCGATGGTGAGGCGCGAGACCCATGTTCAACTCGACGCCGGCAAGCTGCTTGATGCCCTGCGTCGGCGTGCAATGTCTGCCGCAGACCTGGCCGTGGCGGCTGGTATCTCACCGACCACGCTGAGTGCAGCTCTCCACCATGGCCGACCGGTGAGTGTTCGTAGTGCGCGGCGCGTTGCCGCTGCATTAGTCAAGACGCCGCCCATCGACGGGCTGTCCGACCTCCTACAGATCGAGGAGGCTTAGGGGCTTCGAGGAATCGCAGCCGTGGCGCTGCCGGCTGACCCGAACGAATCCCCTAGGGTTGGAGAGGGATTTAAAGCCCCCCCTGTAACGCTTTGCGCCTGGTGCGGGCATCCGTTCACCCCTAAGCGTCGCGGCAGTCCTCAGCTCTACTGCAAGCCATCCCATCGGGTAGCGGCGCACAGAGCCACTAAACAGGGCGCGATTATCGGAAAGCCACGCCCACGGCATCGAACCCGGCGCACAGAGTATCCCCATGGGTGCTGGCAGCACCAAGACACTTGCCTTCTACTGCATCACGAGTGCTCCTGCAAGCGCTGTCGATACAACGTCTGCGAATGTGTCCAGTTCGCTCCGGCAACTATGGCGTCGGTGCCAGTTAGTGGTTTGTTAGTGCTCATTCCCGGTCGGTTAAAGATGTGAAATCCCGTGAGAACCAAGGAGGTGATTTGAAATTGACCCCCACCGTCGCCATTCTGTTCGGAACTTCGCCGATCGCGGTTTCGGGTAATCGGGAACTGCTTGCTCACGTGGCGCGAGAGATGCTTGAGTCTGCGCGTCAGCAACAGATTCACGAGCGGACTGTGCGGCGCGCGCTCCGTCAACTCGCGAGGGAAGCAAGCAATGTAACCGACCTCGCAGCCGTCTGAAAATACGAAAGGCGCCGGCTAGGGCGCCTTGGAGAACGACTTGTACACCGATCATACACCTGATTCCGACTGCGTCAAGTTTCCCGACTTCGGCAGCCGTGAACATCTCGAATGGATTTCGCGGCGTCAGCAAAAGAACATTCAGTTTCGTCAGCAGTGCGAGGAATGGGCGAAGGTTCCGCTTGAAATCAAGCGAGCCATGGCCGCATGAGTGAGCATATCGCTGAAATCGTCCCGCTAGCGAAGCCCACTATTGGCGTTCGCCTCAGCTCGGTACAGCCCGAGCGCGTCGAATGGTTGTGGGATCACCGAATCCCGCTGGGGAAGATCACGGTCCTTGATGGTGATCCCGGTCTGGGTAAATCGTTGGTTTCGATCGACCTCGCAGCCCGTATCACTCGCGGTAAGCGGATGCCTGACGGCTCGCCCGGTTTCGAGGGTGACGTTGTGTTGATGTCGGCCGAGGATGGTTTGGGCGACACGATCCGGCCCAGGCTGGAACTTGCCGGCGCGAACCTTGATCGGGTCACATCGCTTGCGACGTTGCCAACGAATGAGGGCCAGGAGCGCGTCGCGGTCATTCCTGACGACCTGCCCCACATCATCGCCGTGGTTCAGGAAACCGCAGCCGTGCTCGTCATCATCGACCCGCTGATGGCTTTCCTCAGCTCGAGGATCAACGCTCACAGAGACCAGGACGTGCGGCGCGCACTGGCGCCTCTGGCACTGGCCGCGAACAAATACCGCTTCGCGGTCCTCATCATCCGGCACCTGAACAAGTCTTCGACCACCTCCAACCCGCTGTATCGCGGCGGGGGAAGCATCGGTATCGGTGGAGCTGCCCGCTCCGCGATGGTCGTCGCCGAAGATCCCGACAACCGCGACCGCCGAATCATCGCGCCAACCAAGAGCAACCTTGGACCGCGCACGGCTTCACTCGTCTACCGGATCGAGGCCGACGACGACACGCCCCGCATTGTCTGGGATGGCACCAGCGACCACGGCGCCGAAACGCTGCTCGCTCAGTCATCGGTTGAGGAGCGAAGCCAACGCACGATGGCACGCGACTTCATACGCGAGCAGCTCGCGGATGGGCCGGCTGAGGGTAAGGCGGTCGAGGAACGGGCTGCAGAACTTGACATCAAGCACAGCACCCTCTGGAGAGCAAAGAACGACTTGAAGGTGATTTCTAGGAAGTCGGGCTTCAGTGGTGGCTGGGTCTGGGAGTTGCCTAAGAATGTCACCTGAACATCGTGGAATCTTGGAACCCTTGGTACGCTTGGCGCCCAAGAGTTCACGAAGGGTACCAAGAGTTCATACCTGTGTGAGGGGGTGGCATGGCTGCCAAGCCCGCACGTAAACCGGCTGACCCTGAACCACCCACCCTCGCAGTCCCAGAACGTCCAAGGTCGAGTGACCCCACCCGCGTTTGCATACGAATCGACGGAATCAGCTACTCCATTCCGGCTGACCAGGTTGAGGCATTCCGGGCCAGATACAAGGGGGCAGATTCCAAGCCATAGAAACCGGGGGCAGTCTGACCGGCTGCCAAATCCACCGGCTGTATTCCAAACCATCAGGAGTCTCATACCACGTCCAAGATCATCAGACACTCAACCCAAGCTCGCCGACTGCTACAACGGCGACGCGCTGCCCTTGTCCTACAGGTCAACCCGGCTGCCGCAATCCATTGTGCGCGATGCGGAGCGATAGAGCCCGACGTGACTGTCCAACGCCAACCAACCCCGCAGGCGGGCGCGCGCTAGGGGTGGGGGGGGATAGCCGACCACGGAACGATCGAGGAGGGCGTTCACCGCAGGCCCCATCGCGGGGAGAAATATTCCGGGAGGTTAAGTTTGGCAATCCTGAAACCCTGCATCGAACAGGTTGACGGCCGCATGTGTGGGCGGTTGGTGGAGTCCCCTTGGAACCGTTGCGCAGAGCATCGCAAAGGGCACGATAGGCCCCGCTACGCCGGCAGCGCCACCGCTCGCGGATATGACCGCCAGCATCGAAACCTGCGCAAGCGGGTACTCGTGGAGCACGTTGCACGCCATGGGCTGATGTGTCTGGGCTACCTGGTTGCGCCGCACCCCGTCAACCACGAGAGCGAGTTGCAGTTGGATCACGTTGTCCCGCTGGCTGACGGCGGCGCGGCTGACTACTCGAATGCCCAAATCCTCTGTGGCCGTTGTAACAGGAGAAAGGGTGCAGCGTCGCCGATCGCCCCGACTGGGCCGCGGACAGTTAACGAGCCCGCGCAACCACCACAACCCAAACCCACAGCAGGACCGTTTTTCCGATGAGGTTCCGTCAATCCGTCATTCATGGAGATTTTCAAATGGCTAATCCGACAGGCACACCCCCGAGCGCCCCGCCGCGCATCCCAGCACCCGACCAAGGCCGACCCGGCGTGGGACCAGGCGTCACGCCGGCGCCGCGCGTTCACCCGCACCCCGACTCGGCGCCCTCGCATCCGACGATCAATCCCGCAACCGGAATTCCTGGAAGGAAATAGCCATGGCAACAGTCACACGCGAACTCGCACGAAACGCCGAGGCCGAGGTTCGGCGCGCCAATGAGCTCGCCGACCAGCTGGAGGCTGACTCGAAAGCAGCCCGTGAGAGAGCAGCCGCCGCGGGTCGGACCTCACAGGATGTCGCCCGTGAGTTCGGCCGCATCTCGGCGAGTCAGACGCAGGCGGCCAGTAATGAACTAAGGCAGTTGCGCGCCGCAGTCGATGCGGTGCTCGCCGAGAAGCCTGACAAGGCGCAGGTGATGCACGATACCCGCTTCGCAGCGCGAACCCTGCTCACGGACTACGTGCTCGGGGACGGCAAGCTCCCGACGTTGGGCGATCCGCTGTGGGGCGCCCTTCACGGGCTGCAAGGTCAGGTGCAGGCGTTTATGGGTCGCCTCGACGACGAGGATCTCTACAACGCCGCCGACGATCTTGAATGCAAGTTGCATCGGGCGTGCCGGGCGCGCTTGAGCTTTTTGGCGGGAGAGGAATGATGCAACTCGTTGACTCTTTCCGGCCCGGCCACATTTGGGGCAACACTAGACACAAGACGCCGCGATCTTCGGCGGTTGATGCGATCGCCGAACTGGCCGCTGAACTGGACATCGACCCTGACCCGGCGTATCGGATGACCAGTAAGCCACCACCGGCCGACTCGATGAACATTCTGACGGCGATCATCGGCGAGGCCCGCGAGGATGTCGCACGATCGACACCCGCGAAGGGTCCGATGACCGTCGGCGCGATGCGGGATCAACTCCGCGCGGTCGGGATCGACTTAGGCCACCAGCGGTCGGACGCCGAGGATCGTAAACACTATGCGGCTCATGAAGTCGGACACGCAGTAGCTGCTTTGGCGTTGGGGGGCTGGAAAGTTGCCTTTATCGACGCCGCCGCCGGTCAGTGCAAGGTGATAGCGCCCGACTACTCCGAGTGGCGACCCGAGCGCGACAAGGAGCGCGCGGTGATCGCCGCTGCGGGCAGCGTCTTCGCTGGTACTGCCAGCTCGCGCGCCGAGAATGAAAGTGACCGCGTCGCCGTGCGCCTGTTGGGCAACACCCGATGGGAAGAGGCGCGAGCAGAGGCCGAATTGATGGCCAAGGATCGCCGCGTGAAGGCTTTGCATAAAACGCTCACGGACGCGCTACTGGCGTCGCCGAATGGCCGGCTCGAAGGCGCCAGTCTGCGCGCGGTGCTCGCGGATTGGGAGGGCGACTGACCCTACGCCAGATCTGACGTAAAGGTCTCTCGGCCCCTCGGGGCGTCGTGGCTCCTCCCTACGGCGCTCCCAGAGGCCCCAATCCGTCGAACAGGCGTTCTGCGCGGCACTGTAACGCCCAGGAGCCCCGCCAGCCAGAAATTCGACCACGACCACGGCCCCCCGCCGTCCGAACCTATTTCCCCCCTTTTAAGGAGTTTCCATGCCAGCTCGCGCGCTTCCAGATTTGATCGCACGCATTAGGGTCGACAGCACCGGCGTCGATTCGGCCATGACTAATCTTGTCGGCTCGTTTGGCCGTGCCAGCCTTGCACTCGCAGGCGTCGCAGCTGGAATCGGGCTTCTCGTCATGGGCGGTAAATCCATGATCGACATTACTGAGAAGCACGATGCCGCCATGCTCGGTCTGTCGCAAGCCTATGCGGCGACCGGGACGAACCTTGACAAGTATCAGGGCCAGATCGACGACTTCATCAAGACCAACCGGCGCTATATCACCGACCAGTCGGAAGTCATTTCCGGCTACGCGACGCTGACGCGCTCGGGGCTCGCGCAGAACGAAGTCCAGCGCGTTATGAACGATGCGGTTGACCTCGCAGCGATCAAACACATTTCGCTTACCGATGCAGTCAGTGCACTGGACAACGCCGAGCACGGGCGCATGCGCGGCCTGATTGATCTCGGGATCACGACCGCGAAATACACGGACGCGAACGGAAACCTGATCCTTGCCAGCCATAGCGTGGCGCAGGCAATGGCAGAAGTTGACGCCAAGGTCAAGGACGGCAGGAATTCGCTCACCGACATGCAGCAGGCGACGAACACACTGAACAACGACTGGCAAGACCTCGCCAACCACGGCGGCGGCAAAGTGCTGCTCACGCTCCTTGACCAAATTGTCACGAAAGCGGATGCGGTCTACCAGCAATTCTCGCGGTGGGGCAGTGACGATGCCATGTGGGCGACGATTAGCGCGCGACTGACGAGCATCGCCGGAAAGATTCGCGACATCTTCGTAAGTCTCGGCGTTGCACAGCAGAGCGCGGATGAGCAATATCGCTCTGGTGCGGGTGGCGGCTACACGAACCCTGACGCGAAGAAGACCGCGCCGACTGCGGCTCAGGTCAAGGCCACGCCCGCAGGCAAATTGCCGCCCGGATCGGGTGCTCCTTTCGGCTTCGATCCCAGTGATGGTTATGCATGGGCTGGCCCTGGCTACGGACCTGGACAGACCCCGCCGGCCGCGCCGACCCCGGATTTTTACGGTATAGCAGGGGCTCAATATGGCGGTCCTGTTCTCCCCAATCGCGTCTACACCGTGGGCGAGGCCGGCCCCGAAACGCTGGTGATGGGCGCCAGCGGTGGTCATGTGATCCCGAACTCTGGCGGCGGAGGCGGAGGTGGGAGCATCGTGGTAAACGTGAATCACCGCGATCCGACGCCCTGGGAAATCGCGAACGAAATTCACTGGCAGCAGAAAACGCGGCGGCTCGGCTAGGTGGCAACCATTGAATCGCCGCCGATTTTTACTCGTCTTCGGACTGGCCCTCGGCGCGCTCATTACAGGAGTTGTCATGCCCCCCCCAAATAAAATCTTGATGCCCGGAACCAACGATCAGGACTTGGGCGACATTCGCCGCCGCCTGAGTGGCTTAGAGACTGCCGGCGCCGCGCCAGTGCCACGGCTTTACAACGAGTCCGTGGACGCCTCGCATGCGATGGATTTAGACTTTCCGCTCCCGAACGGGGTGCAAGCGGCCACGGCCAAGCTCAGTTTCAAGTTCAAGCCCTACCGGACTACCAGCTCATTCGCTGGCGGCAACACTGGCGGGGAGTCGGTAGGTCACACCCACGCGTCGGCGGCGCACAGCCACAGCCACGCTCACACGATTCCAATCGATGCCGTAGGCGTGCCGGGGCCAAACGTGACCATTGGCGGCGGCGGGGGCACCAACCTGTTTTACAATGTGGCCGCCGCCAATACCGCGCCAATCAATGCTGACGCCACCAGCACCACGCCCGGTTCAACCGGGGGCGCAAGCGTTGATCACACGCACTCAGTCGGCGCGTCGTCGCTCGGCGTCGGTGAGGGAACCTCGACCACGATCTCGGCGATCGGTGTTGACGGTGTGGACAAGACGGCGCTACTTGGGGGTGGTCCGTGGATCGCAGACACCGTGGACCTTGACGTTTCCAAGGTACTGCCGCTCGGCGATGGACACTGGCACCGAATTACATTGACGACAGCCGGTCAGGGCCGCATCGTCGCGGAGTTGAACATCTAGCGCATCCAGACTGCGCCTGTGATCGCCTGGGCTATGCCCCTCGCAAGAATGCCAAGGCAATAGCCCGCCAAGACCGCAGTTATCATCATCAGAATTTCATACGGAAGCACGGCCCGCGCTACCCACAACCCAATGCGCCGCATGACCTACCGCGCCGCCCTTGGCTTCGCAGCCTCTAGTTTGTCGAGTCGCGCGTTAAGTTCTGCGAGTAGATCTTTCGAGGCCGCCATGCGTGCGTGTAGTGGATTGATTCGCGGGTCAAGGCTGATTCCGCCCGGCGTGGTCCCGTACTTCTCGACTACTTTTCGGCTGGCTGATTTGTTCATGCAACCGTCTTAACACGGTCAGCGCAGGAGCGTTTTGGCGGTCTGCATCGTCCGTGGAATTCCCTATTCAGGATGGGGAATCGCATGACGGATGGGAAGATTCTTTTCACAGCAGGCCCGCGAGTTGTCCGTACCTTCCCTTGATGCCCATTTGGTTGTAAGCCTCTGAGATCATCGCCAAGGACGTGTGCCCCATCTGGTCTTGGAGTTGGACGAGGTTGGCGCCCTTGCTCAGCATGTGCGAGATGTAGGCGTGTCTAAATCCATGTGGGTAAGCCCGCTTGCTAATGCCGGCAGTCTTGCCCAGGTTTCGGATGAGCTGATCGACTCCGCTCCGCGTCAACGGCACGAGCTGGTCATTGCGTCGGCGCTTCCCGCAGAAGATGAGTCCGCAATCCTTCGGGCTGCCGTGCGCGGCGAAGTCCTTGAGGCGACGGTATAGGGCTGGCTGCACGTCGATGTCTCGCTGGCGGTCGCCCTTGCCAATCACCCGCAACCAATACTGCCTGTCGTGGGCGTTCTCACAGAGGCCGGTGTCCTTGCGCAGCGTGAGCAACTCGCCGACCCGCATCCCGGTATCGGCCAGCGTGCGCACGATGAGCTTATCTCTGGCATCCGTGGCCGTGTCCTCCATAAGTTGGATCTCCGCACGGGTGAGCACGTCGCGCAGGCGCTTCCCTGGCTTCCTGGGCGCCTCATAACGGCCCTTGGGCACCGAGGCCCAGGTAAGGAAGATGCGCACCGATCGGATGTAAGTGCGGAGGGTGAAGGGTGACAGCGGTTTGCCGCGGTGGCGCTTCGCCTTCAGGTAATCGGTGAAGGCGTCCATCTGCTTGTCCGTTATCTGGGCGGAGCTGGTGATCCCGGCTTCCGCGCACCACGGCTCCCAGACGTTCTCTAGGACCGATTCGTACTGTTCGAGGGTGGCCGGTGAACGCTTGGCTTTGGTCTCGGCGAGGTAGTCGGCAACTTGGTCTGTCAGCGCGTTTATTTTCATGGTGCGCCAAGTATAGCGCATAACCTGCGACGATCTGACAGGGCTATCAGAGGCTTGCAAGAGAGTTGACAGAGGCCCGATTCGTATTCAGAAGAGGGCCGTTAGAGGGGGATCGTACCCGCTGCAAGACTCGAACTCGCAACCTCCTGATCCGAAGTCAGGCGCTCTATCCATTGAGCTAAGCGGGCATCTGGTTACGCGCCTGAGCCGCCGATCACGCGTGAATTACGCGCCTACTCCCGTAGCGATGATGCCGAGCTAAGCCTACGCTGGCCGGTATGAGCGCCGAGCCGCCCAAGCCGATGCAGCTGTCCCCCGACGGAAGGTACTACTGGGACGGACACCAGTGGGTTCCGACGCTATCCCCATCCGGACGGTGGCTGTGGGACGGAGCGCGGTGGAACCCGGTTCAGGTGGCGGGCCTGCCCAGCCCCCAACAAGCGCCCCAGTACGCCCAACCCCAGAACACGGTCCAGTACGCGAGCGCAGTGATGATGTATCGATCGCCGACCAATAGCCTCGCTGTTGTTTCGCTGGTCTCTGGGATAGTCTCCTGGTTCTTGTGCCCGCTGATAGGCGGGATCGTGGCTGTGATCTCAGGACACATGGCGCACAGCCAGCTCAAGCGTTCTGGTGAAGCTGGATCGGGAATGGCGACCGCAGGCATGGTCCTCGGATACATCCACCTCGCGGCATGGGCGGTGTTCTTGATCTTCTGGCTCCTCGTGTTTGGAGGGCTTGCGGCGATCCTCGGTGCCGCCGGGGCGACGAGCCATTAAGACGCGGGCGCCAGGCGCTGCCCCATGACCCGCCGCCGTTCCCTGGCTTCAATGCTGTTCAGGACCGCCCGCCGCGTAGACGACCTCGAAGCCCTGGCGTCCGGCAACCCCGCCCGTATCGAGCGCCGCGTCAAGGACCGACTACTCGGGCGGGCGTTGGCTCGGGCCGGTTTCTGGCGTTGGCTCTGGAAGTAGCTGGGACCCGGCCAGGACGCCCTACTTGACAAACAGTCACACTGGGTAGACGGTAGCCAATACGGCTAGGGCGTTGAGTTGGAAGCGGCGACACCTAAACTTGGCGGGCACTGAAGGATCGGCACGGAGGTCAAGCGATGAGCACTCTTCTTCCCTATGGGCTGGCCGGCAATCTGGAGCCCGAGGGCGAGGGTGCTGATTCGTCCGTAGCAATAGCAACCAACCGCGGCTCCGTGAAAGTAGACCAGCTGGCCGAGGCGGAGGTCTTAATGGCCGCGCTCCGAGCCCAGGCTGACCCGGCCGACTTGCCGATGTACGAAGCGGGCTACGCTCTCGCCTTGGACCGCGAGGGCATAATTTCGGCGCGCTGACCAGGGCGGTACACGAGTAGCGCCTGCCCTCGGACTCTTTGCCATGTGGTCGGGTCGGTCTTGATCATCCCGACGGTGCACGCGGCCTGACGGAGACGCTCCTGTTTGCGGCCGACGCTGAGGTAGAACGTTTCGTCGCCGTCATTCATGGCGGCAGCGAGGCGGCGTGCGCATACAACCAGATGGGCTACTACCGTGAAGTGCAAGGCGTCCCGCACACCTGGATCGACCTTGATCTCGACGACCAGCCGGTGCTTGTCGTCCACGTGCCCAGCCATCACTGCGACGACCCACCGCTGCTTTTCGTGGTAGAGAGCGATCGCGCGGCCCTTCCCCTCACCGTCTTTGGCGTCCATTCGGCTCTTGAGCAGCTTCATCAGGTCGGGGTGGCAGCTCGCGGCTGCGGGCGGTGTCGCGATGTTGCAGCTGACCAGCCGGTACGTGCTGTTCTGCAGGTGGTGATCCACCTGGAAGTGGTCCGCGCCGTGGTCTTTGATGACGCGATACACCGGGTCCCTACGGACCTCCCTTCAAAGTCGCATGCGACAACCTCAGGAGGTCAGGGGCCCGGGCGGGCGGCTATTACGGGACCGAGTGGCTTCCTGTGTCTTCGATGGGAGTGTAGCGACCTCCCGGTAAGTTTGTCAGCGTCCTAAGCGCGGTGCGTTTGGTGATAGTACCCAGGGGTGGTGTTCACAAAGCTTTACAGGCAGGGATGGCACGCAAGCGCGCCGGGTTATACGATGCGGGCGCTATTACGGGCGGGCTGGTCCGGCGCGGATCAGCCGCGGGAGGGACGCGCAGATGTCGGTGTGCGTCCCTTTCTCGCGTCTGGCGTCGGCCGTGGAAGTAAGGCAGCTAGTCGATCTAGCGGTGTGAACGGCCGATAGGCGACAGGTCGCGCTCGGCTCGGCTGGGCTCTTCGTAGGGCTGGAAACCGATGAGTCTGGAGAGCTCCACCTGAGCCTTCAGAACCTCTACTTGGGCGCGGTGGTAGGCAATTTCAGGACTCGGCGCGGGCTGCTCCTGTCCGTCGTCGTCTGGCCCCTGTGGCGGATTTAGGCGCAGGCGCGGGTTCACTTGCCTCCTCCTTAATGTCAAGCTTGCTGATCTTACTGCCAAGGTTACGGGCTATGGACGCCAAGAATTCCTTGTATAGCTCTTCCAACTCTTTGAGAACTGCGTCACCGACGGCATCTATCTGTCCAGCTCTAACGATCAGCAGGTCGGTATCCTTGCCGACGCCTGGGGCGACCTCAGCCCGGCGCTTGGAGGCATAGACCCGAAAAACAGTCTCCTTCAGGTCATCCTTGGCGGTGTGCTCGAAGCCAATCATTGACTGCAGGGCGTGCAGGGTGCCGCTGCCAATCGCGGCGAAGTTGATCACGTCGTGGCGGTTCACTTTCCCGCCAGGGTTGTGGACCGTAAATAGGTGCGCACCCGAGTCATCCACTCCAGCGGCCAAGAGCTCAACCCCGAGGTTGTACTGAGCCAGCGCCTGGTCGATCATCATGACGATCGGCTGCTGAAGCTGCGCGTGTTGGCCGTAGAAGGCAGCCCAATTTAGGCCTCGCGCCATTAGGATGTCGGCCTCGGCTCGCTCCTGGCGCATTTGCGCGTATTGGGTCGACAACGCGTTGGCCAGATCGGTCACGGTGTGCACCGTGCCTGCGCGGACCACGCGCTCAGTCAGCATGTTGGCTATCAGCGCATCACCGGCACCAAACACCACCGCGCTTGGCGGCGCTACGGTCAATTTGGGAACCCCATGCTCGAACTCGATCAGGTTGGCCCAGGTCACCATTCGGTCGGAGGCCACCACGACCGCCTTCGAGTCCCCTGAGTCAGCGCACAGAGCGCCCATACAAATCGTCATTTCGCTTCGCAATCATGAGCGCGCGAGTTCGCTTGTCAAGTGAACCTGTTAACTGGCTCGCCAGGCCGCGGGGTCCGGGCAACTGCGACCTGCGCCGGGGTCGCCCCGATCCGGCCGATGACGGCCGAACGCCGCGGGCACGGTAGGCGCTAGTCTGCCGCCCCGGCCTCCGTGGTCGCTAGGACCGCGTAGACCCCCCAACCCGCCGTTGTCAGCCCGCTGCGAGAGGCATGCCCGGCCGACCTCCAAAGACTACAGAGCCCGCCACGGCACAACTGCTCACGTAGCCCGCGCCTGTCTACTCCAGCGCTGCCTCCGCCTTGGCGAGTGCTTCTCTCGCCTCGGCGATGATCTTCACAAGCAGCTCCGACAGCTCATCACCCGCTTTCAGCATTTCCTTCGAGTACTCCCCCAAGCGCTCGCTTGTGTTCTTCGCGTGCTCGCGATTGTCAACCGCGACCCAGAAGGAGTTCCAACCCTGCATGGCTACGCCGACCCGATGGAAGAGCGCCTCGGTTTCGGCATCCAGGAGCAGCGCTGGCCGCTCCCTGTCCGCCGCGTCCACGGCTTCCTTCAAGTTGGGATCGAGCTTCGTGTAGTCCTGCGGGCGCAATCTAAGGCGCTGTACCTCGTCTCTCATGGCGACCCCGACTGCGGCGATTCGAAGCAGATTCGCGTAGATGCGGTCAGCGCGCCGGTCGCGGTGTGCTCGCCGGTCGGTCATCGCTTCCATGCGACGTTCGTGCTCATTATCTACGAGCCGGAGCTCCTTCTCGTGGGTGCGGTCGGCTGCCCGAAGTTCACTCTCGTGGGCGCGGTCAGCGTTCCCGTTCAGCCACGCCACACCGGCCTGAACAGCCGACGCGAGAAGTGCGCCAATGCCAATCGCTCCGACAAACTGCAGCCAGCCGGGCATCGGGCAGAGAGTACCCTCGTTGCCATGTCGCGGAAGGTCATCGGCAAGCTGCGCGCCACCTACTCCACCTGGGGTAAGGAGCGGCTGCTGATGGGCCGACCTCAGCAGACGATGTATCGCGGTGTTCTGATGGACGACGAACGCGAGTGGTGGTCCTGCTCGCACGAGCACGCCTCGGGGAGCCAGGCCACGCGCTGTGCAGACGAAGAGCTAGGGCGAGCGACTCCAACCTGATCTGTCGGATGTAGACTCCGGCCACACTTGAGGCGACTGAGAGTCGTCGTGCTGACGACGGTGCTGGTGGCCTGCGGCGGTGCTGCTACACCGTTATCTTCCGGTGCCCCGCCTAGCCCGGTCGCAGCATCGCCATCGCCGGTCCAATCGCCAGTTCAACCGATCGTGCTGTCAGGCATAAACTCCAAAGTCACCGACCCGATGGAGATTCCTCCCGGCAACTACCGGGTCAGCTGGCAGGCTATGGACATGGCGCAGATAGGCGGCACAACCGTGTCAGAGCTCTTCGAGGTCTACGTCCAGGGAAAGGAGAAGACCAATATCATCAACGAGGTCCTGCCTGGCACCCCCAGTGGCGAGGTTCTGTTCAGTTCCGCCGGGGGTCAGTTCATCATCGAGGTGCAGGCGAGCGAGACGACGTGGAAGATCACCTTCACCTGGCTGTCGCCTAACTAACTCGCGCGGAAAGTCCGAAGTCAGGCGCTCTATCCATTGAGCTAAGCGGGCGCAGGCCCATCGTAATTAGAACTGGAGCGTACGATCCTTCTGTGGCTACCGAGCCGCCGCCGACTACACCCGTGGGGCCCCCGCAGCCTGGCCCCGGTGCCTCTCGCGACGAATGGCGGGCATGGCGGCACCAGATGCGTGATTACTGGCGCGCCCAGGGACATGCCGGCGGATGGTACGGGCCAGGCTACTGGCCGGGGCGATGGGGCTGGTGGGGGGGCGGCTCGTTCTGGGCCGTGGTGCTGGTCGTCATCGGGATCTACTACCTGCTCCAGAACCTTGGCCTGCTCTCGTGGCTACGCGGAGATGTGCTGTGGCCGGCGGTGTTGATCCTGCTCGGACTCTGGCTGCTCCTGCGCCGCAGCCGTTGGTGGCCCTAAGCCAGGGAGGGTTCTGAGCCCATGCGTAAGACGTACTTCCATCTCTTCTCGGACCCGAGCGGCGCCAGCCACCTGGAGACACTGGAGGCAGAGCTCGCCGCCACTCCCTTCGCGCCGCCCGCCCCTGACCTCTTCTTGTCGCAACCGATGCCGGCCGCTGCGGCTGCTTTCCTCATTGCGCCCGCCGGCTGGAGCGGCACCTGGCACGTCGCGCCACGCCGGCAGCTTTTCGTCGTGCTCAGCGGAGAGATCGAGGTCGAGATGTCAGACGGCACAGTCGAGAGAAGTGGGCCGGGCGCGGTGGCGCTGCTGGAGGACACGACGGGGCGTGGTCACATCACGCGAGTGATCGGCGATGCCGCGGTCGAAGCGCTGGTCGTTCCGCTCGCTTAGCGCTCGAGCCTAGACGGCGACCACGTAGCGCTGGTGGTTGAGGCCCCAGGCCGCGTAACGCATCAGTCCGACCGCACGGTATCGGCGCCGGCCCGCCCGGGTCTCCCCCATCTCGATCGCCTTGCGCAGCGCGGCCGGGGTTTTGCCGGGGAACTCCGTGAACGCCCGCCCGACCGCATCCACGATATGCGCGTCCGAGCCGCCCAGCTCAGCGGCTCCGAGACCCATGTTCAATCGTCGCGCCAGCTGGTTGGAAACGTAAAAGCCCGGCGTTGCCTTCTACACTTCGATGGCGTCAAAGCCCAGCTCGGCGGCCAGCCACCC
>DMCH01000126.1:0-4466 GCA_003446775.1 Chloroflexota bacterium
ATGTCCGCCGGCATGAGGTCGGGCGTGAACTGCACTCGGCCGTACTCCAGCGTCAGCGTCCGCGCGATGGCCTTGGCGAGCAACGTCTTGCCAGTGCCGGGTACACCTTCGAGCAGGATGTGGCCTTGCGAAACCAGCGCCACCGCGCACAGCCGGATCGCTTCCTCCTGCCCCACCACGGCTTTGACCAGCTGTTCACGAAAGCGGGCGTAGAAATCTGGAGCGGTCATCGAGGTGGAACCGGTCATCGAGCCTCCTGGTTCTTTGATAGCTGGCGGCGCGCGGGCGCCGGGGGGTAAGCGAGTCCATGCAGGCGCTGCGCGGCGCTCAACAGCTCGGCGTCGCCGCCCGCCGAACTGTATAGCGCCTTCTCCGCCTCAGCCAGCTCGCCGGCCAGCTCAGGCGCGCGCGCGTACAGAGCATTCCAGAATCGGTCGCGCGGCTGGGCGGGAAGCCCCGTCCGCACCGCCACTGCGCGCTCGCTCGCCGTGGCGAGCATTCCGAGAGTGAGGGCGCGAGCGCCTGAGCGTCGCAGCAGCTCGCCGACGGCGACGGCCCACTCGGCGTCGGCACGCGCCACCTCGGCGGGGCGTTGAATCAGTGGCCCGAAGCGGCGGCCGCGAAGCAGCAGCCCGACGAACACAGCCACGAGGAACCACAGGATGGCCGCGCCCCATGGAGTCGTGACCCATGCCTGAGGTGCGAGGTCACTGAGGATGAGGCCATGGTGGTATTCGTCAAAGCCGACGGCAGAGCCGGCGTCGACCAGCCCGAGCAGGTCAGATAGGAACCGTCCGTTGTCGGTCTTGTCGAGATATCCGTTGCACAGCACGAGCGGGTCGGCGAGGACGACCACGGTTCCTGAACCCAACGTCTGGATAAAGCCCAACGGGTAGCCGTCGTTGCTGCGCAGGATCGGCACCTGCGCCGTGGATGCGAGGAAGGGGACGGCGAGGTCTGCGCCCGACACGGTGGTCACACCGTCGAGGACGGGGTTTGCGAGTTCGGTCTGGCTCGACGCGAACCCGCTGAGCCTGGTGACTGAGAATGCCCGGTCGAGCTCCGAGTCCCCCTGCTCCGACGCGTACACGAGCACGCCACCCTGACGCACCCAATTGGCAGTCTGGTCGGCGTCGTCGGCCGTGTATGGGCTGGTCGGGGTGAAGACGAACATGAGACCGTTCTGCGAGGGCGGCGAGAAGGTGCCCTCGATCTGGCTCGTCGGATGGCCCATGGCCTGGGCGAAAAGCCGCGCGGCAGAGGTGCCGTTGGCCGCATCGCTGTTGGAGCTGTGCTCCGGCGAATCCTGCTTCGGCTGTCCGAGATAGGCCACGCCCCCGATGAGCAACGCCAGCACGAACGCGATGACCCACCCGCGCAGGTTCTTCATGCTGCCGCCTCCTGCAGCGGCTTTCGGAAGGGCGCTGCCGCAAGCTCTGCTCGCGCATAAGTCTCGGCGTCGACGTCCCGGCCGCCATAGACGGCAGCTTCGAATGGAAGTAGCAGGGGCCGCAGGCGGGCCGAGTCGCCGGCACGTTGAAAGATCTCGCGCACCGTGAGCGGGCTTCCCGTCCACGTGTGCTCGCCGGCGATGGTCCCGGCGACTCCCGCGCACAGCGCTCGGATCGCGCCCACCCGATCTCCTGCCGCCGCGAGGCGATCGGCCTCGGCGAAGAAGTCGGCCGGCGCACGCGGCCCGAATGATGGGCCCGCAGAGGCGGCCTCGGCCAGGCGTCCGCGCGCGGAGCGAAAGATGATCACCGCCGCACCGACGACCGCGATCGCGCCGAGGATGTAGAAGTAGACAAACGGGATGGCGGGCCCTTTGTTTCCCGTCCCGCCGAACAGGAAGTTGAGGAACTCCCTGATCCGGTCCCCGATCCACTGGCCCAGGCGATCGAGGGGGCCTGGCGGCTGGTGCAGCGGGTTGTAGCGCTGCATCGTGAGCACCTGATGGAGCTGCTGCTGCGCCTGAGCAGGGTCGGCAGTACCTGCCGGAGCAGCCAATGAATCCCGCAGACGGTTCAGGCGCGCGCCCGCGTCCTTGAAATCGGGTGGGCGCAGCTGCAGGTCCGCGATGATCTCCGGCTGGGTCTGACCGGTGCCAGCCTCCAGGACGACCAGGGCCTTTTGCGCCGCGGCCACGTCGCCGGGCTGTGCGCTGCTGACGATGGCGATGGTGTCCTCGACGGCCTGGAGGTACGTCGATGCGTCGGCGATCGCCGTCACCGGCCACGCCAGGCCGGCCGCGAGCAGCAACGGTGCCAGCGCTTTGACGGCGGCGCGCGTCTTCAGGTCGCTCTCACGCCGGCTGTGTCATGGCCACGCGCTGGGCGAGCTGAAACAGATCGAGGGCTTCGCGCCGAACGCGGAGGTCGAAGTAAATGAGCACGATCGCGATCTGGAACACAGGAATCGCGAGCGCGCTGACGAGCACCGCAACAGCCTGTGAGATCGCCAGCGCGACGTATTGGGATACGACGATGCCCAACAAGCCACTGGCCAGTGACAGGAACCCTCCCAGGGCAATCTGGACGACGTACCAGATCAGCAGAACCAGGAACAGGATCAGGAACGTGCGCCACCAGCGTCCCTCGACGAGGCGCCAGCTGCGGCCCATCGCGGCGACCAGACCGGTGTTCTCGACGAACATCACCGGCAGCACGGTCACCCATCCCACCCAGATCCATATCCACAGCGGCAGCAGGCAGAACATCAAGGCCATCAAGCCGATCAGGATCAGGTACCCGAGGATCGCGAAGTACCGGCGCAGGACCCCGCGCAGCGCGCCCCAGATGGTCACTGGGCGCCCCTGGGCGGATTCGCATGCTGCGTAGATCACGGCCGCGGACGTGAAGGGTGACAGCAACAGGCTGACCAGATATCCGATCGCAAGCACGGCCATGGAAGACACCAGGCTGTTGAGGTCGGGAGCGGCAGTCGAGTTCGCGCTCTGGACGAAGCTCGAGAACAGCGAAAAGATGCTGTAGCCCGTAAGCCCGGCGGAAGGGATGGCGAGGATCAGGGAGATGCCCGCGAAGAGCAGGAAGTGGCGGCGATAGATACGAAAGGTCTCGTCGAGAAGATCGCCGATCTCGAGCGGGCGCAGCCTGAGGGGTGCCGGGGCGCTCACTTTGGCCACCATTGTGGCGTGGGCGCACGCCTGATTGCGGATCAGGCGTACTCTCAGGTTGGGGTCTGAAGTGGTCGATGAATCTCGCGCCAGCCGCGATCGGATGCGCGTCCTGTTCGTGGAAGACGATCCGTCTGTGGCGCAGATGTACAAGCTGAAGCTCGAGCTGGACGGCTACGACGTCGAGGTCGCCTCCGACGGAGAGCAGGCCCTCGAGGTCGCGCGGAGAGAGGCGCCGGACATCATTTTTCTCGACATCCGCCTGCCCAAGCTGGACGGGTTTGGGGTCCTGGAGGCGTTACGGAAAGATCCGAAGACCGAGAGTCTGCCGGTCGTGATTCTGTCGAACCACAGCGAGAAGCAGCTCGTAGAGCGCGGGCTCCAGCTGGGCGCGCTGGACTACTTGATCAAGACGCAAACCACGCCGGCTCGCCTTTCGAGCGGCCTCGAGACCTGGCTGAAGGAGTAGGCGCGCGGTAACGAGCGGTTGGACCCAAACGTGCGGACTCAGCCACGCACAATGGCGCGTTTTGATTCAAACGCGCGAAAACGCGAACCGTCAACGACGCTAAGGCTTGGTGGCGGCGCCGGTGCCGGCGGGCTCTTTGTGGCGATGCTTCGTCGGCGTGAACTTGAGTCCGTCCTCGCCCTCGACGTCGATCTGAACCGTGTCGCCGCGGGAGATCTTCCCGCGCAGCAGGTTCTCCGACAGCTGGTCCTCGATCCGGTTCGTGATCACGCGCCGCAGAGGACGCGCGCCGTAGATCCGGTCGTACCCCTCTTTGGCCAGCAGGTCCTTGGCCGCGTCGGTGACCTCGATCGTTATCTGCATCTCGACCAGGTGCTTGGCGAGCTTGGCCAGCTGCAGATCGACGATCTGCCGGATCTGACCCGTGGTCAGGCTCTTGAAGACGACCACGGCGTCGACACGGTTCAGGAACTCAGGCCGGAACATCCGCTTGAGCTCTTCGTCGATCTTTTCCTTCGTGTTCTTGTGGCGCCGTTCGACTTCCTCCGACTCGTCAACGACAGCCGGCTGGAAACCGAGGGAGGTGCCGGCCTGGTTGACGTCGCGGATCCCCAGGTTCGAGGTCATGATGATCACCGTGTTCGCGAAGTTCACGACCTTGCCCTTCGCGTCGCTGAGCCGGCCGTCCTCGAGGATCTGCAACAGCATGTTGAAGACTTCGGGATGCGCCTTCTCGATCTCGTCGAACAAGATCACGGAGTAAGGGCGCCGGCGGACGGCTTCAGTGAGCTGGCCGCCCTCGTCATATCCGACGTAACCGGGAGGCGAGCCCACCAGTCTTGCGGTCGTGTGGCGCTCCATGAA
>DMCH01000126.1:4741-5621 GCA_003446775.1 Chloroflexota bacterium
CGCTCCATGAACTCGGACATGTCGAGCTTGATCAGATTGTCTTCTGAGTCGAACAGGTACTCGGCGAGGGCACGCGCGAGCTCGGTCTTCCCGATCCCGGTGGGTCCGAGGAAGATGAACGAACCGATTGGACGTCGCGGATCCTTCAGGCCCGCGCGAGCGCGGCGCACGGCTTGAGAGACCGTCTTGATGGCCTCGTCCTGCCCAACCATCCGCTTGTGAATCTCTTCCTCCATGCGGAGCAGGCGGGAGGTCTCCTCTTCGACCAGACGCGACACCGGCACTCCGGTCCAGGCCGCGACGATCTGCGCGATATCTTCCTCGCCGACCTCGGGGACAGTCTCACCTAGCTTGTCTCGCCAGGCGGCCTCCTTGAGCGCGAGCTTGTCCTGCAGCTTCTTGACCTTGTCGCGAACACTCGCGGCCGCCTCGAAATCCTGCTTATTGACCGAATCGTCCTGGTCCGTCTTCTGCTTCTTGATCTCCTTCTGGAGCTCCTTGAGCTCATCGGGAGTGGTGGTGAGCTTCATGCGCACGCGCGCGGACGCCTCATCGATGAGGTCGATCGCCTTGTCGGGCAGGGCGCGATCGCTCACGTAGCGGTCGCTGAGAACGGCGGCAGAGTGCACGGCCGCGTCGGTGATGGTGACGCGGTGGTGCTTCTCGTAAAGCGATTTGACTCCGTTCAGGATGTCGATCGTCTCCGCCAGTGTTGGCTGGTCGACGTACACCGGCTGGAAGCGGCGCTCCAGCGCGGCGTCCTTCTCGATGTACTTGCGGTACTCGTTGAGGGTCGTCGCCCCGATGCAGTGGATCTCACCGCGAGCCAATGAGGGCGTCAGGATGTTGGCCGCGTCGATGGCGCCCTCACCGGCGCAGG
>DMCH01000063.1 GCA_003446775.1 Chloroflexota bacterium
GCGCATGGTCGCGCGGGCCCTCGACACTAAACTTCAGCTCGCATTCGACGCTGCTGTAGCGGAGGCGATGGCGCGGACGGCTCCCGGCCACGGAGGGAGAGTAAATGTATTCACCTCCCCGCCACGCGGGGAGGTCGGACTCCGCTTGCGGAGTCCGGGTGGGGAGGTACAGCTACCAAGGCGGCCCGAAAGCAGGTTGAGAGGCTAGGCGGCGGCGGCTTTCTTGATCCGGTACAGCGAGCTGGTCACCGCGGTGCATTCGTCCTCGACGTAATCCAGCCCCGCCGACTCCGCGATCCGGCGCGCCTCGTCGGAGCGGATGTCGAGCTGCAGCCACAGCGCTTTCGCTCCGACCGCGACCGCCTGCCTCGCGATTTCGGGCGCGTCAGCCGCCGGCCTGAACACATCGACCAGGTCGATCTTCTCGGGCACCTCGGCCAGCGAGCGGTACACACGCTCGCCGAACAGCATGTCGGCATACGGATTGATCGGGATGATGCGAAAGCCGCGCTTCTGAAGGCCAAAGGGCACCGAACCGCCGGCCTTGTTGGGGTCGCGCGAAGCGCCCACCACTGCAATCACCCTGGCCGCCTCGAGGATCTCCCGTCCCGACTTGCTCATTACAAACTCAAGCCCCGTGGCGGGCAGGTGTATTCCCTGCTTCGACTCCCAGCAACGGCTGGCCGGCGGCGTAGCGGCGGATCTGCTCGCCTGCGAACCGATAGCCGCGCGGTTCCCAGCGGGCCACCGAACCCGCGATGTGTGGAGTGATGAGAACGTTCGGCAGGTGCCAAAGAGGATGGTCGGCCGGAAGCGGCTCTGGATCGGTCACGTCGAGCGCGGCACGAATGCGGCCGGAGCGCAAGGCTTCCACCAACGCCTCGGTGTCGACCGTCTTGCCGCGGCCCGCGTTGACGAATAGCGCGCCGGGCTTCATTCGGGCGAGAAATACAGCGTCGACGAACTTTTCCGTTTCGGGTGTGAGTGGCAGCAGGTTGACCACCACGTCGGCCTGCGGCATCAGGTCTGGCAGCGCTGAAACGGGTTGCGCATCGTCGCGTGCGTGCCGGGCGACGCCAATCACTCGGGCGCCGAACGGTGCCAGCCGAGCGGCGAGAGCCCGGCCTATAGATCCATGGCCGACGACGAGCACGGTGTGGCCCTCGAGATCGTCGATCGTCTCGGGCTCGGCGCCGCTTCGGTTCCACTCCGCGCGCCGCTGGAACTCGATGAACGCAGGCAGCCGGCGCTGCATCGCCAGAATCGCCGCCACCACCCATTCGGAAACGGGCCCATCGTGGACTCCGACCGCCCTGCACACGATGATCCCCGCCGGCACCTTGGGCAACAGCCAATCGACACCCGCGCTCAGCGACTGGACGACGCGCAGTCTGGGCAGCTCGTCGAAAAGGCCGGGCAGCCGGTCGGCGATATCGAAGCTGAGGACCACGAACTCGACGTCCGGTCCGGCTTCAGCGACCAGCTCGACACCCGAAGGCAACGGTTCGAGCTCGCGCCGGAGCGGCACGTCAGGGACGAGTACTTTCATGGGGCGGAAAGTTGAGCTAGCCGGAGAGTCGCGTCAGCCGGACGATCGGGATCTCGCGGTCGGTCTTGGACGGATACTTGCCATACCGCGCGGAGATGGCCGCGATGCGAGCGAGCGCCGTCTCGCGCTCGCTTCCCGTGAGCGATTCGCACTGGACTTTCATCTTGCGGCTGCCCACTTCGAGCGAAACGTCGTCCGGGTGCCGAACCATGTTCTTGAACCAGGCAGGATGGCGCGGTGATCCATTGTTTGAGGCCACCATGAGCCACGCCTCGTCCCCGTCTGCGAACCCGCCCACAGACACCGTGCGTTCCTCGCCCGACTTGGCTCCCTTGGTGGTCAGCAGGACCACCGGGAACCCCATCATCGTGGCCATCCGGTTCGTTCCGCCCGTCTTCCGATATGACTTGATCCCTCTTTTGGCGAGCGGTTCCAACAGCCTCTGCAGCCACTTGGGGCCCATGCCCCGCGTGCCGTAGGTTCCTTCAGGGGAGGGCTGGATCGGCACTAGGCCGCGACGCTCTTGCTGTCGGCCGCCGGCTCGAGCGCGAACTTCAGCACTTCCTCGACCCGGCTCGCGAGGTGGAACGTCATCTCGTTGCGCACGCTCTCGGGGACGTCATCGAGGTCCTTCTCGTTGCGGCGCGGGAGGATGACCTCCTTGAGCCCCATCCGGTGAGCGGCCAGCACCTTCTGCTTGACGCCTCCGATGGGCAGCACCAGGCCCTGCAGCGTGACCTCGCCCGTCATGCCGACCGTGCTCCGAACGGCGCGGCCCGTGAGCAGGCTCACGATCGCGGTCGTCATCGTCACGCCGGCCGACGGACCGTCCTTGGGCACGGCGCCCGCGGGAACGTGGATGTGGAACGCCTTCTCGATCGAGTCGGCCTCGATGCCGAGGTCGGCAGCGTGCGACCGCACGTACGAGAGCGCGATCTGCGCCGACTCCTTCATGACGTCGCCGAGCTGGCCCGTGAGGATCAGGCTGCCCTGGCCCTTCGAGGCCGTGGTGGCCGTCGCCTCGACGAACAGCACGTCTCCGCCTGAGCCGGTCACCGCGAGGCCGGTTGCCACGCCCGGGACCGCGGTCCGAGCAGCGACCTCGTTGTCGAACTTGGGCTTGCCCAGGAACTCGCGCACGCGCTGCTGCGTGATCTCGACCGGCGGCGTGAGCGCCGCGGTCGCGATCTTGGTCGCGACCTTGCGCGTGATCTTGCCGAGCTCGCGCTCGAGGTTTCGCACCCCGGCCTCACGAGTGTGGTCCGTGATCACGCTCATGACCGCCTCGTCGGTCACGGTGACCTCGTCGGCGTTCAATCCCGCCTGCTTGACCTGCCGCGGGAGCAGGTGGTCCTTCGCGATCGCGATCTTCTCCTGCTCGGTGTAGCCGTCGAGCCGGATCAGCTCCATGCGGTCCAGCAGCGGCGCGGGGATGGTCTCCGACACGTTGGCGGTCGGAATGAACAGCACCTCCGACAGGTCCAGGTCGACCTCCAGGTAGTGGTCGCGGAACGTGTTGTTCTGCGCGGGGTCGAGCACTTCTAGCAGCGCTGCCGAAGGGTCGCCCCTCCAGTCGCTGCCGACCTTGTCGATCTCGTCCAGCATGATGACCGGGTTCTTGGTCCCGGCTTCCTTGAGAGCGCGCACGATGCGGCCCGGGAGCGCGCCGACGTAGGTGCGCCTGTGGCCGCGGATGTCCGCCTCGTCGCGGATGCCGCCCAGCGACACACGCGTGAACTTGCGGCCGAGGGCGCGGGCGACCGACTCGCCCAGCGAGGTCTTGCCGGTGCCGGGAGGGCCGACCAGGGTGATGATCGCGCCCGAGCCGCGCCCGCCGAGGACTTCGAGGCCCCGTTCCTTGCGCAGCTTGCGGACCGCGAGGAACTCGATGATGCGCTCCTTCACGTCGTCCAGGCCGGTGTGGTCCTGGTCGAGGATTCGCCGCGCTTCGCCGAGGTCGTAGTTATCGTCGGAGCGCACGTTCCAGGGGATGTCCAGCATCCAGTCGAGGTACGTGCGGATCCAGCCGTACTCGGGGTTCTGCTCGCTGGTGCGCTCCAGGCGGCCCAGCTCGCGCTCGACCTCCACCAGCACTGCTTCCGGCATGCCGGCCTTCGCGACCTTTTCGCGGTACGTCGTGACGACATCACTGCCGCCCTCGTTCAGCTGCTTCTTGATCGCCTCCATCTGCTGGCGCAGCAGGAACTCGCGCTGCGTCTTCTCCATGCCCTCGGCGACGTCGCTCCGGATCTTCTCCTTGAGCGATGCATCGGCAAGGACCTGCTTCATCCAACCGATCAGCTTCGTCAGGCGCTCTTCCAGGTCGACCGTCTCGAGCACCTCGAGCTTCTGGTCGGTGGTGAGGTCGGGCGAGTAGCCGGCCAGGTCAGCCAGGTGGCCGGGCGTCTTGGCGGCGCGGAGGAACTGAACGACCTGCGGGACACCGCGCGACTCGACCAGGTTCTCGAGCATGGCGCGGTACTCGCGCGAAAGCTCGATCGCCCTGTCGCTGGCGGGGTCCGGGTCGGGGATCGGCTCCGCCTTCACCCAGAGCGCCCCGCCGATGTCGGCCTGGCCGCTGCCCAGCCGCGCGCGGTACTCGCCGCGGAGCATGAAGGCCTCGGCGCCGGTCGGAAGCTCGGCGGAGTCTCCCAGGCGGGCGACGGTGCCGATCGTGCCGTACTTCCCGTCGATGCGGGGGACGAGCAGGATCAGCCGGTTGCCCTGCCGGGCGGCTTCGATGGCGGCCTTGGCCGTATCGCCTTCGACGGCAAGGGTGACGGTCATATGCGGGAGGACGACCACGTCGTCCATGGGCATGACGGGGAGTAGTTCGTTCGTTGGCATCTTGGGGTCTCCTGGGTTGCTGGGGTTCATAACTAAGGAACGTTTTTCCCACCCCGGCTCATTCCCAATCTTGGCTCCCCGCCACGCGGGGAGCTCCGGCCGCGCCGCCAGGCGCCGCCGGTGGGGGGGGACCCGGGCAGCCCTACCCGATGCCGGCCGCGGTCCGGCCCCGGCGCGACAGGGCGTCGACGGCTGCCGCGAGGAAGAGGACGAGGCCCGTGACCGCAAACTTGGCGCCGGCGCTCAAGGACAGCAGGCCCATGCCATTGTCGATGGCCTGGATCACGGTGGCGCCGAGGAGTGCGTGCACGACCTTGCCGCGACCTCCGAACAGGCTGGTGCCGCCGATCACCGCCGATGCGATGGAGTAGAGAAGGATGTTGCCGCCGCCGACCCCCGTGTCGACCGACCGCAGCCGGGAGGCGAGCACGATGCCGCCCAGGGCAGCCATTGTGGAGGCGATGGTGAAGACGGCGATGCGCACCCCGGCGACGTTGATGCCGGCCCGCCGGGCCGCCTCGGCATTGCCACCGACCGCGTAGACATGACGGCCAAACTTAGTCCGGCCGGCCAGCACGGTGAGGATGACCAGCATGATCACGATCAACACCGTGATCACCGGCACACCCTGGATTGGGACCAGGAGGCCGCGGTTCTCGTTGCACACATAGACGACGACTGCTCCAAGGCCGGCCACTAAGACCGCCCGGAAGGCGAGCAGTGGCAGTGGGTCGACGGACAGGTGTCGCCTTCGCCGGACGATGTACTGGCCCATCAAGAAAGAGACATAGAGCGCGACACCGACAATGAGCACCAGCCAGCCTTGGTCTGGAGTGAGGAGCGAGTTGGCAACGCCGACGATGACCGGGTTGTCGATCGGGATGGTGCCCCTGTCGGCGACCAGCAGTAGAACCACCCCGTTCCAGCCCAGCAGCCCGGCCAGGGTGACGACGAAAGAAGGGATTCGCATCAAGGCCACGATGGTGCCCTGGAGGGCTCCGATCAGGGCGCAGGCCGCCACCGCAGCCAAAACTGAGAGCTCCCAGGGCCAGGGATGCTGGCCCGTCACGGTAAGGGCAAGGATCGCGGCCCCCACGCCGCTGACGTAGCCGACCGAAAGGTCGATCTCTCCGAGGATTAGGACGAAGACGACACCCATCGCGATCACCGCGACGCCTGACCCCTGCACGAGCAGGTTGGCCAGGTTCTGGGCGGTCAAGAAGTTCTGGTTGAGGTTCTGGAAGACGATCGAGATGACGACGAGGCCGAGGATGATGGGCAGCGTTCCAAGCTCGCCTGAACGCACGCGGCCGAGGTAGCCGCGCAGGTACTCGCGAATCGCAACAGCCATCGGTTGCCTGGCCGACGGACCGCCGGCAGGCGATGTGGGAGTGCTCAATGCCACCCTGGATGAGGCCTTAGGTCTCTTCCCGAACCGCGTGCGCCGGCTGCCGGCGGTATCGGCCGGTCGTGATCAGCTCCACGACCTCCTGGCTGTCGACGTCGGCCGTCGCCACGTCAGCCGCCATCCGGCCCAGGTGGAGCACCGAGATCCTGTCGGCCACCGCGAAGACATCGTTCAGGTTGTGCGAGATCAGGATCACACCGAGGCCGCTCTCGGCCAGGCGGCGGACGAGGGCGAGCACCTGCGCTGTCTGCGCGACTCCAAGGGCGGCGGTGGGCTCGTCGAGAATCGCCAGCTTCGACTTCCACAGCACAGCCTTGGCCACAGCGACGGACTGACGCTGCCCTCCGGAGAGGCTCGCCACAGGCATCCGCAGCGACTTGAGCGTGGTCACGTTCAGGTCGCGCAGCGTCTGTCCGGCGGCGATCTCCATGGGCGTCTCGTCCAACAACCTGAGCCAGTTTCTGATCTCACGGCCGAGGAACATGTTCTGAACCGAATCCAGGTTGTCGCAAAGGGCGAGGTCCTGGTACACGATCTCGATCCCCAGGTGGGCGGCGTCCTTGGGGCTGTGAATCGCCACCTCTTTGCCCTCGAAGAGGATCTGTCCATGGTCGAAGGGGTGGATGCCGCCGATGCACTTGATCAATGTCGACTTGCCGGCGCCGTTGTCGCCCACCAGGGCCGTCACCGTGCCGGCCGGGGCAACGAAATCGACGTCCTTGAGCGCTTGCACGGCTCCGAAGCTCTTTGATACCTTCCTCAGCTCCAGGAGTGGTGGTGTCGTCTGAGGCGTTTGGCTCATGTGCGCTCAGATCCTAAGCCCTAAGGCATAAAAACGAATGACCGCTCCAGCCACGCGCAGCTGGAGCGGCCACTCACGAAAAGAATTGTCTGGTTACTGAAGACCGAGCGCCGCGCACTGGGTGGCGAGGCTGGCCGGGCAGATCTCCGCGATAGTTCGGAAACCGTCGGCGATGACGGTCGCCTTGATGTTGTCCTTGGTCACGGAGACCGGGACCAGGAGCAGCGAGTTGACGTCCTTGGCGCCGTTGTTGAGCTTGCTCATCGTCTCCGTCGGCGTCTTGCTGTCGCGCAGTTCGAGCGCGAGCGTGGCTGCCGCGTTGGCTTCCGCCTTGATCGCCTTGTAGACGGTCATGCACTGGTCGCCGGCAATGACGTTCTGGATGCCCTGAGCGGTGGCGTCCTGGCCCGTGACCGGGATCTTGCCGTTCAGGTG
>DMCH01000086.1:0-358 GCA_003446775.1 Chloroflexota bacterium
ACGTTCTGGATGCCCTGAGCGGTGGCGACCTGGCCCGTGACTGGGATCTTGCCTTTCAGGTGCCGGGTCTTGAGAGCCGAGATGACCGCGTTGCCCAGACCGTCGTTGGCGGCGAGAACGCCGTCAATTTTCGGGTGAGAGGTGATCATCTGCTCGAAGATCGTCAGCGCCTGCTGGTTGTCCCACGCCGGGACCGACTGGTCGGGGCCCTTCACATAAGTACCCGCGTCGTACAGGGGCTGAAGCACCGAGTCGTAGCCCTGCTTGAAGAGCGTGGCGTTGTTGTCGGTGGGTGAGCCGTTGAGCTCCGCGACCGTTGGCTTCGAAGCGTTCATGGTCGTGAGGCACTTGACGAGCC
>DMCH01000086.1:698-1904 GCA_003446775.1 Chloroflexota bacterium
GCTTCGATCGTCGCGCCGGAGCCGCTGTCCAGGTTGACGAGCAATATCACCGTCGCGCCGTTGGTGATCGCTGCATCCGCCTGGGTCTGCTGCGTGCTGGCCGAGCCGCCCGCGTTCACGATCGAGTAATCGCTCGTGCTCAGTCCGGCGGCCGCAAACGCAGCCACGAAGAACTTGCGGTCGTCATTCTCCCAACGAGACGACGACTGGCTGTCAGGGAGAAGCACGGCGATCTTTCCCTTACTAGCTGCCGGCGCGGGGCTCGAGCCACACGCCATCACCGTAAACCCGACAAGCACGAGCGTCGGGACGAGTTTCGCGAACCTCATGGTTTCTCCTCTCAAAGGGGTCACCTGTTGCCTTCTTCCCGGCGTTCCGGGGCGAGAGTGCGCCGGCAGACAGGTCCTACTCAGCCGTGGCGATCCGCCACCCGTGGAGAGCATTGCTCATGGCTGGCAGTTTGTCAAGAGAATGTTAAGGACTGGCCCAATGTTGTCCAGACTCTTGACAAACTGGCCGCGGCGTCCATGATTGCCTGCGGGGGTGGCTAGAAGAACGACGACCAGACGGGGCGATGGTACGCTCGCCTGGCTGCGCGAGCGCAATCGCGAGCGGGTGGTCGGGGTGCTGCGCACGCTCGGCCGCACCAGCCAGGCGGACATCGCCCGGTCGACGGGCCTGTCGCGGACAACGGTTTCCACCCTGGTCGCGGAGCTCAAGGGCTCGGGCCTGGTGTTCGAGGTCGATGCCAAAGCGCCAGGCCAGCGCGGCGGGCGGCCTGGCGTGCAGTTGGTGCTTCAGGACTCGACCAGGGCTGTGGTCGGCATCGACTTCGGACACAGCCACGTGCAGGTCGCGGTCGCGGATCTCGCCCACAACGTGCTGGCGGAGCGCCGAACCGAGCTCGACGTTGACCATCGGGCCGCTGATGCGCTCGATGCGTCGGCCCGGATGATCGAGGAGGTGCTGGGCGAGGCGGGCGTGCAGCGTGCCTCCGTCATCTGCGCC
This sequence comes from Chloroflexota bacterium, assembly GCA_003446775.1. Lineage (GTDB taxonomy): Bacteria > Chloroflexota > Dormibacteria > Dormibacterales > Dormibacteraceae > UBA10449. The sequence goes on from DMCH01000086.1 coordinate 1,707, forward strand.
GGCATCGGCATCCCGGGCCCTGTCGACCGGGCGCGCGGTACGGTCGGGTCGGCGAACATCTTGCCGAGCTGGCGCGGCCTTCACATCGCCACCGAGATGGAGGCGCGCATCGGCCTGCCGGTCGAGATCGAGAACGACGCCAACTGTGGGGCGCTCGCCGAGCTGACGTGGGGCGCCGGCCGCGACTGCTCGAACTTC
>DMCH01000086.1:2220-4533 GCA_003446775.1 Chloroflexota bacterium
TGTCTCGAGACGGTGGCGTCGGGCCCGGCAATCCTCCAGCTCGTCGGTCAGGGCCGCGAGGAAGCGCTGACCCTCGGCCGCGTCATAGAGCTCGCGATCGACGGTGACGTCCGTTGCCGCCGCGCCATCTCAGACGCAGGTCTGCAGATCGGCGTCGCGGTCGCCGGCCTGTGCAACCTCATCAATCCGGAGCGAGTGATCGTCGGCGGGATTCTCAGCCGTGCCGGTGACCTGCTGCTCCATCCGATCCGAGAGTCCATCCGGCGCCATGCGGTCCTCGCCGCCGCGGAACGCGTGGTGGTCGTGCCCGCGGACTTCGTGGAGAGGGCCGAGCTGCTGGGCGCGCTCGCGCTGGCGTTCAGCGCCTGGAACCCCGCTTTAGCCGCGCGAGTTTAGGCTCCCCGCCACGCGGGGAGCTCCCCCGCGAAGGCGGGGGTGAGGGGAGAATCGCGACCAGAATGACGACAGTGAGCAGAATTTCCGGTTCAGTGTTGGGGTTGATCTGACGATGCATCTCACCGCCGCGTTGGTCGGCCTGGTCATGGTGTTCGTCGTGTTGCGCGACGCGTTCGAAACCATCGTCCTGCCGCGCCGCGTGGCTGGTCGTTTGCGTGTGTCGAAGATCTTCTACCAGGTCACCTGGAAGCCCTGGGCGGCGATCGGCCGCCGGATGCCGCCATCGGAGCGGCGCGAGAGCTACCTCAGCACCTACGGACCGATCTCTCTGCTCATCCTGATCGGCCTGTGGGGAATCATCCTCATCGTCGGTTTTGCGCTCCTGCTCTGGGCCGCCGGGTTCAACTTCCAATCTCCGATCACCGCGCTCTATGTGAGTGGGTGGACGTTCACGACGTTGGGCATCGGAGACTTCGCGCCCAAGACCGACCTCGCGCGCCTCATCACGGTGGCTGAAGCCGGACTGGGGTTCGGCTTCCTCGCCATCGTGATCTCGTATCTCCCCGTCCTCTATCAGGGCTTCTCGCGCCGGGAGACGAGGATCTCGATGCTCGACGAGTGGGCCGGTTCGCCTCCGAGCGCCGGCGACCTGCTGCGCCGAGCGAGCGCCGCCGGCGAGATCGAGGAGCTGATACCGCTCATGGAGACGTGGGAGCTGTGGACGGCGGAGCTGCTGGAGAGCCACCTGTCGTACCAGGTGCTCTGCTATTTCCGCTCGCAGCACGAGAACCAGTCGTGGGTCGCCGCGCTCACCGCGATCCTCGACTTCTCTGCCGTATGGCAGGCGGCCAAGGCGACGGGCCATACGTGGCAAGCGCGCCGGGTCTACGCGATGGGCCGCCACGCGCTGGGCGACCTGAGCCAGGTCATGCGAGCGGCTCCGCAGTTCGACGTACCGGACCGACTGTCCGAGCCAGAGCTCGCCGCCTTGATCCAGGTCCTGTTGGAGGCCGGCGTCGCGGTCGATGCGGTCGCATTTCGCGACCGGCTGAAGAAGCTGCGAAAGGGTTACGAGCCGTATGCCATGGCGCTGGCCCATGAGCTGCTGATGGACCTTCCGCCCTGGATGCCGCTGAAGACCCGCCAGGACAACTGGGAGACGACGGCGTGGGAGGGCGCGGCCCCCGGGGATTCCCTGCACTAATCTCGCCTCCCCACGCAGTGGGGAGGTCGGCGCGCGTAGCGCGCCGGGTGGGGAGACTCGGGCAACCCAATAAGAAGCGGTGAGGGAAATCCGAGTCCTTAAAGAACCTTGGAAAGGAAGGCTCTCGTGCGTTCGTGCTGAGGGTTGGACAGCACCTCGCGGGGATGCCCGGCCTCGACGATGAACCCGGCGTCCATGAAGACCAGGGAGTCGCCGACCTCGCGGGCGAAGCCCATCTCGTGGGTCACCACGACCATCGTCATCCCATCCTCCGCGAGGCCGCGCATGGCGTCGAGCACGTCGCCGACCAGTTCTGGATCCAGCGCTGAGGTGGGCTCGTCGAACAGCATCAGCTTGGGTTCCATCGCCAGCGCCCGGGCGATCGCCACGCGCTGCTGCTGGCCGCCGGACAGCTGTTTGGGATAGGCATCGACCTTGTCGGCAAGCCCAACCCGCTCCAGCAGCCGGCGCGCGCGGGCTTCGGCCGTCGCACGGCTCTCCTTCTTGACGTGCATTGGCGCCTCGATGATGTTCTCGAGCGCCGTCATGTGCGGGAAGAGGTTGAAGCTCTGGAAGACCATCCCAATTTCTGAGCGCTTTTTGCAGACCTCAGAGTCAGGCAGCTCATACAGCTTGTCGCCTCGATCGCGATAGCCCACGAGCTCGCCATCGACCGAAAGCCTGCCCGCATCGATCTTCTCCAGGTGGTTGAT
>DMCH01000104.1 GCA_003446775.1 Chloroflexota bacterium
TGACCTCGCCCTTGAGCACGCCGGCCTGGATCGCCGCACCGACGGCCACCACCTCGTCGGGGTTGACGCCCTTGTGGGCCTCCTTGCCGCCGAGCAGGTTCTTGACCAGCTGCTGGATGACCGGCATGCGCGTGGACCCACCCACCAGCACGACCTCATCGATCTGCTGCGGGGTCAGGTTGGCGTCGTTGAGCGCCGCCAGGAATGGTCCCCGGCACCGCTCGGTGAGGTCGGCGGTGAGCGACTCGAATTTGGCGCGCGTCAGCGTCATCTCGAGGTGCTTCGGGCCGGTCTGGTCGGCGGTGATGAACGGCAGGTTGATGGTCGTCTCCAACCGTGAGGACAGCTCGATCTTGGCCCGCTCGGACGCCTCGGTGAGACGCTGCAGGGCCTGGCGGTCTGACTTGAGGTCGATGCCGTTCTGCTTCTTGAACTCCTCGGCGAGCCACTCCACGATCCGCCGGTCGTAGTCATCGCCACCCAGGTGGGTGTCACCGTTGGTGGACTTGACCTCGAAGACGCCGTCGCCGACATCCAGCACGGAAACGTCAAAGGTTCCGCCGCCGAGGTCGAAGACCAGGATGGTCTCGTTGGCCTTCTTGTCGAGGCCGTACGCGAGCGACGCGGCGGTCGGCTCGTTGATGATGCGGAGCACGTTCAGGCCCGCGATCTGGCCCGCGTTCTTGGTCGCCTGGCGCTGCGAGTCGTTGAAGTAAGCGGGCACGGTGATGACCGCGTCCGTGACCTTCTCGCCAAGGTATGCCTCGGCGTCGGTCTTCAGCTTCTGCAGGATCATGGCCGAGATCTCTTCGGGCGTGAAGTCCTTGTCAACGGCCGGCACGTGCACGACGACGCGGTCGTCCTTGCCTGCCTTGACCTCGTACGGGACGATCTTCCGCTCCGACTCCACCTCGGCAAACTTGCGGCCCATGAAGCGCTTGATCGAATAGACGGTGTTCTCGGGGTTGACGGCTGCCTGCCGGCGCGCGAGCGTGCCGACCAGCCTCTCACCCGACTTTGTGAATGCGACCACCGACGGGGTGGTTCGGGAACCTTCCGCGTTCGGGATGACGACGGGCTCGCCGCCTTCCATGACGGCGATGACCGAGTTGGTCGTCCCCAGGTCGATTCCTACGGTTTTCGGCATCTGTGATTCCTCCACGCGCGGTTGTATGCGCGTATTTCGATTTTCAACTCCTGATCTTCTTCCCCATGCCTTGGGCCCCGAAACACCATCCAGCTAGGCTTTGGGAGATGCCCATCTTCGAGCTCGACCCGACCGAGCACATCGCCGTCGCGGCGGTCGGCGAGCCAGGCCGGCGCCAGTTCTTCCTGCTCGCCAGCGGGGCGGGGCGGACGCTCACGTTGAGCTGCGAGAAATCGCAGATCCAGGCGCTCATCGTCCGGCTCCAGCAGCTGATCGAGGCGCAGGGTCTGGAAGGGCTCGCGCCTGCTGCGGGTGAGTCGGGCCTCAAGCCCGGCGAGCCGGAGTGGCAGGTCGGCGAGATGGGTCTCGGGTACCACGAGGACCGCCACATGTTCGTTCTGGTCGCGAGCCAGGGGGCCGCTGGCGAGGAAGGCGCCGGCGATGACGCGCCCAGCGTCCGGTTCTGGCTCAGCCACAAGCAGGTCGTGGCCTTCTCCAAGCAGGCCGAGACCGTCCTGGGCGCAGGCCGTCCCCCTTGCCCGCGCTGCGGCCTCCCCATGGACCCCGCCGGCCATCCTTGCCCGGTCAGCAACGGTGCCCGACCGATCTTCTGATTCCCCGGCCGAGGCGACCGAGCACCTGCTGGCCCGGCTGCCCGAGATGCGGCTGGCGGGCGTCCTGCACGGAGCCTCCAACTACACCTTCCTTGCGACCCTGGTGCCGCATCCGCCAGCCGGCCTCCGCGTCGTGTACAAGCCCGCCCGTGGCGAGTCGCCGCTGTGGGACTTCCAGGCAGGAACCCTTTACAAGAGAGAGGTCGCGGCCTACGAGCTGAGCAAGGTGATCGGCTGGCCGAGCATCCCGCCCACCGTCGTGCGCCGGCGCGGCCCGCACGGCGTCGGCATGGTCCAGCTGTTCGTCGACGCCGACAAGCGGCATTTCCTGGGAGAGCAATCGTTGTTCCGCGACACCTGGGTCAAGGTCGCGCTGTTCGACGTCATCACCAACAATGCCGACCGCAAGTCAGGACACTGCCTGTTCGATGCCGACGACCGCGTCTGGGTCATCGACCACGGGCTCACGTTCCACACGGATCACAAGCTGCGGACCGTGATCTGGGACTTCGCGGGCGAGCCCCTGCCGGGCGACCTCTGCGGCGACGTGGAGCGGGCGCTCACCAGCCTGCAGTCGGGCGCCCTGTCGGGTGCCATGGACAGGCTGCTCAGTCCGGCGGAGGTGGACATGCTGCGACGCCGGCTTCGCGGGGTGCTGGATCCGCGGTGGCGGTTTCCGGAGCCGACCTCCGCATGGTCGATCCCCTGGCCGCCGATCTGAGGTAACCTTCGGCCTTCGAGTGAGGTCGCTCAAGGTCCTGGTCATCGTTGCCGCCTGGCTAGTGCTCGCCGCAGCGATCAGTGCACCATCCCCC
>DMCH01000109.1:0-1949 GCA_003446775.1 Chloroflexota bacterium
CACCGCGTCCTTGAACTTGCGGATGGTGAGCGCGGCGCCGTGGATGGCCGCCGGCCGGATGATCGCGTTGACACGGCTTCCGTCAGGTAGGCGGGCGTCAACCATGGGGTTGAGACCGTCGATGTGCCTGCCCGTGGTGGCGACCATGCGCCGGATCGTCTCCAGCAGCTGGTTCTCGTCCTCGAACCGAACTTCAGCCTTGGTGAGGACGCCCCGGCGCTCGATGAACACCTGGTCGGGGCCGTTGACCATGATCTCGCTCACCGAGCGGTCGTGCAGCAGGCCGTCGAGCGGTCCGTAGCCAACCGCCGCGCGCAGGATGATGTCGGCGAGGGTCGTCTTCTCGGGAGCGCTCAGCTCGATGCTGTCTTCCGCCAGGAAACGGTCGAGGTGGGTGCGTACGGACCGTGAGAACGCGAGCGTGTCGCCGGTCGTCAGGCCGACATCTCGGATCAGGGCCAGGCGGTCGCGGAAATCATTGGCCAGCTTGTCGAGATCGCGACCCTGCCGCGCGGCGGCCTCCATGATGTCGCTGCGGCGCCGGTGCGGCGCCGGTGCGTCAGTGGTGGTGCTAGTCCAGGCGTCAACGAACTGCATCTCCAGCAGTGCGGCCGAGGCGGCGATCGCCGGGATGACGCGCTGGCTCTCAGTGAGGCGGATCTTGATTGCGAGGCCCGCGCCGTCGGAAGCCTGGCTCGGATCCATGTAGGCGGCGATCCACTCGCCGTCGCGGAATCGCAGGATGGCCCTGCGCGCGGCGGTCTTGTCTCCGGGGTCGGATTCGAGATCAGGGTCGTCGACCGAGCCCAGGACGACATATTTGATGTCGCGCGCGGGAATCCACCGGGCGCGTTCGGCGTCCGGGGGCGTGAAGATCGGAAAGCCCTCACCGGTGATGATGCGCGCGTCCGACTCCCCATCTTCGAGGCCGCCGTCGAGGCGGTGCACAGACACCCTCACGCGCGTGCCGTGTTTGGCCTCGGCGCGCTCCAGGGTCGGTGCCGGCGTCGCGGCCCCGGTCGGGAGTGGTTCGCCGTTGGTGGACTGCGTGGTCTCCACGTCACTCATTTGGCGATAACCCCAGGCGATGATAGCCCCGGCCCACCGTCATCCAACCCTCGTAAGTAATCAACGTGGCAGGCCGTGGCGCTCTGGGGGCCGGCGTCGATCGAGCACCCACTTCGAGCCCGGCATGCGCTTGGCCACTCCCTTGACCTCAGCGGCGCGAGCCGACAGCGCGGCCGCGCTTGCGTAGCTGCCCGGCTCGGCGATGACTATGCCGATCGATACCGACACGAATTCAGCCCGGATCTTGTTGCCGTTTCGCTCCTCGTACTCGATCCAACCCCGCTCGCGGTCGACCAGGTCGTAAAGGGCGGGCACCGCGATGTCGAAGCGCTTGGTGATCTCGTCGGCGATCGGCTCGGCACACTGCGGCTCGGTGAGAATGACGAAATCGTCACCGCCGACGTGGCCCGCAAAGTGCTTTTTCGAGGGGATCTCCTCGAGCGTCTCGAAGATGATCGTCGACAGTGTCTTGATCACGTCGTCCCCGCGCACGAAGCCGTAGTGATCGTTGTAGCTCTTGAACGCATCGATGTCCGGATAAAGGACCGCGAAACGTTCCTGCGCAACCAGGCGCTGTGTGATCTCGCGCCGGATGTCGGAGTTGCCGCTCATTCCCGTCAGGGGATTGAGCTCGCGTGTGGTCGTGGCGCGAGTGATGACTGCCCGCACCCGGGCCACGAGCTCTTCGGGGATGAANNGGATCAGGCGCGTGCGGAAATCTTTGCGAAGCTCGGCCAGGATCTCCTCACCTGTGGTCGCGCCGAGCACGCTGTCGAGCAGGATGATGTCGGGCCGCCAGTCGACGGCCGCGTCGTGGGCGGCTTGGCCGTCGCCGACCGCAACGCACTCGAAGCCCGCGCGTTCCAGGACGCGCTTGACGA
>DMCH01000109.1:2060-4665 GCA_003446775.1 Chloroflexota bacterium
GCCACGAGCTCTTCGGGGATGAACGGCTTGGTCACGTAATCGTCGGCGCCGTTGAGGAGGTGCTCGACCTTGTCCTTCAACGAGCTGCGGACGGTGAGGAAGACGACCGGGATCAGGCGCGTGCGGAAATCTTTGCGAAGCTCGGCCAGGATCTCCTCACCCGTGGTCGCGCCGAGCATGCTGTCGAGCAGGATGATGTCGGGCCGCCAGTCGACGGCCGCGTCGTGGGCGGCCTGGCCGTCGCCGACCGCGACGCACTCGAAGCCCGAGCGTTCCAGGACGCGCTTGACGAGCTTGAGCATCTGCTCGTCGTCGTCGACGACCAGCACGAGATCTCGACCGGTCTGGGCCGCCTCGGACGGCGCTTCCTTGGCAGCGCCCGCCCGTCTCACGGCGGTCACGACGCGCCCGCGGCAGGCTCCGAGTCCGGCGCGTTGCCGCGGCGGTGCCGAAGCTTTTCGGTGAGCTCGAGCGCCCGTTCGGCCGCGGTGCGGATCTCGGCGATGTCGGCCTTGATCGCCTCGGGATCGGTGGTCTCTCCGGCGATGAGCTCGCAGTAGTTGACGATCACCGCGAGCAGGTTGCGAAAGTCGTGGGCGAGCACGCGGTCGGGGTCGGGCTGCTCCGTCCCGTCGCTCACAGACGCTTCACCAGTCGCCACGTGTTCACCTTGCCTTCGCGTAGGTATCCCAGCTCATCGAGCGCCTTGCGAGCGATCGCGAGGCCGCGGCCGGTCTCCACCGTGGGAGCGGGAATCGCGCGGGTGAGCTGATTATGAAGTGGCGGTCCCCAGTCGGTTAACAAAGCAGTTAGCGTTTCCGACTCCAACCTCAGCTCGAACTCGACCAGGGGCTCCGCGGAGCCTGGCGGGAGTGCGTAACGCAGCACGTTGTTGCCGATCTCGGCCAGCGCGGTCTCGAACAGGATCAGGGGGCGGTCCCCGGCGTCGCGGCCCAGGTGCTCGCGTACCAGCTGCACCGAGCTGTGAAGCGTCTCCAGGCCACCTTCGAGGCGGGTCAGCTTGGCGCGGAACTCGAACGACCGCCCTGAGGTCCTCTCCGCGACGGGGTCAGAAATCAGTCAGGGCTTCCTCGACTGTGGCGAAGTAGGGAAACACCCGGTCCAGGGTGGTCAGCTCCAGGACCACCCGAACCTGCTGGTTCGGCGCCGCCAGTCTGAGATCGCCCTTGGAGGTGCGCACCTGCTTGAGCGCAGACACCACCGAGCCGAGGCCTGAGCTGTCGACGAAAGTCACCCCCTCCATGTCGATGACGAGCTTGGGATGACCGTTCTTCTTCATCGCCTCGCTGACGGCCTCTTTCAGCGCGGGCGCGCCCACGACGTCGAGGCGGCCGGACGGTGCCAGCACGGTGACACCCGAGTCCGTCTGCCGGCTTTCCACGTCGAGGGTCACAGGTACGACTTCTCCATGCTCGGAAAGCCTATATCGGCCGGGCCCCGATTCGCCCCCCTTACACTCCTGGGCAATGGACCCCAGGGACGGAGGTGATCGGCAGCGGCTCCTGATCGTCGAGGACGAGCAGCCGCTGGCGCAGGCGATGGCGCGCACGCTGCGCAGCCGCGGCTTCGAAGCCGATATCGCACTCTCCGGCGCTGAAGCGAGGCAGCGTTTCGAGGCTGTCGACTATGCCCTCGTGCTCATGGACATCCGCCTGCCCGACGAGTCCGGCTACGGGCTGCTGGGCGAGCTGAACAAGAAGGTTCCCCAGCCGGCGGTGGTCATGATCTCCGGCGTCGACGATCCGGAGCTGGGCAGGGCAGCCGTCGACCATGGCGCGTACGGCTACTACGTCAAGCCGGTGGGAGCCACCGAGCTCTACCTGGCCAGCGTCAATGCCCTTCGACGCCGGAGCCTCGAGCTCGAATACCGCGCCAACCTGGAGCGGCTCGAGTCGATGGTCGCGGAGCGCTCCGACCAGATGGCGCGAGCCGCGGCGCTGCAGGCCGGCATGCTGCCGGCGTCGCCGCTGAGGGGTCAGGGGTTCGAGCTCGCCGCCGCTTTCACCCCCGCGCGCGAGATCAGCGGTGACTTCTATGACTGGAACCAACCCGATCCACGATATGTCGCCGTCACGCTCGGCGACGTCATGGGCAAAGGCCTGCCGGCGGCCATCATGATGGCGACCGTTCGCGCCGCTGTGCGTGGTGCGTCCAGTCTCCAAGACATAGAGGAAGGGGTCTACCTCGCCGCGAAGGTGATGGCGACCGCGCTCGAGGTCAATCACGCGTACGTGACTCTTTTCCACGCGGTCTACGACAGCCAGACAGGCGACCTGCGCTACATCGACGCGGGGCACGGGTACACGCGATTGCTGAGGGGCGCGACCGCGCAGGAGATGCTGTCCGAGCGAAGTGCCCCGATCGGCATGTTCCCGGACAGCAAGTTCGCGGTCGGCTCGGCACACCTCGACCGGGGCGACACCCTGGTCGTCTTCTCAGACGGTCTCATCGACCTGCGGCCCGACCTCGCGACCAAGGACGTGCCGCTGCCTTACGACGCCCGGCACGCCGCCGACATCCAGGACCTCGTCGACATCCTGGCGCAGGGAGCCAAGAGCCGCGAGCTCATGGACGATGTGACCGT
>DMCH01000109.1:4994-13455 GCA_003446775.1 Chloroflexota bacterium
CGAGCGGGATTTCGTGCGTTTTGCGCAAGACGTGCGTTATCGGACGCCGGAGTCAGGGCCGCACGGACCTGTGCTACGACGACGTCTGGATGACGATGGATATCCGCAGCTGTGAAACGCAAGAGGCGAAAGCCGGCGTTGATGAGCAGGTTCTGCCGGCGGTCGTCCTCAACGAGGCGCTCGCGGTGATTGCCCCCGTCATATTCCAGAACGAGTCGCGCTGACGGGTAATAGAGGTCTGCCCTACCGACGAACTGCTCGCTGCTGTCGCAGAGGTCGGTCTGGACCTCCGGGTGTGGGAGGCCGGCCTGGATGAGCAGCCACCGAAGCCGAGTCTCCATCGGAGATTCGGCCGGAGCAGCAAGAGAGGCAAGCGACTTGAGGCCTCGTGAACCGGCACGACCCTTTGTCGCCTCTGCGTGACGCCGTAATGCGGCCGGATCTGTGAGGCGTGATGCGACTGCCATGTCGATAGCCACCAGGGCCTCCACCGCCGGCCCACGGAGACAGAGATCGGAGAGAGTGCGGTATACGGAGGTTGCTCGAAGTCCACGGACAGACACTATTTCTCGCCTGGAGATTTCACAGTGGCGAACGCTGAGCCCAGCTCGAGACCGAACACCCGAGCCGGCGGGCACTACGATCTCGACTGGATCGATCGGGCTCATGTCGAGGCCCAGAAGCCAGGCCGCGGTCGCGCCCGCGAACACAGACTCGGGAGGCAGTGCGCGGCGCCAGGCCGTCAGCACCAGCAAGGGATCCTCGCGTAGACCGCTCCAGCAATAGAGCTCCGCGCCGAGACGTCGCCAGGCTTTGCCTCTCAGGCCGCTTAGCGTGACCCCGGCCTTCCGCGCTTCCTCCAAGCTGAAGGGCCTTTTGGTCAGGTGTGGCGGGATGAAGGGTTTCCGGCCCACAAGCGCAGGTTGTCATGGCTGCGCGATTTCCCCAACCCAGGCGGTAAAGACCACCAATTCCGCACGTTTGGATCAAGAGGGGCGTCTGTGCGATCGGGATTGCGCGCGTTTTGTGCAAGACGTGCGTTAGCTCAGGTTTGGTCGTGATCCCCGTCCGATCCGAGCCACCGTTCCAGGACCGCGGCGACGATGTGCAGCTTCACGGGCTTGGAGATGTAGTCGTCCATGCCGGCGGCGAGGCACCGCTCGCGGTCGCCGGCCATGGCGCTGGCAGTCATCGCGATGATCGGCACGTGCCGGCCGTTGCGTTCCGCCTTGCGGATCTCCCTGGTCGCCTCGTAGCCGTCCATCTCCGGCATCTGACAATCCATCAGCACGGCGTCGTAAGGCACGCGATCGAGAGCATGCAGCGCCTCGCTCCCATTGCCCGCGACGTCGGCGCGATAGCCGAGCCGCTCGACCATTCGCACCGCCACCTTCAGGTTCGCCGCGTTGTCCTCCGCGACCAGGATTCGAGCCCAGCGGTGGCGCGTAGCGGGCGGCCCGGTGCCCTCGCGGTGGATGCGCCGCTTCGTGTGCCCAGTGCGCGACGCCATGAGCGACTGCAGCACGTCGAAAAGCTGTGACGGCCGGACGGGCTTGACCAGCTCGACGTCGACACCCGGCACAGGTCGCTCGGAGCGGCCGGCAGAGGTGAGGAGGACCACGACCATGTCCTTCAACTTCGGGTCCGCGCGAATCCTGGACGCCACGTCGGCGCCGTCCATCCCCGGCATCATCAGGTCGACGATCGCGACCTCGAACGGATCGTCCTCTTCCGCCGCATCACGAAGGGCTCGCAGCGCCTCGCCTCCGCTCTCGAAGCTCCGCTCCCGCGTTCCCCACGAGTCCAGATAGCGCTCCAGGATCACGCGGTTCGTGCGGTTGTCGTCGATGATCGCGACCGCCGTGCCCGCCAGCGTGCCCACCGGTTGCGGCTCTGAGGCCTTGATCTCGGACTCGCGAAACAACGCCGTGAACCAGAAGCGGCTGCCGGCGCCCTTCTCACTTTCGACGCCGATCTCGCCGCCCATGAGCTGCGTGAGCATGCGGGCGATGGCGAGGCCGAGGCCCGTGCCGCCATGCCTGCGCGTGGTCGAGCTGTCGATCTGCGCGTAAGTCGAGAAGACGCGACTCTGCTCGTTGCCGGTCAAGCCCACGCCGGTGTCGGCGACCTCGAACCGGATCATCACGCCGGGCGTCATGGTGTCGAGCCGCTCGACGCGGACGACCACCTCACCCGAGTCCGTGAACTTGATCGCGTTTCCGACCAGGTTGATGAGCACCTGACGCAGGCGGCCGGGGTCGCCGATCACGCTGTGCGGCACCGCGGGATCGGCGTCGAGGATGAGCTCGACGCCCTTGTTGGCGGCGGGCTCCGCGAAGAGCTCGACCGCCTCCTCGGTCACGTGCTTGGGACTGAAGTCGATCGTTTCCATACGCACGCGCCCTGCCTCGATCTTCGAGAAATCGAGGATGTCGTTGATGATGTCGAGCAGCGTGTCGCCGGACGTACGAATCGTGTCTACGTAGTCGTGCTGCTCGGGCGTGAGGTCGGTGTCAAGCAGAAGTCCTGTCATGCCGATCACGCCGTTCATCGGCGTTCTGATCTCGTGGCTCATGGTGGCGAGGAACTCAGACTTCAAGCGGGTCAGGTCCTGAAGCTCCTGGTTGCGCTGGGCCAGGTCGGACAGCACGTCCGACCTGCCCGCCTCGGCGGCCGCGGCGGCGGCGCTGCTGCGCTGCTGGTCGGCCACCACGCGATGTACCAGCACGCCGAGCGCGACCAGCAGCAGCGCATCAAGGAGCGTATGCGCAGGGTCGCCCGAGCCAGGATTGGTGAGCGTGATCACGACCAGGACGGCAATCGCAATCGCGGCGCCGATCGCAAACTCGATGGTCGTGTAGTACAGGGCCAGGAAGAGAAGCGGCAGCAGCAGGAAGGCAAGCGCCTGGGTCGGGCTCAAGCCGAGCTCGAGGCTGAGCACGAGCGCCACCGCAAACCCGCCGATCGGCGGCAGCGCGTGAAGGCCGCGTGGGATCCGTTCCCACGGCAGCACCACAAGCGCCGAGCCTAGGGCCACCAGGACAACCGTGGCGGTGATGCCGAGCACCGACGGCGCTGCCCATAGCGGGTAGAGGGCGAGCGCGAACCCGACGACGACGGGCACGGCGCCAAAAGCACGGCTCCAGCGGCCGACCTCGATCGGCGCCAGGGGCAGCAAGACGAGCAGGACGCCGGTGACGGTCGCCGCCACCAGGGCGGGCGACGCGGCGACGGCGCCGAAGCCGCGAAGGCTGACCAGGCCTACGATCGCCAGCCCCAGGAAGGGGTAGACGCGCCGAGCCAATCCTTCCGCCTGAAGTGGTGCTTTCATATCTTCGACGTGGCCGCTAATTTAGGCCATAGAACCCCGTGACTTAAGGGGGGTCTGGGCGGGCTGTCCGCCCTTAGACTTTGCGTCCTGCGCACCTTTCATCCCGCCAGGGGGGGCGAGGCACACGAGGTGTTGCCAGGACGGCCGCGGCCTGAGGTCATGCCTTCAAGGACGCGAGGACTGGTCCATCGAGCCACGCCGTACGCCGGCCTGGCCGCGGTTTTGGCGGTCGCGCTCGCCACCGGTGCGCCCGGGCTGCTGGTCTTCCCGCTGTTCCTCATCCTGGTCCTTTCAGTTGCGCTCTTCGACGACCGCGCTCAGCTGGTGGCGATCGGTAGCGCGGCGGCGCTCGCGATCCTGGTCCTGGCCATCACGCAGCTCGGCCAGATGTACAACCTGGCCACCGCCGTCTTCGAGGTGGCTGTGCTCGGGATCGTGGCTGGGTCGGTCCACGAGGTTGTGCGTCACGCGCGGGAAGCGGAAGCGACATCAGAGAAGAAGGCCGAAGACCTTGAGTCCGTCGACGAACGCCTGCGCATGACCCTCGAAGCCGCGACCATCGGACTCGGCACGGTGGCGGCGGACGGCCGGTGGCTTCAGGTCAACGACAAGCTCGCCGCGATCCTCGGCCGTGGCAGCGACGAACTGCTTCGGATGAGCCTGCTCGACGTCACTGCGGAGGCTGATCGCCGCGCGGTCGATGACGCGCTCGGCCAGCTCGGGCGTCGCGAGATCGTGCGTTGGGAAAGCGAGGTCCACCAAGCGCGCCCCGACGGACGGCGGTCGCCGGTCGCGCTCGCTATGGCCGCGATCAGTGACCAGGGCGCCGGCCAGCCGCTGGTGCTGGTGCAGGAGACGGACATCTCCGCGCGCAAGCGCCTCGACGCCATGCGTGATGCGGTGGTCGGCGTACGCCAGGTCATCGTTAGCGCCAGCAGCTGGGAGCAGGCGGCTCCGACGCTGCTCCGCAGCCTGTGCGCACACCTTGATTGGGACCTGGCGCAGTACTGGTCCGCGGACGGCGAGCGACGGTCTTTGAGCCTGCAGACCTCATCTCACAAGGAAGGCTCGAACCTCGACCTCGACGACCCGGTTAGAAACCTTTCCATCCAGGTGGGTGGCGGCCTGGTCGGCAGGGTCTGGCAATCGGGCGTCGCTGCCTATCTCGATGACCTGGCGGCGAACGATTACGAGCAGGCGGGCGCTGAGCGCCGTGCCGGACTTCGGGCCACAGTTGCCTTTCCCGTCATCGGCGGGGGATCGACGATTGGCGTCATCGAGCTGCTGGCGCGCGAGGTCCGGCACACCGAATCCGACCTCCTTTCCATGCTGTCGACCATCGGGGTCGAGATCGGCCAGTTCATCCAGCGTGCCGCCACCGCCCAGGCGTTGAGCCGAAGCGAGGCGGACCATCGCGCGATCTACGAACGCTCCCCGATCGGAATCGCGCGTGTGAGCGGCGATGGCGAGCTGCTCGAGGGGAACCCGGCGCTCCTCCAGATGCTGGAGCACGACATGGAGACGATGCGCTCGCAGGCGTGGCCCGACTTGCTCCGCGCGTACGACCAGGCGGCCGGCCGAGCCCGCCTGGCGCCGTTGCTGGCGGGAATCACCGACCAGCGTGGCGTCCAGATTCGCGCGGCCACCGGTGGCGGACGCTGGCTGTGGCTCCAGCTGACCGCCACCTCGATCCCCGACATGAGCGGCCGTCCCGAGCACATGCTCGTCATGGTCGAGGATGTGACCACCGTTCGCGAGGCCCAGGACCGCCTCGCCGAGGCGCTCGACGCGCAGCGCGGCGCCTTCGCCACGCTGGAGAAGCTGGACCGCACCAAGACCGAGTTCCTCTCCATCGTCAGCCACGAATTCAGGACGGCGCTGACCGGGATCCAGGGCTTCAGCGAGCTCATCCGGGACGGCGGACTGGAGACTGACGAGGTGCGCGCCTACGGCGGCTACATATTCAATGACGCGGACAGGGTCAACCGCCTCATCGGGGACATGCTGGATCTCGACCGGATGGAGTCGGGCCGGATGAGCATCCGCCTGGCGGACGTCGACATCAATGAGGTCATGAGCGACGTCATGGCGAGGGCCTCATCCTCGTCGACCGTGATAGCCGAGTTCAAGGCCGACCTCGATCCTCGCCTGCCCATCGTCACCGGCGATCGCGACCGGCTCGTCCAGGTGGTGACCAACCTGGTCAACAACGCCGTCAAGTACTCGCCGGACGGCGGGACGGTGACCCTATCGACCCGCGCAGACGGCGGATTTGCGCTGGTCAGCGTGACCGATACTGGCCTGGGCATCCCGACAGACGAGATCGAGCACGTCTTCGAGCGGTTCCGCCGGGTCAGGAGCGGTGCCGCCCAGTCCATCCCCGGGACCGGCCTGGGTCTCACGATCGTTAAGCAGATCGTTGAGATGCATGGCGGCAAGATCTGGGTCGAAAGCGCGGTCGGTCACGGTTCGGCGTTCCACTTCACCGTCCCACTTGCAGCGGAGCACGCGACGCCGTTACAGCGCCGCCATGCCTGAACCGGCCACCGTTGGCTATGGCTCTTCCGTTGTGCTCGTGGCGGACGACAACGAGGTCGCTCAGCGCCTCTGCCGCCGCGTGCTCGAGAAGGCCGGCTACATGGTGCTGATCGCGGGAGACGGTCAGCAGGCGGTGGACATCGCGCTGGCCGAGAACCCGAACCTGATCCTCATGGATGTCGCCATGCCCACGATGGACGGCCTCGAGGCCATGCGGCAGATCAAGGCGGCCCGGCCGGAGATGAGGGTAGTCATTGCCAGCGCCCACTCGATGGCCAGCGACCGCGAGCGCTTCCTCGCCGCGGGTGCCGACGACGTCCTGAGCAAGCCGTTCCGTTTGGGTGACCTGGTCGCCGTGGTCGCCAGGCTGACGGCGAAGCCCAGCGCATAGGTCGAACGAGATGAAGGACCTCACCGGGACCAGGGTCGGCAGCTATGAGATCGTCGAGCGCCTCGGCGGTGGCGGCATGGCGGTGGTCTATCGCGCCGTGCAGCAGCCGCTCGGCCGTGAGGTCGCCCTCAAGGCGCTGTCACCCGAGTTGTTCCAGGACGACGGCTTCGTCAAGCGATTCGAGGCCGAGGCGAAGACGCTCGCCAAGCTCGACCACCCGAACATCCTGCCCATCTACGACTTCGAGCTCACCGAAGGGATGGCGTACCTGACAATGCCGCTGATCCGAGGCGGCACGCTGCGCGACATCCTCAATCGGGGACCGCTGGACACGCTTTCCGCCTGGCGCTACCTGCGCGAGATCGGCGACGGATTGCAGCACGCGCACGACGCCGGCATCGTCCATCGCGACCTCAAGCCGACCAACGTCTTGATCCATTCCGACGGACGGGCGATGCTCGCGGACTTCGGGCTGGCGCGAGGCGCCGGGCAGCCGACACACCTCACCACCATCGGCCTCGCCATCGGCACGCCCGGATACATGGCGCCCGAGCAGGTCATGGGCCATGAGGTCGACCGCCGCGCCGACATCTACGCGATGGGCGTGCTCACCTTTGAGATGCTCACCGGCCGCCTTCCCTTCATAGGCGCCAACCGGATGGAGGTGGCGTACGCGACCGTCAACGCACCGATACCATCCGCGGCCAAGCTGAACGCGGTTCTGCCCGACGAGCTCGACGTGCTCCTAGCCAAGGTACTGGCCAAGGATCCCGCGCAGCGACCGCAGAGCGTGAAGGAGCTGCTGGCGCTGATGGCGCGGCTCCCTCAGAGGCGCGCCGTCGCGGGCGCGCCGGCTGCCGTCGGGGTCACGCGCCCGCCGCTTCAGCAGGCTCCGAACCCGCAGCCGGTCGAGACCGCCGCCATGCGCCTCATCTCCGCGCCGCCGCCACCTCTGCACGGCTCCCCGCCGCCGAGCACGGGTTCTCAGAGCGGCTCATCTGCCATCCGGACGCTGCAGATGATGGGCGTGAAACCGGCGCGCGCACGCGGTCGCTTCATCCTCAACTCACACGTCGCCAATCTCATCCATGTGGCCCGCGACGTGACAGGGGTGCGCTGGCCGGAGATCGCTTACACCGCGGGGCTGGCGCAGTACGTCGATCAGGACCCGCCCAACGACGAGCAGCTGGCGACGCCGGTCGAGTATCTCGGCCGGCTGAACGAGGCGTTCGAGACCATCTACGGCCCGGAGGCAGAGGATCAATTGCGCGCATGGGGCCGGCGGGCGACCGAGCGTTGGTTGGCAGAAGGCAGGCACGGGATGGGCGGTCCGCGGCGACTGGTGCCGGGCCGCCAGCGCAAGCTGGCCGGAATTGTCAAGTCATTCAGCGAGGCCATGGACAACGTCCGGGGCGAACACACGCACGCATGGCTGCAGGTCGACGAGTTCCAGTTCTGGCTCGTCAACTTCTCGAACATGTTCGCCCTCGGGCGGATCAAGGCGGTGAAGTCGTGCCATGTGTGGGTCGCCACGATCGAGGCGATCCTGCGCTGGGCCGGGCTTGCCAACGACTGGTACGTGGAAGAGGTGGAGTGCGGGTGCGTGACGGGCACGTTTGACTGCGTGTTCGCGATCCGCTCAGTCGAGACCTAGAAGCCATTCCGCGCGTTTGGAGCCAACCGAGTCCTAACAAGCCTTCCTTTCCGCACGTCTGGCGCCAGCGGTTCGTATACGCCGTATATAGAAGAAGGCCCTCCACCTTGCGGCAGAGGACCTTCAGAAAGGAGGGAGGGCTCTCCAAGCGGGGCAGCCCCGCTCTCAGATCTTAACGCGGCCCGGCCGTTCGGGAAACCATGAGTTAACAGGCCGTGGCGGATCCGGCGACGGCCCGAATTTGGATAGAGTCCGCTCGTGTCCCGCTTCGCGATCGACGTCACCGCCTGCTGGAGGCCGCGCGTCGGCATGGTCACTGTGGCGGTCGAGCTGGCTCGGGCCCTGGTCGCCGGCCGGGGTGCTGACGATTTCACGCTTCTGTGCAGCCGGGAGCGCCCGCCGGCCTTAGCCGATCTCGATTGCGAGGCGGTCCTCGCGCCGTACCGGCACGAGGTCGTGCTGAAGGCCCGCTGGCTGCCGATGGTCGAGCCGCAGCTTGGTTGCGACGCCATCCTGTACCCGTACTGGCCGAGCCCGCCGCGGCGCA
>DMCH01000109.1:13787-24725 GCA_003446775.1 Chloroflexota bacterium
TTCGGCACCGTCCTCGGCCCGGCGCTCAAGCAGGCGGCGGCGGTGCTGGTGCCGTCGGAGACCACGCGCCGCGACCTGCTGTCGGCCTACCCGGTGCCGGGATTGGACGAGCGGGTGACCGTGGTCTCGGAGGGACTGAGTGGGCCCGCTACTGCGGGCCCATTACCTGAAGGGATCGAGCCGGGGTTCATCCTGGCCGTCGGCACCGTCGAGCCGCGCAAGAACTATGTGCGGCTGCTGGATGCCTACCGCACGCTCCGCAGTCGGCGGGGCGCGCTCCCAATCATCATCGGAAGCCGAGTGGGCGTACCCCAGCTCGTGATCGCGGGCCGTCCGGGCTGGGCGTATGGCGACACGCTGCTGAGGATCCAGGCCGAGCCTGGCGTTCGCTATCTCGGCCATGTTGACGAGCCGACTCTGGCGTCGCTGTACGAATCCGCATCAGTGCTCGCGTACCCGAGCCTTTACGAGGGCTTCGGGCTGCCGCTGCTGGAGGCGATGGCCCGCGGCGTGCCTGCTGTGATCGGTAAAGCCGGCGCGCTGCCCGAGCTGGCCGGCGGTGCCGCGATCGAGGTCGATCCGGAGGACGTCGATGCCATCGCCGCCGGGCTCGAAAAGCTCCTCTTGGACGAAGGCTTGAGAAGCAAGCTGGGCGCGGCGGGTAAACGGCGTGCCGCCGGCTTCACCTGGGAACGGGCCGCCGCCTCGACCCTCGACATCCTGCGCCGGATCGGCGCGTAGGATCAACCAGATGCCAAGTCGAGTGCTGGTGCAGGCCCTCACGACCAGCGGCGCCCGCGACTACCTGCAGATGGTCCGCCCGCTGCTGCGCTCACTCGAGCTCACACACCATTTCGAGCTCGAGGTGGTCACGGATCCGGCGGCCCTGTCGTTCACCCGCGCCAGGGTGATCCTGGCGGCTTCCGACCAGGATCTCGCACCGAGCCAAACAGAAGAGCTCACCGGCTTTGTCAGGAGGGGCGGCGGCGTGGTGCTGCTGGGTGGAACGCTGGCCGCGTGGAGCAGGCATGGCGCACTTGGCGAGCTGGCGGGTTGGGCCGCCACCGGTCCTGGTCCGATGACCGAGCTGGTGCTTGGAGTCGAGCCTTTGCATCCGATCACGGCGACGCTCGGACCAGAGCTGAGGCTCACCGACGAGCTCTACCTGTCCGAAGGCCCGCCGGCAGATGCGTCGGTCCTGGCGCGCACGAAGTGGCAGTTCACGGATCAGGTCGTCGCCTACGAGCGTGAGCTCGGTGACGGCAGGTTCATCAATCTCGGGCTGGGGAACTCGGCATCGACCTACGAACACGTGTCGTTTCAGAAGCTCGTGCACCGCTCCATTCTGTTTGCGGCAGGGCAAAGGCCGCCGGCTCCCGTCGGCGTGGGGTTGGTCGGCTATGGGGCGATTGCGCGCGATCACGCAGCATCGATCTCACAAGTCGCGGGACTCCGGCTCAGCGGGGTTTGCGACATCTCGGACGAGAGAAGGGCGCAGGCGTCGCGCGAATGGGGTGTGCCAACCCACGCGACCATGGGCGTGATGCTGGACGACCCGGCGGTCGGCCTGGTGGTCGTCGGCACGCCCCCGGTAGCTCATGCCGACGCAGTGCTGGCGGCGCTGGCCGCCGGCAAGGACGTCGTGTGCGAGAAGCCTTTCGCGCTGCGTGTCGACGAGGTCGACCGGATGATCGACGAGGCAACCTCCCGCGATCGCGTGCTGACGGTATACCAGAGCCGGCGTTGGGATCCGGATTACCTAGCGCTTCGCGAGGTTGTCCGCTCAGGCGGCATCGGCGAGCTCTTTTACATGGAGTCGTTCATCGGCGGCTATTCGCACCCCTGCGACTTCTGGCACAGCCATGAGCCCATCTCCGGCGGCATGATCTACGACTGGGGCTCGCACTACTTCGACTGGATCCTGCAGCTGTTCCCGGATTCGGTGAGGACGGTTTCAGCTCACGCGCACAAGCGTGTGTGGCATGACGTCACCAACTCGGACCAGGTGCGCGTCGACCTCACGTTCGCGAACGGAGCCCAGGCGAGCTTCCTGCAATCCGACATCGCGGGGGCCATGAAACCCAAGTGGTACCTGCTCGGCACGCGAGGCGCGGTGGTGGGGGAGTGGCGGGATGAGCCTGTGCCCGCGGACTTCCCCGCGCGGGTCAAGGTCCTCCGGCCGGCTGATGGCGCGCGCCCGAACGAGGAGATCCTCGGACTGCCGGCTCGAGACGAACACGGCTTCTATCGCAACCTAGCCGACCACCTGGCCTGGGACGAGGCGCTGGCGGTGACCGCAGCCGAGGCCCGGCGCACCGTTGCCGTCATGGAGGCGGCCACGACCTCGATCGGCCGAGGCGGCGCTCAGCTCGAGGTGGACATATAACAGAGCGCATCGGATGGGGGATCCTGGGCGCGGCGCGGATCGCGGACAGCTCCGTCATCCCGGGCATCGCGGCTTCGCGCAACGGGTGGCTGGTGTCGATCGCGAGCCGGGACCAGGATCGCGCGCGCGAGCTCGGCGCCAAGCATTCTTTCGCCCGGGTCGCCGAATCGTATGACGCAATCCTCGAAGACCGCGAGGTGGATGCCGTCTACATCCCGCTGGTGAACACGCTGCACCGCGAGTGGACCCTGCGCGCACTGGCGGCCGGCAAGCACGTGCTGTGCGAGAAACCACTCGCCATGAATGCCGCGGAGGCTGAGGAGATGGCGAACGCGGCGCAGCACGAAGGTCTGCATCTGATGGAGGCATTCATGTACCGCTTCCATCCGCGTATCCGCGCGTTCGTCGAGGACGTTCACGATCCCCTCTATGTAGAGGCACGATTCGGATTTGGGCTCACTCGACCGTTGGACTACCGCCTGCAGTCGTCGCTGGGCGGCGGGGCGTTGCTCGACGTCGGCTGCTATACCGTCAGCGCCGCGCGCTGGATCCTGGGCGAGCCGGACGAGGTGTTCGCGAAGTTCAGGCGCGACGCGTCGAGCGAGGACGCGGTCGACATGACCGTGACCGCGCTGCTGCATTTTCCAGCCGGTGCGACGGCCTCCGTCTGGGCGAGCTTCGAGTCGCCGGAGGAGCAGGGACTGATGGTCGTGGAGCGCGAGCGCGCGCAGCATCTCGAGCTGCCGTTTAGCTCACGCGACTCTGACAACTCATACCAGCTCATGGTTGAATCGTTCGCTGCCAGCGTCTTCGAGGACCGGCCGGTGGAGATTCCTCCCAGCGAGTCGGTCGCGAACATGAAAGTTCTCGACCAGATTCGCGAAGCCGCGAAGGGCAGCCCTTAGTCCTGGTCGAACGCCGGATTGGCCAGAACCACCGAGGTCTCGACCTGCCGGTCTGGGATCGTCCAATAGGTCTTGAGCAGGGCGGTTTTGCGATCGGGCGTAACCAGCTCGAAGCCATTTCGGAGGTAGAAACGGATCGCCCAGTCGGCGGCGGCCCAGGTGCCGACCAGCATCCGCCGTGCGGTCAGGCCGCGCAGATGGAGGAGGAGCGCACCGCCCACCCCGCGCCGCTGCGTACCGGGTCGGACGTACGCATGGCGGATGAGATCAACATCGCGCACGGGCTGGATCCCCATCACGCCGATCAGCGTTCCGTTCGCCTCGTAGCCCCAGAACGCGACCCCTGCGGCGATCTCACCGTCGAGCTCGTGCGAATCCATATACGGATCGTGCCATCGATCCGCCGGGATCACGCCGCGATAGGCCTCGGCGGCGGCGTTTACGATGGCGAGAATGACGGTGCGTTCGTCATCACGGCAGAGCCGGATGCCGCTGATCACGCCAACCTATACGCCGGCAGGCAACTCCGACCCGTGTTGCGCTCTGAGCGGAATGTCAGCCTCTAGATAACCTGCCTCGAAACGGATTTTGGTCTTCGGTGAAAGGCCGAGCACCAGCGACTGCGCGCGGCGGTTGTCTCCGAGCATGGTCGCGTGAAAGCTCGTGATGCCACGAGCTCGCGCGATGTGCGCAAGGCGCCGCAGCAGAAGAGCGCCCACGCCGCGGCCCTGCCAGTCGTCGGCGACCACGACCGCGATGTCATGCGTGGCGCCCACCGTGCCATATCGCGCGACGCCCACGATGCCACGCTCACCGAGTGCGATGAGCGCTTCGCGATTGCAGTGGTCGATATCTACAAGCCTTTCGACTAGTGCATTCGAGGGTGCCTTGATCGGGGATAGAAACCGGCGATAGACCGACTCACTAGAGAGTCGCCAGAAGAATCGGCGTAAGAGGTTGGCGTCGTTGGGCTCGAGGAGGCGGAGCCACAGGCGGCGGCCGCCGAGCACGGTGCTTGTCATCGCTTGAACACCAGGCACGTGGTGGTGCCGTGTGCCAGCAACTTGCCAGTCCGCTCGGCGATTAGGCGACCTTCGGCGGTCGCGATCTTGCCTCCGCGATGGATGACGGTGCCCTCGCATCGCACCGGCCCGGTATCGAGAGTGATCGGCCGCACGAAGTTGACCTTGACCTCGAGGGTCGTATACGCCTCGCCGACCGCCATGGTCGTGTGGACTGCACAGCCCATCGCGGAGTCGAGGATCGTCGTCGCAAATCCGCCGTGCACGACTCCGATCGGGTTGAACAGGTGCTCGCCGGCCTCGCCCACGAACGTGGCCTTGCCCTCCTCGGCGGTGCCGCCGGTGAAACCTATCGTCACGGTGATCGGCGGCGCCGGGAGCTTGCCGTCGAAAATCGCCCGGATGAACTCGAGACCACTCAAGTCAGCGCCTCGGGTCAGCGCATCCATTGGGTCTTCCCATGTGATCGTCCGGGTTCGAGCCTTGGTTTCCACCTTCTTCATCGAATCACACCGCCTGTTCGAGCTCGATCGAGCGAGCCTGAACGGGCGCTGCGCGGAGGCGCCCGATGGCGACGGCAGCGATCGCGCTTGCGAACGCCAAGCCCGCCATGACCTCCCAGCCGGCTCGGAACGATCCGAGAATCTCAGCTTCGCGAGGGGTTCCCAGCACAGCAATCAGAACGGCCACACCCAGCGCGATGCCGAACTGGCGCGTCATGCCGTAGATGGCGCTGCCGGTGGCGAAGCGCGCCGGTGGGAGCGACGCCGCCACGGCGCTCGCGAGCGTCGGGATCACGAACCCGACTCCGGCGCCTCCGAGCAACATTCCCGGCAGGACGTCGGTCGCGTAATGCTGCTCGAGCCCGACGTGGGTGAGCCACCACACGCCGCCGCTCGCGAACAGCAGCGCGCCGATGGCTGCGATCGCACGCTGGCCGTAGCGGCTCGCCAGGATGCTTCCAGGCACCGCAAAGGCCGCGGCCATGAGCGGCCCGGGTGAGATCTGGAGCCCGGCGGTGAGGATGTCTTCGTGCCAGACACGGGTCAGGAAGAGGACGTTCGACAGGAGCATCGCGCCGAAGGCGGCGAAGAAAAGCGTGCTCGCGATGTTCGCCGCGCTGAAGCCACGGGAGCGAAACAGCCCGAGCTCGAGAACTGGCGCGCCGTGGCTCAGGGATTGGTACAGGAAGGCGGCTGTCAACACAGCGGAAGCCACCAACAGGCCCAGGACGCGGAAGCTGGTCCAGCCCCACGACTGACCCTGCACGATCGCGAGCATCAAGGCGCTCGATGCAAGCACGAGCAGTGCCGCGCCGGCGAGGTCGGGGAAGCGCTTGCCTTCAGGATCGCGCGACTCAGCCAGGATGCGTGCGGCAAGAACAGCAGTGACCAACCCGATGGGGAGGTTGACCAGGAAGACCCACCGCCAGCTTGCCTGCACAAGGAGGCCGCCGACCGGCGGTCCGGCCGCCGCGGCGACCGCGCCGGTCGCCGACCATACCGCGACGGCGAGCGCGCGCTGGTGGGCCGGAAACTCGGCGAGCAGCAGCGCCAGCGACGTGGGCATGAGGATCGCGCCACCCGCGGCCTGGAGGATTCGGGCTCCGATCAGCCAGCCCGGGCCGGGCGCGGCGGCGCACAGGGCGGACGCGCCGACGAACGTGATCAGGCCGCCCATGAACAATCTCTTGCGGCCGAGGAGGTCGGCCAGGCGGCCGGCCGGGACGAGGAGCGCCGCCATGACGATCGCGTATGCGCTGAGTACCCACGAGAGGGTCGCGTCGCTGGTGCCCGCGAAGTCGTGCTTGATGCTCGGGAAGGCGATGTTGACGATGAAGAGGTCCAGGCTGGCCACTAACGTGGCCACGGAAACGATCACGAGGACGCGATATCGGTGTGGCACGGGGCGCCTCCCTCAGCTGGTCAGTAGCTTGACGCTACGCACCCTAACACAAGGAGTTGCGTGATGCAATTCTATGGGTTATGCTCGATTCCATGCTCGGCCGCACGTATGACGCCCAGATCTGCTCTGTAGCCGGCACGCTCGAGCTGGTCGGCGAGCGGTGGACGCTGCTCATCGTCCGCGACGCATTCATGGGCGCCCGGCGCTTCGAGGACTTCCAGCGCAGGACCGGGGCCGCCCGCAACGTGTTAGCCAACCGCCTGAACACGCTGGTCGAGGATGGCATCTTCCGCAGGGTCCCCTATCAGGAGCACCCGGTGCGGTACGAGTACCGGCTGACCGAAAAAGGCCTGGACCTGTGGCCGGTGATCGTCGCGTTGGTGCAGTTCGGCGACCGTCACATCTATCCGGGGAGGGCGCCCGTCCTGCTCATGCACAAAGGCTGCGGCGGGGCTATGAGCGACCATCGGATGTGTGAGACATGCGGCGCGAAGCTCGGCCCGAGGGACGTGGAGGCGCGGCGCGGCATCGGAGGCGGGATGGTCGCGTCCGCCACGGCCTGAACGGGACGTCTACCCTACCGGCGTGACGCAGTGACGGATCGCGGGTCGTGCGGAACCGCCGCCTCGTCCCGCCGGCCACGCAAGCTACTCAGTGATCGCGATCACGAGAAGGTGAAGCTGCCATGACCTCGCCGGTGGACGCCTGCGCTCCCGCCATGGGCCGAGACCCCGTCTCCTTAGGCGGCGATGGATTGGGAGCCGCACCGTGATGAATGGGAAGACGCAGGATGAACGTGGCTCCGGAAAGCGGCCCCGGTGCGAGTTCGATGCTGCCGCCGTGTGCTCTGGCGATGGCGGCACAGATCGACAAGCCGAGCCCAGCACCGCCGGTGCTTCGGCTTCGCGCTGGGTCGCCGCGCGAGAACCGCTCAAAGAGGTATGGCTGAGCATCCACCGGAACGCCCGGCCCGCTGTCGCTCACAGACACCGTCCAGACACCGTCAGCGCAAATGGCCACCACGCCAACCTCGCCACCGCTAGGCGTGTGACGGAGCGCGTTATCAAGGAGGTTGTCGAGCAGTCGCTTCAGCAGGTCCGGATCGCCCATCAAGCGTCCGCCGTGCACGACGCTGCATTTGAGGGCTGCGCCCTTGGCGGCGGCGGACGCTTGCCAGCGATCGGCGACCTCTTCGACCAAGTCCGGAAGGTCTAGGGGCTCCAGCTTGGGGAGCAAGGCGCCCGAGTCAGCTCGCGCCAGAAGTAGGAGGTGATCTGCGACCCTGGTGAGCTGTTCGACCTCTCTTAGCAACGTGGCGTTGCTGTGAACATATTCGGCTTCAGTGCGACGCCGCCGCATAGTCACCTCGAGCTGTGTGCGCATGATCGACAGTGGTGCGCGCAACTCGTGTGCAGCGTCGGCAGTGAAGCGCTGAAGGCTGTCGAAGGCTGATTCCAGCCGCAACAGCATCGTGTTGAATGTCCTGGCCAGCTGGCCGATTTCGTCGTTGGCCGGAAGCTCTTCTGGTAGGCGCCGATGTAGGTCTTGCTCTGTGATGGCTCGGGCAATAGTCGACATCTCGCGTACTGGTGCAAGAGCTCGACCAGCGAGTCGCCAGGCTAGTAGCCAACAAGCGACGATCAGACCCGTTCCGATCAGCACGAGCAACACGGCCGACTGGACTAAGCGGAACCGCACGTCATCGATCGGCCGCACCAGTAGCAAGCCTCCGGTTCTGCCGTCTGGCAGAGCAATCTGCCGCAGCAGCACCCGCATCGCGCCTTCCGGCAGGACCACGGTTTCCAGTTCGGCATGGACGGGGAACCCGTGAACCGGTACCAGCGAAGACACTGACGAGAACGTGACGACGGACGCCGAATCCGCAAGCAGCAAATTGTCGGGTCCGACAACAAAGGAGTCGATCGGCAGCCCGGTAGAGCTTCGGGACGGAAGAATTGGACTGCCGGAGCTCGTGCTTTGCTCGACCGTAGCCCGGACCGCATTACCCTGTGCACGAAGGCTCGCGTCCACGGCCGCGTACTCGAATTGACTCGAGGCGCCCCAGAAGCCGACAGCGGCCGCCGTTACAACCATCGAAAACTGCACCGCTGACACGAGCGTGAGTCGCACTCGGGTCGAGCGAAACGGGTTCCGCATCAGTCCGCGTCCGACTCGAAGCGGTAGCCGCCGTGCCGCACGGTCGAGATCGGATCCGGCACTCCGGCGGCGACGACCTTGCGGCGAAGCCTACCGACATAGACCTCGACCAGGTTCGACTCGCCGTCCAGCTCGTAATTCCAGACGTGCTGGGCAATCTGCTCCTTGTCGAGGAGCTGGCCCGGGTGGTGCATGAAGCACTCGAGAATGGCTAGCTCCTTGGCCGTCAGGGCCAGAGGGGTGCCACCGACGGTCGCGGTTCGTCCACTCGTGTCGAGGCGAATGCCGGCGAACTCGATGATCGCCGACCGCTTGGCCAGCTGTCGTCTGACCAATGCTCGAATCCTCGCCACGTACTCCTCGAACGCGAACGGTTTGACGAGGTAGTCGTCGGCTCCAGACTCAAGGCCGTGCACGCGATCCGCGACGGCGTCCCGTGCTGTTAGCACCAGCACCGGGGTATCGACTCCTCTCCCTCGAAGGTTCGCGCAAACTGCGAAACCGTCCTCGCCGGGCAGCATCAGGTCCAGCGAGATGACGTCGAATGTGGTGGTCAGGCCGGCAGCAACGGCGTCCAGGCCGTCGGTTACCAGGTCAACGCTGAACCCGGCCTCTTCCAGTCCTTGCTGCAGGATGGGTCCCATGCCCGGGTCGTCTTCGACAACCAGAATGCGCATCTTTCGAACTCAGTTACCGGGAACGTACCACCCGGCCCCCAACACGGTCCCACTTAGTGGAAAAAAAGACCTCGAATGCGCCCTTTCGAGCGCACTCGAGGTTGTGTCGGCTGCCGCAAGTAGCTAACCCAGCGCCGCCACGACGTTGGAAAAGACGTTCTGGATCTGATTACCCATGGTCAGAAGAATGACGATGACTACGATCGAGACCAGAACCAGGATGAGCGCGTACTCAACCATCCCCTGGCCGCTCTGCGGGCTGGTTACTCCGGACGTTTTGATCGGAACTCACCTCCTTTACGACTTGCACTCGGGTTGTTTCAGCGGGGCGGAGCGCCCCTGCGTAAGAACGAGTGTCACGAGCGCCCATAAATCGAGGCTGAATATGCAGCGAAAATTCAGGCCGTTAAGGAAAGCGGCTTAAAGGCGGTTGGGCGGTGCCGCCCGGCAGAGCTCGAACCTGCGATCTAGGGCATCGGTTCTAGTTGTTCCGGCGCCGAGTGACAGCCAAGCTGACGGCCACAGCGTCGGCTGCCGTCCTTCGCGGTCACAGCCCAGCAGCGTACAACCGCACCTCTATTGAACTGGCGTCGCGGCGGTGGCCGCGCCCGCTGGTTTTGTGGCCAGCAGGATAGCGCCGGCACTGGCAGGGATGAGCGTCAACACCCCGCCGGCTACAAGGGCAGCAGCCACGGCCGGCCCGAGGGCGCCGCTGGCGAGGCCTAAGGCAGCAGCTGCTGCTGGAAGTCCCAATTGGGCGGACGCCAGCAAGCCCGCCGGCAGTCGAGGCTCCTTGCCGGCCACCAACGACGCCACCACGTGCACCGCCGTCGCCCCGATCGCCATGGTCATTGCCAGGCCAATCGCCGACGGCGAGTGCACCAGGGCGCTCAGATCGAGGCTCGCGCCCAACAGAACGAAGAACGCCGGCACGAAAAAGCCGCTTGCCAGGCCCGTGAGCTGTTGGGCGAGTCGGTTGGGCTCGTTGAACTGGCGAAGCACGATACCGGCCGCGAATCCCGCAACCAGCATGCTGGCCCCGGTGCGCTCGGCGATTGCGGCCAGCGCCAGCAGCAGCACCACCGAGAGCCGCAGCTGAAGAGCCCAATGCCGGTGTTTGGATTCGCGCTTGACCTCGTCGGCGAGGCTGGTCCTGAACATCCGCCGCGCAAGCATGATTGAGGCTGCCGCGACGGCGATGATCAGACCGTCGCCAAGCAGCGCCAGCGGAATTCGGCTTGCAGCCGATAGGGTCAGCGGCATCAGAACGGCTGTTAGCGCGTCCGCCAACGTGATCCAGGTGATGAGAATTGCAATGGCCGGACCCGTGAGTCCACGTTCTCGAATGGTTGGAAAGGCGACCGCGGCCGAGCTTCCCGCCAGGAGAACAACGAGAAGTGCTGAATTGCCGGTGGGAAAAGAGGCGCCGACGGCAAGTCCGACCGGAAGGCTGACCGCTAGGACGATCAAGAGCGCTATGGCGCCCCGAGCGGCTCCACCGCGTAGCTCCTTGGACCCGAGGTCGACCTCATTGCCCGCCTCGAGCATGAGCATTGCGAACCCAATCGCAGAGAACGCCGGGAAGGGCTGTGACGTCGGGACAATCAGGTGCAGCCAAGTTCTGCCGAGAACCGCGCCCGCGATCAGCTCGCCCACCAATACCGGAGCCAGCGGCCTTCTGCCCGCAGCCAGCAACGGACCGAGCAAACCCGCAAGAACCAGAAGGGTCAGAGATGTGAACATCGACTCCTACGTCCTACGTGGAATTGTCAGGTGCGTATCGGCCCCGAGCGGCGGACGATCCTGGAATCTCAAGACGCGCGATCGAACTGCCGCGGACCTCTACGGACGTCTGTGGAAGGGAGGCCCGCGGTCTTCAAAACCGT
>DMCH01000109.1:25007-31470 GCA_003446775.1 Chloroflexota bacterium
CGATTCCCATCCATCCCCGCCACGCTTTCTGAAAGGCCTCTTCCAAGGTAAGTTGAATACGGAAACCGGTCTTCGGGGCCGGTTTTCGTCGTTTCAGGGGACCTGTAAACCAGGGCCCAAGGAGGAGGCAAACCGGTGGCAATCGCGCGCATAACTACCTCAAAACCGTTGGGTATTTCAAAAACCGTACGCGACTTCGGAAGCTTGACCCGGGAGTCCGAGGGCGTGCGTGGCCGACCGCGAATCGTGTCGCCGGTGCGAACTCCGACGCCGGTCGCCGAGCCGCGGCTTGAGCCGGCCGTGCCCGAGCGCGAAGGTGATGTCTCCCTCGACGCACTCGTCCGCGAGTGGCTGCTCGAGCTCAAGGTCATGGGCCGCAGCCCTCGGACCATCGATTGGTACGCGCAAAAGATGCGCTCTTACCTTGCCGCCAGCAAGGCAACCAGGCTCTCCGAGCTAACCGCCTTCGAACTCAAGCGATTCCTAGGCGAGCTGCGCGATCGTGGGCTCGCGCCGAACACGATTCATGGTTTCTTCGAGACGCTGAAGGCGCTTGCTAGCTGGGCTCAACGCGAGCATTACCCCGTCGACGCCGACCTGTTGCGACTCCGGGCTCCCAAGGTGCCGGAGAAGGAGATGGAGACCTATAGCACACGCAACTGAACGCGATCTTCGCCGCCACACCGCCAGGCTGGGCGACTCTTGCGATTCAGATCCTGCTCGGCACGGGCATGCGATTGGCCGAGCTCTGCGCTCTCACTGTCGATGACGTCGAGGACGAGGGTGAGGTCACCTTCTTAAAGATCCGCAGCGGCAAGGGCGCCAAGTTCCGCCGCGTCCCGATCAGCAGCCGGCTACGCCGGGAACTGGTCCGCTACCTCAACCGTTGGCGCCCTGAGGCACACAGCCGAAACCTGCTTGTCCTGTCCGACGCTCGGCCGGTGAGTGCGCTCACGATGTCGGAGCTTTTCCGCCGCATCCGCCACCACATCGGTTTCGGGGTTCGAGCACACAAGTTCCGGCACACGTACGCGACCGAGTACCTCCGCCACGGTGGGGAGATCGAGCGTCTTCGGCGCATCCTCGGCCACACCACCTACGTGATGGTCATGCGCTACATCCATCTGGACAAGGGCGACCTGGCCCGCGATGTGGACTTGCGTTCGCCATTTTGAGAGCGGCAGACACCAGGCGCCGGAATGGGTCGCGGGGACGACCATCAGGCTGGCTGCTTTGTGGTCGTCAGATGCAGTGGCTCTAAGCCCATTGTGTGGCCAAGCGAGGTGCTGTGGAGTTCGGAGGCTTTTGTCATAGATTGACCTAATTCGAGGCTCATGACGATGGGTGGTGTTGGAGACGAATTGGTGCAGCGGGTGTTGTCACATTGAGGTGAGATCGCCACTCATGGCGGTGAGCGTGGTCATCGGCTCGACGACGTCGGCGTCAGAAGGTAGGGCGGAGACTTCCGGATCGAGTCGACGGAGGAGTCGATTTAGAGGACTGTCCTGATGCAGCTCGAACTCGGGTCTGAATTGCCAGGCCCGGCGCCATATGAAACGCCGCACCTGACGCCACACCTAACGCCGCACCTGACGCCACTTGAAAGCGCCTTGCGGAAGGCAAATGATGACGAAATCCTCCTTAGCGGGTCCATCACTCAGCGCGCCGCGAGGGGCGGAGTCTAACCCCGCTCTAAGCGATCGGGTTGACTCAGCGGGCGGCCTTCAAATGTTGTAGTCGGTCGAGTCTTCGACTAAGGCGTAATCCGTGATCCAGCAATACGTGATCGTCGCCTTGCCGCCCAATCCAAGCTTCTTCTGGTAACCCGCGCCTCTCCAAGCAATTCCCTCTACGGCTGGGCCGTTCGATGTCGCTTTCAACTCCAGCAGCGCCTCGGCAACCGGGACAAGGTCGCTATCGGCTGAGGCCACGATAGCTACGTCGTATTTGCCCGCCACAGCCATCATCACCGCGTCGATCGAGAGTTTTACATCGATGCCTTTCTCTTCCGCCTTGATGGTCCCGCCAAGGGTCCAACCGACCGGGTAGCGGAGTGGGCGCGCAAAGATGCTGACACCGGCCGGTTGCCATACGGCAATTTGCTTGGTTCGCGCCAGAAAGGTCTTGAGGTCCTTACGACGTTCAGCGATTCCGCAATACACCCCCACGTAATCGAGCTGATATGGGCCCGGCCCTTGTGCTGCCATGACATTCGCCAGCTTCATGGGATCAATCCCACCGAGGTTGGGCGGATCGAGCGGAGAGAAGAAGGTTTCCCGGGCCGCGTTGTAACAGTTCTGATAGTCGATGAATACGGCTACTCGGCGAACGGTGGCCTCCTCAGCGCTGGTCATGATGCCGTCGGTATGGTAGTGTCGATCTCAATGCTCCCCACCCTTCGCCCCTGAAAGGGGGTGACCTGGTGGGGTTCTGTGCGTATAGGAAGTGCGGGAGGGGGACGCTTCCCTCCCGGCTTCCGGCCCTTTATCGCCTTGCCGTTACGCCCACGTCCTCTAAGAGGCTCACGGCCCACAGGGTGTCACGGAAGCCACTATAGCGAAACTCCAGGCTGGACGCATTCTTCAATTGAAGATTCAGCCGTTTAGTCCGAACGTTCGCGTGGTAGACTCTTCACCAGGAGCGGTGAAGAGTCATGACCGAGACGCCGAGTAAGTCGACGAGCAAGGGCCGGAGTCCCCGTTACCCTGCGCTCAGCTTGGAGGTGGCAATTGGCCGGGCGCAAGAAATCTTTCGCCACGAGGGCAAGAACGCTCTACCTCCGGAGGTAGCTGCGCGCCACTGGCACATCAGTGCAAAGAGCAGCACCCTCCTGACCACTATGGCCGCGCTTCGATCCTATGGGCTCATTGACGACTCTCGAACCGCAACCACGGCGGGGAAGGTCATCCTGACGGACTTGGGCATGAAGTTGGCGGCGGACGACAAGCGTGTCAACCCTGATCGCGCACGCCTTTTGAGAGAAGCCGCGCTTAAGCCTGCTATCTATGCCGAAGTGCTCAAGAAGTACCCCGATGGCTTGCCGTCAGACGACCTTCTCACGTATTACTTGCGGACTGAGAAGGGCTTCACCGCCGAGGGAGTCAGAACCTTTATCCGTTATTTTCGGGCGAATCTCCGGTTTACTGGACTTGTCCCGGATGGTAACCTGACCGAAGATGATTCAACGTCGGAAACCCCGCCAGAGGGCGATAGTCGTGCTTATGACCAGCCAACCGTCTACCAGAGATCAATAGTGGAACCTGCCGGGGGCGGTCGGGTTATTCAGCCCCCCTTTGTTGAGCATGGCGTCCGTGTCCCCGTCGCTCGGGGAGAGTGGGCGACGATTAATGGTGTCTTTCCGATGCCAAGAGCGAAGTGGGATAAGTTCCTAGAGATGCTTGCGGCGATGGAGTTCGCCCTAGTGACAGACGAGGAACCTGAAGAGCCAGCTGGGCCAGATACCTAAGCTGACCCGGGACCGTCTGCCCACAGCGCCACTCCCGAGGACCGCGGGCGCGGGTGCGGTTTGAGCAGGTCCTCGTCAGAGCAGGCTGCGATCGTGGCTTCCAGCCTGTCGTACGCCGCCCGCGCATTCGACTTGACCAGACCAGCGGTCTTGTCCTTGTTGGCGGCATAGACGCGCGCATTCGACGCCTTTACGTCTTCATCCGTTCTCGGGGCTTCGGTCCCGGTGCGCCCTGCATCCAGCAGCTGAGCCACGTTGATACGCCAAGCCGCCACATGTGCGAGGTGGTCCTTTACCGTCCAGAGCCCGGGCTCACGCGGTGGCGAGTCGTCGCACAGAGCCAAGAACTCGTGCTCACGTTCGCGCGCGGCGGCGATAGTCTCCAGCATTAGCTGCCGCAGCCGTGGGGACTCCACCTTGCGAACTTGCCGCTTTGAGGTGGCGAACTCCAGCGCTCTTTGGCCAGCGCGCCGTTCTATTCGCGCGTTTGGGCGACCGCCCGTCGCAAGATGATCGCGAACGCTTTGTCGAAATCGGGCCGTGCCTCGGGCGGGAGTGCATCCCGCTGCCGGGTCCATGCGATCGCATGCGCAAACCAGCCGACGCGGATCGCGATTTCGAAAGTCTCTTCCAATCCGCCCCCCCACGGCTCCAGGTAGGCATCGCGCAGCCTGTGGAACCAGGGGTCATCAGGGGCGAGGTGGTTGACCTCCTCGAGGAATCGGAACGTCACGACCAAGGAGAAGAAGGGGTGCGCGATCGATGAGTCCCCCCAATCCACCACGCGGAACTTGCCGCTGTCTGAGTAAAGGTTTGCCATGTGGAGGTCGTCGTGCTGGACCGACTCCTGGATTCCCAGCTCAGCCAAGGCAGCGCAGAGCTCGGTGAATCGCGGCGAATAGTCCCGTAGGCGGTTGACGTCACCTCTCGCGAGTGGGAGCTCGCTCGCCAGCAGGCGCTCATATCCCGCCGGCAGCGCCGCCATACCTAGGTCCGGCACGCCGTGGCCGACGTGCTCGAGAGCGTTGGCCATCTCTCCTTTCTGCAGCTCGGCATACAACGGCAAGACTTCGAGCCAGGCCTCGGGCGGATTTCCTAGCTCGCTGACCGCGATGCCAGCGTCGCCGAGCAGCAGCCAGCGCCGCGCTTCGTCGACGGCCAGCACCTCGGTCACGAGGTCAGGCCATCGAGCGTAGAGATCGGCGGTCAGCATCGGCTCGAATGCCTGGACTTGCGCGCAGGCCTTGAACCACGTCACGCCACCCGCGACTGGCACCCGCATCACCATCGCCCACGGCCGATCGTGAGTCGTTTCTATGGCGCCGGCCGGCTCGACGTGTTTGCGGATCCACTGCTCAGCGGCTGCGACGTCCAACGCTGTCAACGCCGTTTTGGGCTCGTCTCCCCTATTCGAGGCAGACTCGGTGCTTGTCAGAATCGCGGCAATGCGCGCGAGCACACTGGGATCGGTGACCGTCGGCGGCAGGCCCTGAGCCACCCGCTCGGCAACCAGCCGCGCAGCGGCTTCGCGTATCTGCTCAGCCTGAGCCTCGGCGCGGCGCCGGGCATGGTCGCCGTTCTTGGGCATGGGAGTCAGGCTACCGCCTGCGTGTGCCTTTTCGACGCATGCGATTACCTCCATATGTGTCTATCGCTTCGTAAAATGCGAGGGTTCACTGAAGACGATCAGCGAGCCTCCCAGACGGTTAATGGACCGTTGGGTTAAAGGCCCTTCAGGGCCGGTTCTGAGTTCAATACGACCACAAGGGTCTTCAAAACCGTTTGCGGGCTCTGCAAATCCAAGGTCTCCTGGGCGCCGGCTCAGGCTGCAGTTTTGGGGACGTTCTCGACTGACGTTTCGGCCGCGGGCTCTGGCGCTGCCTGTGCCTGCACCCGGGCGACGGGTACGACCTGCCGGAACGTTGCGAGCGCGACTTGCCAGTCCTCGAGCATCGCGCCCGCGCGCGAGCTGCCGGTCCTGCGGTGGTGCTCTTGGACCAGCGCATGCAGCTCGGCCTCATCCTCTTCGGGCACGTCGCGCGCGATCACGCTGTCTGCGTTGAGCTGCCGCCACTCGGTCAGGTAGGCGACCCCGCCGGTCATCCCCGCGCCGGCGTTCCACCCCACCGCGCCGAGCGCGACCGCGACACCACCGGTCATGTACTCGCAGAAATGGTCGCCCGCGCCTTCGACCACAGCGGTGGCGCCTGAGTTGCGCACGCAGAAACGCTCGCCGACCCGGCCGGCCACGAACAGCCGGCCGCCGGTCGCGCCGTAACAGATGGTGTTGCCGGCGAGGACGGGGTCGGGCGAAGCGTCGTCCGCAAACGGGCGGATCACGATCACGCCGCCGCCCATACCTTTGCCGACATAGTCCTGCGCCTCGCCTTCGAGCGTCAGCTGCATGCCCTCATCGATGAACGCGCCGAAGCTCTGGCCCGCGCTGCCGCGGTAATCGCGCGACTCACTGGCGGCGAATGCGGCGCCCACGGTGCGCTGCGAGTTGTCGATGACGCCGGTGGGGGGTGGCGGTGCAGGCGCGTCGCCGTTGCGGATCCACGTGCGGCGACGGGGAAGACTCGCATCTGACTCGCGCAGGATGAACGACAGGTCGAGCGCCGATTCTCCCGCCGGCTCGAGCAGGTCGACCCTGCCCACCGCGTCGTCAAGGGTCGCGATCCCCAGCGCCGCCAGGTGCTCGCGCGTTTCGTCGGCGATGTGGAACAGATGGTTGATCACGTGCTCGGGTCGCCCTTCGAACTTGGCGCGCAGGTCGTCCCGCTGGGTGGCGATGCCGGTCGGGCAGGTGTTGAGGTGGCACTGCCTGGCCATGTCGCAGCCGAGCGCGACCAGCACGCCGGTCCCGAAGCCGAACTCTTCGGCGCCGAGCAGCGCCGCGATCACGATGTCTCGCCCGCTTCGCAACCCACCGTCGGTGCGCAGGCTCACGCGCTCGCGCAGGCGGTTGGCCACCAGCACCTGCTGGGTCTCGGCGAG
>DMCH01000109.1:31778-31954 GCA_003446775.1 Chloroflexota bacterium
TGGCCGGAGACCAGGATGTAATCCGCGCGCGCCTTCGCGACTCCGGCCGCGATCGTGCCCACGCCTGCTTCGGAGACGAGCTTGACTCCGATGCGGGCGCGGGGGTTGACCGTCTTGAGGTCGTGGATGAGCTGCGCGAGGTCCTCGATCGAATAGATGTCGTGGTGCGGCGGTGG
>DMCH01000096.1:0-199 GCA_003446775.1 Chloroflexota bacterium
TGCCGCGGATGCACTGGATCTCGCCGCGGGCCAGCGCGGGGTTGAGGATGGTGGCGGCGTCGATGGCGCCCTCGGCGGCGCCCGCGTGCACCAGCGTGTGCAGCTCATCTATGAAGAGCACCACCTCGCGGCTGGAGCGGATCTCGTCGATGATCTTCTTCAGCCGCTCCTCGAATTCGCCGCGGTACTTGGTGCCGGC
>DMCH01000096.1:497-5272 GCA_003446775.1 Chloroflexota bacterium
CCGCGGTACTTGGTGCCGGCCACAAGGGCGCCTACGTCGAGTGTGAGCACGCGCTTGTTCATTAGCGACTCGGGGACGTTACCAAGCGTGATCAATTGAGCCAGGCCCTCGGCGATCGCAGTCTTGCCGACACCTGCCTCGCCGACTAGGGCGGGGTTGTTCTTGGTCCGGCGGCTGAGAATCTGGATCACACGCTCGATCTCGGTCTCGCGGCCGATCACGGGATCGAGCGAGTTCTTGCGGGCGAGCTCGGTGAGGTCACGCCCGAACTGGTCCAGAAGCGGCGTTTTAGAGGCCTTCTTGGGCGGCTGTTCCGACTCCTCCTGGGTGGAGCCCTGGCGCAGGCGCTCGATCTCGACCCGGACCTTGTCCAAGGTGGCGCCGAGATCCTGCAGTGCGTGGGCGGCGATGCCTTCGCCCTCGGTAAGGAGGCCAAGCAGCAGGTGTTCGCTGCCGACGTAGTTGTCGCCCATCCGGCGCGCCTCTTCGAAGGAGATCTCGATCACCTTCTTGACGCGCGAGGTCGGGATGACCTGCTGCTGGACGGTGAGCCGTTCGTTGGGGCCGAGCAAGGGCTGAATCGTCCGGCGGACCTTGTCGATCTCCACACCAAGGTTGTTAAGGACCTTGGCGGCTATCCCCTCGCCCTCTCGCATTAGCCCGAGCAGGACATGCTCCGTGCCGATGTAGCTGTGGTGGGCCCGTTCTGCTTCTTCCTGGGCGAGGGCCAGAACCTTCTTGGCTCGCTCAGTGAACTTCTCGAACGGGTACACGTCCCTTAATCCTTGGGTCCGGGGGCTAGGGTAGGGCCAGCACCTCCTCGTCTTTTAGAGTTGTCGCGGTCCGCCCCTGCGGGCTTGAACCCATTATGTACCTACCCTGGTCGAGCGCCGTCGCGCCGGCGGCTCTACTCCAGGAAGTCGCGGAGCTTATTCGAGCGCGAGGTGTGGCGGAGCTTGCGCAACGCCGTGGCCTCGATCTGACGGATGCGCTCACGGGTCACCCCAATGCGCTTGCCGATCTCCTCAAGGGTGCATTGATGGTCGTCGACAAGGCCGAAGCGGAGCTGAAGTACGCGCCGTTCCCGTGGAGTGAGGCTGGCTAGCACGTGCTCGACCTCGGAGCGGAGCATGGTGACCGAGGCGGCGTCGGACGGAGAGACCGCCTCCCGGTCCTCGACGAAGTCGCCGAGGTGCGAGTCCTCCTCCTCGCCGATCGGGGTCTCTAGCGAGATCGGGGCCTGGGCGAACTTGACGATCTCCCGCACTTTCTCCGGCGTGATCCCCATCTCCTCGCCGATCTCGTCGTCGCTCGGCTCCCGGCCCACCTCCTGGAGCAGAAGACGGGACACGCGCACCAGCTTGTTGATCAGATCCCCCATGTGCACCGGAATGCGGATCGTCCGTGCCTGGTCGGCGAGGGCACGGGTGACGGCCTGGCGGATCCACCACGTGGCGTAGGTCGAGAACTTGTACCCCTTGTGGTGGTCGAACTTCTCGACCCCGCGGATCAGGCCCAGGTTGCCTTCCTGGATGAGGTCGAGAAAGGACATGCCGCGGCCCATGTACTTCTTGGCGATCGAGACCACGAGGCGCAGGTTTGCCTCGGTGAGGCGCTGCTTGGCAGCGTGGGCCCGCCCGTGACGCTCCGTGAGCCTGCGGCGGACGGTGCGGTAATCATCCGGCACCTCAGCGCTATGGCCCAACGAGGCGGCGCCGCCGGCCTGGCGCTGGCGCTCGGCCGCAGCGGCGTGGAGAAGGCTCTGCAGCTTGGATAAGTCGGCGAGGCCCAGCAACTCCTGGGCGATGTAGGCCTGCTGGCCTATGCGCTTGACCGTGGCCAGGCGGTCGATGATGTCCGGCAGCATCTCCTCGACCGAGCGCTGGCGGCCCTCGACCTCCTCGACAACGCTCAATGTCTTGAGCGCGTCGTGGAGCGGCTTAGCCTCGATCGCCTTCGCCAGCTCTACCTCGTCGTTGGCCGTCAGCAGGCTGACGCGACCGATCTCTTTGAGGTACATTCGGACCGGATCGTCGAGCGAGACCGAATCCATCATCTCGATGTCGAGGAGCATGTCGTCGTCGATCTGCTCGACCTCTTCGAAGTCCTTCTCGCCGTCGGTGACCTCGACGCCGATCTCCTTGAAGGCGGCGAAGACGGGGAAGATCTGGTCCGGTTCCGCCCCGATCTCCGGGAAGCCCTGGAGGATGTCGTCGGGGGTCAGGTAGCCCTGTTCCTTACCCCTGACGATCAGCCGCTCGGCAACTGAGATCAGCTCGTCCGCGAGCCCATTCGCAGGCGACCTTGAGAGCTTGCTCCCGCCCCTGGTCTCGACCACGCTTGCAGCCCTGGCTCCGCGCGCGATCTCTAGGCCGGCAAGTTGGGTTCGATGGTCGTGCCCTTCGTCACTGTCGCCTGTCGGAGTTGATGTTTTAGCCATGGATAATCAAAAAAGCCTGGGGCCGCACACCCGATTTTGAATCGCCAGCGATGAATGAAGCGCAGCGTAGGGTCAGGTGCAAAGGCTCGGCAATGGACCTTTCCGCATGGTTTGTGCCGAGCCGCGGAACAGCAGCGCTCGGCAATGTCCGCCACTCAGCCCCAAAAGTCGTCCACCGGCTGAAGAAGCGGGCCGCTTCAACTCAGCATAGACCTGCGGCCAGGAAAAACGGAGATTGAGGCGGCTGCTCATCACCTCCGACAGGCGAATCTCGCGTTCGGCGCGTTTCCACACAGTCATCGGCGGTCTGTTTCCTTCACGTGGAGCAGAATGGGTTATGTGGCTCCCGACCTGAAGGCGTCCTACGTTCAACTAGCGGGACGCCTCGACTACACGGCAGTGGTCAAGCAGTCGGACGGCCAGGGAGTCTGGAGTTGCGAGCACATCACCCACCCTGACGCATCCTCGGCGACCGAATGCGCACGTCGTGAACTAGCGCGGCGAACTGGCCCTGAGAAAGGCTCGCAGCGCTAATCACGCACGAGTGGTCGCGGCCCCTAAGTGCAGTGGCGCGATATGTCCTGCTTGGCCGCGCGATTGCAGAAAGGGCCAATGAGGCCTAGATTCGCCCTGCTCCATCCAGCTAGAAGCCGTGGAGATCCCAGACGCGTCGTGACCAAAGCTCGAGCCGTTTCTGGTAGCCCTCCATCGGGCTCTCGATGATCTTGAGGTCCGCCTCCGCCGCCCGCCGGGCGACCGGCTCCAGCTTGGTTAGATCGCGCCTGACCCGATCGAGGATTCCCCGCCTGAATTCGATGAGATCGGCATAGATGCTCACCCAATGGCGGGCGTCTTTCCATTGGGTGGTTCCAATGTCCTCACCCGCGAGCGGCCGGGAAGATTCATCCATCACTGGCGGCGCGCCGGCCGTCCGGGTCCTCGCTTGAACCCTTCGGCACGGGTGCGCTGATCGAGGCTCTGAGGCGGAGTTTCTTTGACGCGATGCACGTCGAGGAAATGTGGCACTCGGACCGGGCCGCTGTCAGCAAGATTCGGTGTTTCGCGGCATTACAAATGTTGCGTAAGCCTATTGTGGTTTCGGTACCGACGATCCCCACATGGGGCACCTCCGCGCAATGGCCAGCCAGATTGCAGAGGTTGTTCTGGCCTGGCTAACGCGCAGCAAGGGCGGAGCGCCGGAGGGAGGGCGATACTCCCCTGCTCCACTACGGAGCCAAGGTCGATTGAAGCCAACTGGACGGGCTCCCAGCAAGGTTTCAGAAAAGATGCTCGACGATGTCCCGACCGCCGCGCAATCTAGCCGCCGGTCTGGTGCTGGTCGTGCTCCGAGTCCAACTCGGGTGGCGGCCCGCCGCCGGCGTACTGGTCGTTGACCTGGACCGTATCCTCTCCGGGACCCTGGTCGCTGGTAGCTTGAGCCACGTCGACCGGGACGTTTGTCAGGTTAACCACCCTGCGCGATTGAGTCGAATGCTTGGCCATCAACTCAACTTCCCCTTGGTATTTGGGTCTGAATAATGTCGCGGTTCCATCGCATCTGCAGACGGATCAGGCGTAATCGCGTGCGTGGACGCCACATCGGCAACCAAAGGGCCCAACGCAGGGTTGTGTGCATATCGCGGATCTTCGTCGACACTCCGTAACAGAGTCAGCAACAGCATCCGTTTGAAAACCCGGCGCTCCGACCAAATGTGAGTGTCGCAAACTCTCAGAAAGTTGCTGATCTTCTTACGCTCATGCGCGTAGAAGTAGACAAATGAAACAGGCTCAAGTGAAACGCAGCCGTCCCGACATCGAGGCGGCGATTCGTGGGGGAGACTGGACCCAGGCGATGGATGGTGAGGGTGTTCCGGGTCACGCCACGATTGCGCAGGCGATCTACTGGAGACAGATCTATGTCGAGATCCTGGGCATGGAGGAGAAGGTTCTGAGGCGAATCCGTCAGCTGATGGCCAAGCTGTCAGCCGAGGCGCGGACCGAGGTCGAGTTGACCAATGTGCCGGTGGTGGTCGCCCAGGTTGAGAAGTTTCGCCGGCGCCTCGGCTACTGGGAGGCTAGGGTGCACGAGCTCAATGGAGCAGTTCCGCCCATGGTTAGGCGCGTTGTACTGGCCAACACATAGGGCAGATCCCCGTCCAGTCGTTAGACACCTACGGTGTCGTAACCGAATCGGATTTCATAGGAGGTCTTCATGAAGGACCAGGTTCGTGGCAAGGCGGAAGAGATCAAGGGCAAGGTCACCGGCAACCGTACCGAGGAGACCAAGGGCAAGTTGAGGCAGCAGGTCGGCAAGGCCAAGAGCACCGTCCGTGAC
>DMCH01000146.1:0-13157 GCA_003446775.1 Chloroflexota bacterium
TCTACTCATCTCATCTCCAAACTCCGCTCGTCTCGACTCTCCGCCCGGGTCCTGCGTCCGGGCCGGAAGGTGAACGATATCAGAAGCTCTAGTCGGGCCCGCGCGCCAACCGCTGGTACGGGGTGATCGGTGGGACCGTGAGCATGCGGCCGTCATCCGCGCGCACGATCTGCCATTCCCCCTCATGCACCATCCAGTGATGCCGGTAGCAGAGGAGGACGAGATTCGGAAGGTTGCCGGGCCCGTTGTGGATCCAGTGCACCAGGTGATGGCCCTCGGTCCAGGTCGCCGGCCGGTCGCAGCCCGGCCAGACACATCCTCTGTCGCGGACCTTGAGCGCCTTGCGCTGCGGTCCGGTGATCGTCCGCTTGGCACGCCCGACATCGATCACTGTCGAGTCCGAGCCGAGAAGGATGCGCGTGACCGAGGAGTCGCAGGCTAAGCGCTCCACTGCCTTGGCCGAGATCGGGAGCGAGAACTCCATCTCCGCCGCCGGCGCGCCACAAAGACCGAGCAGAGTCTCGAGCTAGGTCGTGACCTGCATGTGCGGGCGCCGGCTCGGCACGCCGTGGTCGAGCTCATGCATACAAATCTCGACGAGTGCATCGGCCACCCGCCGCTCACGACAGCGGTCATCGTTCTTGCCCGTGCGCTGGGCCAAGGGCTCGAGCGCCGCCTGCACGGCCGCACCCCCGACCTTGTCGAGCATGCCGTTGACGTAGACCATGCCATCGTCGCTGTTGGCAAAGGTGAGGCTGCGCGCCTCCACGCCCTCGGCCTCATCGGCGGCGCAGCCCTTGGGGTCGGCCGCATGGCGCGCGTGGTAACAGGAGTCATGGAAGCGGGCGATGGTTTGCTTGCGCGCTTGGCCAAGAAGCTTGCCCTCGTCGAGGCGCTCGCCGACCGCGGCCGAGGTGCGCGCAATGAGCGCGAAGTGGGCGAAACCGATCTCGCCGGCCGCCATCGCTTTTGAGCTCTGGCCCAGATGCGCAGCCTGCTGGCCGGCGCAGATTCGAGCACTCGCGGCCCCGCCACTCATGTGGCAGTTGGCCTTCAGCCAGGCGATGGGGCTCTCGAAGCCCTGCCAGTCGTACTCGTCGGTCTGGGCGAACTGGGCGGCCAGGCAGGAGAACTCGAGCTCGTCCTGATCGATCTTCTGGCGCCGGCGGATCAGCTCGGCGGCGATCGCCTCACCGGCTCTAGGCGCAACTCCCCAGACCCCAGCATCCATACTCAAATTGTACGAACATCTGTTTGGGTAGTCAAGCTTTTGGGCGGTTAATCCTCGCGCTTTGCACGCCAGATCCCGCTTTCAGCCTCCGCGCCCGACCCTCACGCCCTCTTCCTAGTCCGTCGTAGCGAGACGGGGGCTAAGAATCCAGAGGGTGCTTGCCCTTGCCCGCCTTCATCTCCCGCTTCACCTCACGAGCCTCAGCCAATCGACTCCTCCGAATCGACGTCCGC
Organism: Chloroflexota bacterium; assembly: GCA_003446775.1. GTDB lineage: Bacteria > Chloroflexota > Dormibacteria > Dormibacterales > Dormibacteraceae > UBA10449. The sequence continues at coordinate 1,465 of DMCH01000146.1, forward strand.
GACCGTGTGCCAGTTCGCCGCGTGCTTCTCCCACCCCGGCGGCTTGACCCCGAACTTCTTGGCCAGCACCGCGACCAGGATCTTGACTTTCATGTCGCCGAAGCCAGGGAGCTTCTTGATCCGGACGGCAAGATCGTCCCCATCCCGCGCCTCCCTCCACACCGCAGCGGCGTCGCCTCCGTAGTCGGTGACGACCGCCTCGCACAGCGCCTGGACCCGCTTGGCCATGCTCCCCGGGAAGCGATGAAGCGCAGGCCGCTCCCGGAAGACCTTGAGCAGCTTGTCCGGATCCATGGCGGCGATCTCGCGTGCGTCGAGCCGACCCAGCCGCTGCTGAAGGTCGTACGGCCCGCGAAACGCCTTCTCCATCTTCACCTGCTGATCGAGGACCAGGCCGATCAAGAGGGCGAGCGGGTCCTTCTCCAGGAGCTCGTTGGCCTCGGGCACATCCGTCCAGACGATCGGCATATGCCCAGAATAATGCCCGGCGAATAACCGGGACGGCTCGTCTATCGTTACCTAGACATGGAGTCCAGACAGTCACTTCTGCCTGCGTACGCTTTGAGCGCGATCGCTGCCGTGGTGGCCATCCTCGGAAGCCTCGTGGTCATGGAGACCGCGACCGTCAAGCTGGTCGTCCCCGCAACGAAGCTGGTGGCCAACGTGACGTTCAAGGGCGGCCCGCACGGCCAGGACCTCGTCACCACCACCATTCAGGCGGACGTCAGCGACAGCGCGCAGGGCACGGCCAGCACGCTCCAGGTCGCAGCGATACCGGCGACTGGCCTGGCCACCTTTACGTGCAGCCCGTGCTCCCCCAACGAGATGCCCATGCCTTTCGGAACGACCGTGTCGACAGTGGCTGGGGTTCATTACGACGTGGCGCCGGCTTCGATCACTCCTCCGCACACTTTCGTGCAGGTTCCAATCCGCGCGCTGGTGCCCGGTAAAGCCGGCAATACGGCGGCCAACACTGTGACCGTGATCGACAAGCCGATACCCAATGTCAAAGTCACAAACCCACAGCCGATCACGGGCGGAACCGACCCCACCAGCAATCAGGTGATCCAGCAATCGGACCTCGACCGCGTCCAGTTGGCGCTGACCGCCAAGGTCACCCAGGACATCGAGGCCGCCCTGAAGGCTCAGGCCGAAGGCCTGAACTATCTGACCGACGGACAGCCCACGCTCAAGGTGACCGCTGACCACAAGGTCGGCGACCAGGTGGCGACCTTCAACATGACGATCACGGCGACGCTGAGCGCGGTCGCGTTCTCGCAGGCCCAGGCGGACACGCTCCTGCGCGGCGCCCTCAACCAGAAGCTGCCCAAAGGCTTCCAGCTGACGGCGGATCCGATCCAGACGATCTACCAGGTCCAGAAGCCGGCCGCCAACGGCGACGTCACCATCAAAGGCACGGGGACCGGCGTCATCGTGCCCGATGTCACCGCCGGCGAGCTCAAGGCTCGCATCAGGGGCATGCGGGTCGACGCGGCGCGGCAGCAGCTCGAGCTGCTGGCCCCGGGCACGACTGTCGACATCAGCGTCAAGCCCTCCGTTCCGTGGCTGCCGGTGCTCGAGGACCACATCAACCTGACGATCGTGGTCGTGTCGACCGCCTGAACTAAAGCTGGCTTCGCCGCTGCACGAACTGGAAGCCGAACCGCTTCTCGTCCCATGTGCCCGCTTGCCGCATGTGGGTCAGGCGGACGCTGCCCTCGTCCATGGCGGCTCCTATATAGCCGTGGGTGGCCACACCGGCGGGCGTTGTACCCTGCTCCTAGTCGGGGCACCATCTCAGGGAGGTACTAATGCTCAAGAGTCGATTCTCGAAGCTGGGCGTCGCAGGATTCGCCGCCATCGCAGGAGTGATCCTCGTCGCCTCGTCAGTCGGAGCCAACCACGGAACCGCTCCGCGGACCATCTCATCGCTCGCGGGCCTGACCGGCACCACCGGGCAGGTCGGCGCGGAGGTCGATCAGGACGCCGCCGCTGAAGCCGCGGCGCTGACAGCCGACGCGCAGGCGGAGGCTGCCGAGCTGGCTGCCGAGCAGCAGAAGGCCGCGGCCGAAGCAGCCGAGGAAGCCGCGGACAACGAGACCGGTGACACAGAGACAGAGACCGAGACCGAAACCGGTGACACGGGGACCGGCGTCCAGTCCGGTGACGACGGCAGCGAGAACTCAACCGCTGGGCCCAAGACGTCACCCAAAACCGACGACTAGCTATTCCCCTCTCCCCGCAGGGGAGAGGGTTAGGGAGAGGGGCGTGAGTGCCCTTTTACGTCCGGTGAGTGAGCTGTCACGAACTCCCTGATGCGCTCCAGCCCACGTGAGAGCTCGTCCTCCGACTGCGTGTACGCGATGCGGATGTAGCCCTTCCCCGCTTCCCCGAACGCCGTTCCCGGCAGCACCGCGACGCCCGCCTCCGTGAGCAGCTTGTCGGCCAGCTCGCGCTCTCCGAAGCCCGTGCCCTCGATGTTTGGAAACGCGTAGAAGGCGCCCTGCGGCCGCGTGCACCGCATGCCCGGGATGTCGTTGATCCCGTCGACGACGAGGTCGCGGCGACGCTCGAACACCCTCACCATGCGCTTCACCGCGTGCGCCGACTCTGGCGCCGACAGCGCCTCGATCGCCGCCATCTGTGTGAAACCTGCCGCGCAGGACGATGAGTTGATCATCAGCTGATCGAGCTTGGCGGCCAGCGCCCGGGGAGCCACTGCGTAACCCAGCCGCCATCCCGTCATCGCATATGACTTCGAAAGCCCGTCCATCAGCACCGTGCGCTCCCGCATGCCCGGCTGCGACAGGGGTGAGACGTGATGGAAGCCGTAGACGAGCTGGCTGTAAATCTCGTCGGAGACGACGAGCAGGTCGTGCTTGTGCGCGAGCTCGCAGACGAAGCGAACGTCCTCTTCGGTGAGAACTCCGCCCGTGGGGTTCTGCGGCGTGTTGATGATCAGCATCCGCGTCTTCGGGGTGACGAGCGACGCGAGCTCATCGAGATCCATCCTGAATCCGGTCTCTTCGCGAAGCGTGACGACCTTCGGCACCCCGCCGATGAAGTTCACCTGAGACGCGTAGGCGGGATAGCCGGGGTCGGGAAGGATCACCTCATCGCCTGGCTCGATGCACGCGAGCAGGGTGAAAAGAAGCACGTTCTTGGATCCCGGGACCAGGACCACCTCGGCGGCGTCAACCTCGGTGTTGAGCGTCCGCGTCACGAACCCGGCCACGGCCTGCCGCGCCTCGAGAATTCCGCTCGCCGGCGTGTAGTGCGTGTACCCGTTCTGCATCGCCGAGATGCCCGCCTCGACGATGTTGTCCGGCGTGGCGAAGTCCGGCTCGCCGATCTCGAGGTGGACGATCTGCTTGCCCTCCGCCTCGAGGCGACGCGCCTTGGCCAGCACCTCGAACGCGCTCTCGGTGCCCAGGCGCGACATGCGCTCAGCGAATCGAATGCTCATATTCGAATCCTAATTTGCCTCCCCACGCAGTGGGGAGGTCGGCGCGCGAAGCGCGCCGGGTGGGGAGACCCGAGCACCTAATGGACACCCAACAAAGCGCCGCCGTCGACGCCGAGCGTCTGGCCGGTGATGTATCCCGCCTGCTTCGAGCAGAGAAATGCGCACGCGGCGCCGAACTCCGCCGGGTCTCCCAACCGGCCCATCGGCGCGGCGGCCGACTGCTGCTTGATCCGCTCTTCCGGGTCGACGCCCGCCGCCACCGCGAGCGCGCGCGTGCGGTCGGTCAGGATGGCATCGGGCGCGAGACAGTTGACGGTGACGCCATCGGGCGCGAGCTCGCGCGCCAGGGTCTTGGCCAGGCCCGTGACGGCCGCGCGCATCGAGTTCGACAGGGCGATGTTGGGGATCGGCTGGCGGACAGAGATCGAGGTGATGCACACGATCCGCCCCTGGTCTGACTGCTTGAGGTGGGGCAGCCCGGCCCTGATCAAACGCACTGCGCTCATCAGGGTCAGCTGAAAGGCCACGTCCCACATCTCCAACGGCGTGCTCTGGAAAGTGCCCGGCGGCGGCCCGCCGGCGTTGATCACAAGGACATCGAGGCCGCCCAAACGCGTGATTGCGGCCTTGACCAGCGCTTCGGTATCTCCCGGCCTGGATACGTCGGCTACGAGCCAGCCGGCCGCGTTGATTTGCTTGGCCGTGCTCTCTATAGAGGCCGCGTCACGCGACGAGATGAAGACCCCCGCCCCCTCCCCTATCAGCGCCTCAGCGCAGGCGCGCCCCAACCCCTTGCTCGCCGCCGTCACCAGGGCGCTGCGGCCCTTCAGCCCGAGATCCATTCCCTTCTCCTTCGACTAGTTCGTGTTGACGTACCACTGGGTCACATGCTGGAAACGATCGCCAGGCTCGATGACGCTGTTCATGTGCACGCCGTGCACGCGCTGGGAGAACGCGTAGTCGTAATGAGGCGAGTAGAGAAAGATCGCCGGCGCCGCATCGGCCATCTGGGCCTGGAAGTCGAGATAAACGGCCAGTCGGGCCGGCTGATCGACGGCGGCTCGGCCGTCTTCCAGATCCTTGTCGATGATGCCCCATCCGCGTGAGTAGGCGAAGTTGAGCGCGCCGGCGTCGGCGCCCGAGTGCCACACCGAGCTCAGGTCGGGATCCGGACCGACGTCGAGCGCGACCAGCGCCGCCTGGTAGTGGTGGCCGATCAGGTCCTTCTGGACCAGGTCCGCGGCGGAAACGGGTTTGACGTCGGCTTCGACTCCGACCTCGAGGAGCTGCCGCGACAGCGCGTCGGCGATCTCGTGGTTCGGAAACGGACTGGCGACGACCAGGTCGAACTTGAAAGCCTGTGTCCCCTTGGCCCGCACCTTCGTCCCCGGGGCGAGCACCCAGCCGGCGGCGTCGAGCGCCTTGGCGGCGGCCACCGGGTCGTATGGGTGGCTGGTTGCCGCGGCCTGCGAATAGGCCCAGTTCCCGATTGGTATCGGGCTCGAGTCCGGGTCGCCGCGACCGGCGAGCACGTCGGCCAGCAGGCGCTCGCGATCGACCGCCTGGGTTAGGGCCAGCCGGACCTTGACGTCGCTGAAGAATGGCTTGCCGGCGCCATCGGGATTCAATGCCACGAAGGCGTTGGTGAAGGTCCGGACGTCCTGCACGTTCACGTCGGTGCGGCCCTGGAGCGCGAGCACCTCCTGCGGCTCGAGGCCGCCGACGAGGTCGGCCGCTCCCTGCAGCACGGCGCGGATAGCCATCTGGGGATCGGAAACCGGGTAGGTGCGCAGGATCAGGTGATCGAGGTATGGCTGCGGGTCGGCGAACGGGTTGCGGTCCAGAGTGATGGCTAGCGAGTTGATGCCGGCGACCTTGAATGGCCCCGTGCCAAGCGCGCGAATGCCACTGAACGGGCTCGCTGTGATCTGGGCGGGGGCCATCCCATCGAACACGTGCCTGGCGATGATCCCGATGCGGAGCGCGAGCGGAAAGCCCGCGCTCGGGGCCTTCAGGCTGAACACCACCTGGTTCGGGCCGCCGGCGGCAACCCCGACCTGGCGCCAGTCCACCGCGCCAGGCAGCGTGTACTCGAGGTCCTGGAGGACGTGGAAGGTGAACAACACGTCGTCCCTCGTGAACGGCTGCCCATCTGCCCACTTCACGCCGGTCCGCATGTTGAAGGTGTACGTCAGGTGGTCGTTGGAGATCAGCCAATCCGTGGCGAGCTGACCGGTCACGTTCTGCTCGGCGTTCACGGTCGTGAGGCCCTGGTAGATCAAGCTGTCGACGTCGCGGGCGCTGTCGTCGGCCTCGAAGAGCGGATTGAGCACGCCGGCAGGGCCGACCAGCGCCTCCACGGCCGTTCCGCCGCGGGCCGGCTTGGGCACGGTCGCCACGGGCTGGCACGCCACGAGCGCCACCAGCACGATTCCCGCGACCACGTCGCGGCGCACCGACCTACTTCGGATGAGTCGTCACCCAGATGTTGCCCAGCGAGCACAGAAGAAACGCGACGGTCAGCACCCACGTGGTCCAGTAGATCTGCCGCTCCAGCCCGCGGCGGGTGCGGTACCCGCCGCCCAGCCCATCACCGCCGCCGCCGATGGTGCCGCCGAGCCCGGTCGCCTTCGGCGTCTGGAGCAGAACGCCGGCCATCAGCAGGACGGCCAGCACGACCTCGATGAGGATCAGCGCGTTCTTGACCTGGGCCATTTGCCTAGTGGTAACGGGCCTCGATGGCCTTCCAGTTGAGGGTGTTGAACCAGGCCGCGATGTAGTCCGGGCGCTTGTTCTGGTATTTCAGGTAGTACGCGTGCTCCCAGACGTCCACGCCGAAAATCGGTGTCAGGTTCTCCATGTACGGGCTGTCCTGGTTCGGGTAGGACTTGACCGAAAGTTTGCCGCCTGAGTCCGCCAGCAGCCAGGCCCAGCCGCTCCCGAACTGGCCGACGCCCGCCTTCTGCAGCTGCTCCTTGAGCGTGTCGTAGCTGCCAAACGTGCTCTTGATCGCGTCGCCCAGCCGTCCTGACGGGGCGCCGCCGCCGTTCGGGCCCATGATGGTCCAGAAGATGGAGTGATTCGAATGCCCGCCCGCGTTGTTGCGCAGCACGGTGCGCACGTCTTCGGGCACGGAGCTGATTCCGCGGAGCAGATCCTCGACCGACTTCTTGGCCAGCTCGGGGTGCTTCTCGAGGGCGCCGTTCGCGTTGTTCACGTAGGCGGCGTGGTGCTTGTCGTGGTGGATCTCCATCGTCTTCGCGTCGATGTGCGGCTCGAGCGCGTCGAACGCGTATGGAAGCGGTGGAACCTCATAGGCCATGGCGGGTACCTCTCTTATTTGCAGGCTGTGATCTTGGTTACGAAACCAGTCTAGCGAGAGCCAGTCGCCTGGTCGCGGACGGCAGCCGCTCGGCGCTCGATCTCCTTGGGGTCGCCGAGGTACGTGCTCGACCGGGGCGTGAAGTCGAAGTTGAGCTCGTAAACCCTCGGCACTCCAGTCGGAATGTCCAGGTCGACCACCTGTTCATCGGTCAGCCGGTCGAGGTGCTTGACGAGCGCCCGGAGGCTGTTGCCGTGGGCCGACACTAGGACACACTTCTCGCGACTGAGGTCGGGCACGATGCTGTCATACCAGTACGGCATCATCCGCTCCACCACGTCCTTCAGGCATTCGGCGCTGGGGAGCAGCTCTGGCGGCAGGCCGGCGTATCGCGGGTCGTGCGACGGATGACGCTCGTCTTTGGTTTCCAATGCGGGCGGCAGGACGTCGTAGCTGCGCCGCCAGACCTTGACCTTGTCTTCGCCAAACCGCTCGGAGGTCTCCTTCTTGTTCAAGCCCTGGAGGGCGCCGTAGTGCCGTTCGTTGAGGCGCCAGCTGCGCCGCACAGGGATCCATGTACGGTCCATTTCCGCCAGCGCGAGGTCAGCCGTTTGGATCGCTCGCACGAGGACCGAGGTATGGACGACCGCGGGCGCGAGGCCGGCCGCCTTCATCAACCGCCCAGCCTCTTTCGCCTCGGTCACCCCAAGTGCGCTGAGGGGCACGTCGTGCCAGCCGGTGAAGAGGTTCTCGAGGTTCCACGTGCTCTGGCCGTGCCGGAGCAGAACCAGAATTCCTACTTGGTTAGCGATGGCGGTAGACCGCCGCGGTCACATCGACGATTTTGGCGAACTCCTCGGCGTTGAGGCTGGCCCCGCCGACCAGGCAGCCGTCGCACAGAGGCAGCTCGACATATGACTCGACGTTGCCCGCGTTGACGCTGCCCCCATAGACCACGCGCACCTTCCTGGCCGCGCCCGCGCCGATCAGCTCACCGACGATGCGGCGGATCGACCGCATCGTCGTGTACGCGTGCTCGGGGTCGGCGCTCTTCCCTGAGCCGATCGCCCATACCGGTTCGTATGCGATCACGAGTCGGGCGGAGTCGTCGGCCGAGCAGAGCGCGAGCCCGGCCTTGACCTGGGCGGTGACCACCTCGGCGGTTTTGCCGGCCTCGTAGTGCTCGTCGAGCTCGCCCACGCACATGATCACGCTGAGGTCGTTGGCCAGGGCCGCCGCGGTCTTGCGCGCAACCATGTCATCGGTCTCGCCGAGGTATGCGCGACGCTCGGAGTGGCCGGTGATCACCCACTGGCACCAGCCTTTGAGCATGGCCGGCGAGACCTCACCGGTGTAGGCGCCCGACATCTCCCAGAAGCAGTCCTGGGCGCCGAGCTTGACGGTCGTGCCCTCGATCACCTCCGCGATCCCCAGCAGCCACGGGTACGGAGGAAAGACGGCGACCTCCACGAGGTCCGGGTGGCTGGTGGCGGCGGGCATCACACCCTTGACCAGGTCGAGGGCGTCGCCCGCATTGACCGGATTCATCTTCCAGTTGGCGGCGAGCAGAGCTTTGGGGCTCACACGAGCCGGCACTAGGCCTCCTTGAGAACCGCGACTCCAGGCAGTTCCCGCCCCTCGAGGTACTCGAGGGTGGCGCCGCCGCCAGTCGAGACCCATGTAAAGCGGCCGGCCAGCCCGAGCGCATCGATGGCGGCCGCGGTGTCGCCGCCACCGACGAGAGTGTAAGCGCCCGAACTCGCGATCGCCTCTCCCACGCCGCGCGTTCCGGCTCCGAACTCGGGGATCTCGAAGACGCCCATCGGGCCGTTCCAGACGATCGTGCCGGCGCCACGCATGCGCTCTCCGAACAAGGCCACCGACTGCGGGCCGATGTCGAGGGCGATCCATCCCGGCTCGACGGCGTGGGCGGGAAAGATGCGCAGTTCCTGGCCCGGCTGGACCTGTTGAGCGCACACGAGGTCGACCGGCAGGACGAGGCGGGCGCCGAACACCTTCCAGATCTCGTTGGCGGCCTCGACCGACTCTTCCTCGACCAGGCTCCGGCCGGTCTGAAAGCCCTGCGCACGTAGAAAGGTGTTCGCCATCGCGCCGCCGATCAGCAGCGCGTCGACCTTTTTGATGAGATTGTTGAACAGGTTGATCTTGGTGGAGACCTTGGCGCCTCCGATCACCGCGAAGAGCGGCCGCCTGGGGTTGTCGACGGCTTCGTGGAGAGCGTTCAGCTCCGCGGTCATCAGTTGGCCGGCGTACGCGGGCAGATAGTTCGCGACCCCTACGACGGATGCGTGCGCGCGGTGGGACGCCGCGAACGCGTCATTGACGTACAAATCGCCGTGGGCGGCGAGCTGGCGCGCGAACTCCGGGTCGTTCTTCTCTTCCTCGGGATGGAACCTCACGTTCTCCAGCAGAAGCACCTTCCCGACCTGAAGGCGGCCGACGGCCGACTGTGCCATCGAACCCACGCAATCAGACGCGAACGGCACCTCGCCCCATAGAAGTTTCGAAAGCTCGCGCGCGACGGGTCGGAGCGAAAACGCCGGGTCCGGACCGTTCGGACGCCCGAGGTGGGACATTACGACCGTCATCGCTCCCCGATGCATGAGGTCGCGCAGCGTCGGTATGGCAGCCTTGATACGGGTGTCGTCGGTGATGACTCCATTGGCCATGGGCACGTTGAAGTCCTCGCGCACCAGCACCCTCCTGCCGGTGACGTCGACCGCGGTGATCGGGAATTTCAGAGTCGCGCCGCCATGTAGCTGATCAGGTCGACCATCCGGCAGCTGAACCCCCACTCGTTGTCGTACCAGCTCACGACCTTGGCCCAGTCACCGCCCAGCGTCTGCGTGAGCGGCGCATCGACGATCGAGGAATGAGGGTCGCCCTTGAAGTCGGAGGAGACCAGCGGCTCTTTGCTCACGGAGAGAATGCCCTTGAGGTCGCCGCCGGCGGCCTCGTCGAAGGCCGCGTTGATGTCCTCGGCGGTGGTGGTCTTTCCGAGCTGCACTGTGAGATCGACGACAGACACATCGAGTATCGGGACCCGGAACGCCATGCCCTCGAACTTGCCCTTGAGCTCGGGCAGCACTTCCGAAACCGCCCGGTTCGCACCTGTGGACGTCGGGATGATGTTGTCGGCGGCCGCGCGCGCGCGTCTCAGGTCCTTGTGCGGAAGGTCCTGCAGCTTCTGGTCCGCGGTGTATGCGTGGATCGTCGTCATCATTCCGCGTTCGATCCCAAAGCTGCTGTGGAGGACGTGCGCCAGCGGCACGAAGCAGTTGGTCGTGCAGCTCGCGTTGGAGATGACGTTGTGCTGCTTGGGGTCGTAACCCTTGTGGTTGACGCCCATGACGACCGTGTAGTCCTGATTGGTCGCCGGGGCGGAGATGATCACCTTCTTCGCTCCGCCTTTGTCGATGTGGACCCGGGCCTTGGCGGCGTCGGTGAATAGTCCGGTGGACTCGACGACGATGTCCACGCCGAGGTCCTTCCAGGGCAGCTCGGCGGGATCCTTGTGGCTCATGAATTTCACATGCTTGCCGTCGACGGCGATGTCGTCCCCACCCGCCACGACGGTCGGGCCGAACGTCCCCAACGCGGTGTCGTGTTTCAGGAGATGGGCGAAGGTGTGGGCGTCGCCAATGTCGTTGACGGCGACGATCTCGAAGGAGGGCTTCAGCGCGTGCGCCGCCCGGTAGATGTTGCGGCCGATCCGGCCGAAACCATTGATTCCAACCCTGGTCATTGGTTACCCCTTATTTGCGAGTTATTGCGTGCGTGGGCACGAGAATCGGCCATAGGCCCATGGGGCCGAAGTAATGTTATGCGGAGCGGCGCGCGCGATTCGGCGATCGGCCGCCACTGGTATGGTCGGCGACGTCCTGGAGGCGGCGCAGGCGGTGGTTGACCGCCGACTTGGACAATTTCATTCGCATGGCAAGCTCGCCGAGGTTGAGCTCAGGGTTGGCGCTGCGCCAGTGGGCCATCTCGCGCAATGCGGGCGGCAGCCCGTCGAGCTTTCCGGTCGTTTCGAGCCGCTCGATCGCTGCCGCTTGACGGAGCCCGGAACCAATGGTCTTGCCGATGTTGGCCGTCTCGAAGTTGAGCCGGCGATTGACCTCTCCGCTCACCTCGCGCACCACGCGGATGCTTTCGAACTCCATCACCGCGCGGCTGGCGCCCATCCACGAGAGGAGGCGCACGATGCCGTCGCCCTCTTTGACGTACACCACCTGCTGGCCGCCGCGCTCCATGATCCCGACCTTGGCTCCCGCCGACTCGGCCATGCCACCGATGGCGGTCGCCCACGGTGCAGAGGGCGCGACGAATTCGAGGTGATAGCGCGCGGAAGGCGCGTTGACAGATCCGCAGCCGAGGAACAAGCCGCGCAGCATGGCCTTGCGGTCGCACGTCGCGTCGGGGACCACGCGCGCGGCCGCCTGCATGAACGCCGGCGTGATACCTGGGGGCAGCGCCAGCTCGATGAAGAAGGACATGCGTTTCTTGGTCTTGACCGCCTGGTACTTCGCTTCCATGTGGCCGACGGACCGGCCCAGCCTGACCACCTTCCGCGCGATGGCGTTCCGGAGCAGCGAGAAGTAGGCCGCCTTGACCCCCTGATTCCGGATCAGGCGGGCGCGCGACCCGAAATAGATGCCCAGCAGCTCACTCAGCTGGCAGCAGGGCCTGGCCGGCAGAAACCCGGCCATCTCGTTCTTGACATCGGCCGAGAACGAAATGCCAACTACCTCCCAAGGTCATTGTCAAAGAGGGACTCTTGGTGTCGTCGCCCCGAAGGTGCAGTCTACTGAGCGTATGACAGCGCCGCACACGCTGCTCGCGCTGTATCACGCGATGGTGATGGCCCGCGCGATCGAACGCCGC
>DMCH01000146.1:13516-18218 GCA_003446775.1 Chloroflexota bacterium
CACCGGATTCGAAGCAGTGCAGGTGGCGGCCGCTGCAGCGCTGCGACCAGGCCGTGACTGGATCGTGCCGTGCCCAACCGACCTGGCTCTCTGCCTCGCGGTGGGCCTGTCGCCGCTCGATGTGATGCTGGCGGTCTTCGGGCGCGCAAGCGATCCCGCATCCGGCGGCCGGCAGGCGCCGGGCGCGTTCGGGTCCAGGGCTGCGCGCGTCGTGATGACGTCGGCAGCCGCGGGCCGGCATGTCGTGCAGGCGGCCGGCATCGCCTACGCGGCCAAGGTCTCGGGCCGCGACGAGGTCACGTTGGTGTGCACCGACGAGCGCGGCATTCAGTCGGGGGACTGGCACGAAGGCATCAATTTCGCCGGCGCTCACGCACTCCCGCTGATCTGTCTCATCGAGGACTGGGCGCGCACAGAAGGACCCATCGCCCAGCACTCGTATGGGTCCCCGGTCGACCGTGCGGAGGGTTATGGGCTGGCCGGCGAGACGATCGACGGAGCCGATTTCGACACCGCCCTGGCGGCCTTGGGCCGAGCTGCCGACCGCGCGCGGTCGCAGGGCGGCGGCACCGTGATCCACGCCCTCGCCGTCAACCTCACCTCGAAAGCGTCCGGCGGCGGCCTGCGTCCGCCGGAGGAGCTGGAAGCGCTGGCGGGCCAGGATCCCATCGACCGGATGCGGCGCCGGTTGCTCGATGCGGGCGTCCTGGAGGCCGCCGACGACGAAGAGATCCAGCGTGACTGCGCCAGAGTGGTGGCGGCGGCGGTCGAGGAGGCCCGAGCGGCGCCTTCACCGGAGGGCCCCCGGGCGCTGGACAATGTGTTCTCGAGGGTCCAAGAGCATGGCTGAGATGCGGATGATCGAGGCGGTACGCGCTGCCATCAGCGAAGAGATGGAGCGCGACGAGCGCGTGCTCGTCATGGGCGAGGACGTCGGGCGCAAGGGCGGCGTGTTCGGCGCGACCGATGGTCTTTACGCGAAGTTCGGCGAGGCGCGCGTGCTGGACACGCCGCTCGCGGAGTCAGGGATCGTCGGCGTGGCCATCGGCGCCGCGCTCAACGGGCTCATTCCCATCGCCGAGATCCAATTCGCGGACTTCATCCATCCCGCCTTCGACCAGATCGTGAGCGAGGCGGCACGCACGCGCTACCGCTCCAACGGAGACTGGTCAGTCCCTATCGTGATCCGCGCGCCGTTCGGCGGCGGAGTGCATGGAGGCCTTTACCACTCGCAATCCGTAGAGGCGTTTTACGCCCACGTGCCTGGCTTGAAGGTGGTCGTGCCGAGCATGCCCGCCGACGCCAAGGGCCTGCTCAAGTCGGCCATCCGCGACCCGGACCCGGTGCTGTTTCTCGAGCACAAGAAGGTGTACCGGCTGGTCTCCGAAGAGGTGCCGGACGGCGACCACCTCGTGCCGATCGGCCCCGCCCTGGTCCGGCGCGAAGGGACCAGGCTCAGCTGCTTTGCGTGGGGGCTCATGACGCACTACTGCCTGCAGGCGGCGGAGCAGCTGGCGGCCGGCGGTATAAGCGTTGAGGTCGTCGACCTTCGGTGCCTCGCGCCTCTCGACCGAGAGACGATTCTCGAATCGGTGCGGAAGACGGGCAAGGCGATGATCGTGCACGAAGACAACCTCACCGGCGGATTCGGAGCCGAGGTCGCCGCGATCATCTCGGAGCACGCTTTCGACAGCCTCGACGGACCGGTGGTGCGAGTGGCCGGGCCGGACATACCGGCGATGCCTTTCAACAATCCGCAGGAGGAGTTCTTCATGCCCAACCCGGCCAAGATCGCGGAGGCGATGAAGAAGCTTGCCGCCTACTAGAAAGGCCGCGGCGCCAAAAGCCCGCGCGAAGAAAAAGCCTACTTCGTCATTTCCTCAGGTCGCGGCCGAGGAGTTCGCCGCCAGGCGCGAGGCGGTGGGAGCAGGGGTGGAGGCGGCCGGCCTCGACGCCCTCGCGGTCTTCTACCCCGCGCGCATCGCGTACCTGACCGGCTTCCATCACATCCCCACGGAGCGACCGATCGTCCTGATCCTCGGACCCGACGGGTACTCGGCCCTGGTCGTGCCCGCGGTCGAGAAAGAGCACGCGGAGTCGGTGCCCGGCATCGACCACGTGGGCGTGTACTTCGAGTACCCCGGCGCCGTGCATCCGATGGAGCTCGTGGCCGCCAACCTCGCCGACATCAACGCCAGGCCGAAGCGCACGGGCGCGGACCACGACGGGTATGTGCCGTACTGGGGTTACCGAGGACCGCGACTCAGCGACCTCACCGGCGCACGACCCGTCGACGCCGAGATGCTCGTGGAATCGCTTCGGCGCATGAAATCGGCCACCGAGATCGCTTGCATCCAGCTGAGCTGCGACTGGGCCGCGCGCGCCCATCGCCGGATGCAAGGTGCGATCAGGACGGGCAAGACGGAGATGGAGTGCTACGTGCCCGCCGCCACCGAGACCCTCTTCGAGATGGTGGCCGAGATGCCTGGCTGGCGGCCGCGCGGGTACAGCACCACCGGCCTGCAGGCGATGTTCGTCGGCGGCCGGTCGACCGCAATGCCCCATGGCTTCGTCAAGGGTCACGGGATTGCAGCAGGCGACGTGCTCGTGAGCGGCGCGGGAGCCGACATCGATGGCTATCACAGCGAGCTCGAGCGGACGATGATCGTGGGTACGCCGACCGCCGAGCAGGAGCGCGCGTTCGCCGCGATGCTGGCGCTGCAGTCGCGCGCCATCGAGGTCATGGCGCCGGGGGTGCCGGCCGGCGAGGTGGAGCTGGCGTGCGTACAGCTGGCTCGCGAGCTGGGCGTGGAGGGTTCGATCCGACATCACGTCGGCCACTCGATCGGGCTCGAGGGCCACGAGGCGCCGTTCCTCGACCGAGGCGACGACGCCGTGCTGGAGCCGGGCATGGTGTTCACAGTCGAGCCGGGCGTCTATTTCAAGGAGCTGGGCGGCTTCCGCCACTCGGACACCGTGGTCATCACCGAGGACGGCTGCCGCGTGATGACCGACTACCCGCGCGACCTGAAGGACCTGATCATCTCGGCCTGATTCGCCTCCCCGCCACGCGGGGACGCCGGGTGGGAGATACGACTTCGGAAAAGACTTGGAGAGGAGTGCGGGGTCCGAGCGCTAACTCGCCTCCCCGCCACGCGGGGAGGTCGGCCTGCTCGCGAAGCGAGCACGCCGGGTGGGGAGACTCGAGCCCAGAAGGGCGCTAGCTTGCCTTGACTTCCTCCGCCGGCTTGTGCGTCTTGGCCGTGAACATGTGCAGCACCGTGTTGCCGTCGGAGGTGTGCCGGCGAATCCGGTCAAACGGCACCGGCGGTAGGACGTCCTGATCCTCGACGGTGACGACGGTCTCTTTCGGCGACAGCGTCCTCCACACCTCCCCGACTATCTCGCGCGGAAGTGTCCCCGGCACATAGACATACCTCCGGTTGGGCACGAGCTTTCGCGTCATCATCTCGGCGCGCGAGAACGCGTCGCGCGCGGAGTAGTCCTTCAGATAGGGATCGGCCACCTCCATCAAGTCTGCGTCGTCGTCGTATGGGTGCCGGTCGCCGCGATACAGGAACACTGCGCCGCGACCAGTCGCCGCCCGTGCCGCTTCGCCAAGCACGGCTTCGGCCGCGAGCTGCTCGTGAGGAAGGATGACGAGCACTTCTCTGGCTGACCGCCGGCCTCCTAGGACGCTGGCAATCGATTCTTTGGCGCGCTGGGGCCGGAACGGGACCGGAAAGACTGCCGGCCGCTGACTACGGCTGTAACGGTAGGTCGCCAGGCCGATGATCAGACCGACCACTGTCAGCCCTCCGCCGAACCCGGTGGCCAGCGGCTTGGCGACGAGGTTGACCATCCACGCGACCAACACCAGGGCCGTGGTCAGGACGCCGATGACGAAGATGGCCGTGTTGGCCGCGGTCCAGTGCTCGCGCTCATGCCAGCGAACCACGTCGAGGCTCACGCAAGTGAGAACGAAGGTTCCCAGCAAGCCGAACGCGTAAAGGTCGCCGAGCAGGTCGGGGCTTCCTCTCACCGCCAGTACGATGGCGATCGGGAGCACGACAGCCGCCAGGATCGACCATTGCGGTGTGAACCGCCAGTGGTTCCGGTGCTCCATCACGCGAGGCAGGAAGCCCATCCGCGTCAGCGCGATGAACACGTGGTAGGCGCCGATGATGGCGGTGTTGCTCGCGAACACAAGCAGGATGGAACCGCTCACGGCAACGAAGTCGCCCAATGCGGCGCCGCCGACTTTCGCGCCCAGTATTGAGATGAACTGGTTCGGGTCGGCGGTCGGGCCCAGGAGGGTCGTCGACCACAACGTGAGCAGGGGGCTGGTGATCGCCATCGTCATTACGACCGCGCCCATCGCACGGTAAGCAACCTTGCGGCGCGGCTCGCGCATGGACGGGGCGAGCTGCGCGATGCTCTCGAGGCCCGAGAATGCCAGGAAGGCGGCCGCGTAGCCCGTGATGATCGATGTGAATGGCAAGGCCGCCCCTGAGGTCAGCGCTCTAAAGCTGTTGATGATGCCGGTCGGCCCGAGATAGACGGCGACCGCGAGGACCACCAGCAGCTGCGCGCCGGCCGCGATGGTGGCGAAGACGGCGGTGGTGCGAGCGCTCTCCTTGATGCCCATGAAGTTGAGGACGCCAAGGGCGATCAAGGCTCCAACCGTGACAGCGAGGACAAC
>DMCH01000146.1:18551-19184 GCA_003446775.1 Chloroflexota bacterium
ACGAAAGGATGAAGGGCTTGCGACGAAACGTTGACGACCCCACCGCCTTCGGGGTAGCGCCAGGTGACCTCGGCGTACTTGACACATAGAAGGATGAAGACGAAGAGGGTCATCAGGACAAAGAGCGCCGAGCGTGAGCCGAAATGCCCGTAAAGGATTCCCGGCACGTAGTAGACGGACGTGCCGATGTCGGCGAACACCACCGCCCAGCACAGGAAGGCCCCAAGATTCCCGCCACGGACCTTGATCGGCCTGCGGGCAGGTGCCGCAGCGCGTCTCAACTACCTGTTCCCGCTCGCAGCGCGGCCAGGTGCCGCTTGAGCCCATCGACGTCCGCGCGCAGTTGCCTGATGGAGCGCTGCGCAGCCCGGTCGTCCAGCTGCATGTAGGCCACCGCGGCCAGGTAGATCTCGACGCGGTCGAGCTGGCGGATGGCCGCCCGGAGGACCTTGCGCTCCTCGCTGGTGGTTCGCTGGTCCGGAAGCTGGAGGACGGCGTTGCGCATGAGTCCAAGCTAGGCGGCCGCTTGTGAGAAGCCCGTTTGGGGGCATGCGCCGGCCCTATGGAATTCGTATGGATCCACACCTGATCGATTAATCTCGGCTCCGATGAGCCCGGACTCGATCGCTCGCA
>DMCH01000047.1:0-1412 GCA_003446775.1 Chloroflexota bacterium
TCGTAGAGCGTTTGGTAGGCGGCCAGCTTGTCGCGGTCGGACTGTGACTTCCAGAACCGCCGCCGCGAGCGGCGGACGTACCAGTTCGACAGCTCGTCGACGAATCGCTGGATCTTCCGGGCAGGCTCGTTCGCGTCGTAGCGGTCGAGACCGGTCGTCACCGTTTCCACCAAACCGCTCAGCCGCGATAGCAGCCATCGATCCAGCACGTGGCGCTCCCCCACCGGAACCTGGGATTGGGAGGGATCGAATTTGTCGAGCCGCGCATATGTGATGAAGAACGAATAGCAGTTCCACAGTGGGATGAAGAACTGCTGCACGGTCTCTCGCAGCGTCTCGGCACTTGTGCGGTAGTTCTCCCCTACAGGGGTCGAGGTGTAGAAGTACCAGCGCACCGCATCCGAGCCGAAGTTGTCGAAGAGGAAATTCGGGTCGAGCACGTTACCGCGCGACTTCGAGGCCTTCTTGCCTTTCGGGTCGACCACCAGGCCGAGGCAGATTACGTTGCGGTACGCGTTCTGCTTGAAGAGCAGCGTCGAGATCGCGAGCAGCGAGTAGAACCAACCCCGAGTCTGGTCCATCGCCTCAGCGATGAAGTCGGCTGGAAATGTTTCTTCGAACTCCTTGGTGCCGTGGCGCGGGTGACCGCGCTGGGCGAAAGGCATCGACCCGGAGTCGAACCATGTATCCAGCACCTCCGGTATCCGGCGCATTACGCCGCCGCACTTGGCGCACGGGATGGTGACCTGGTCGATGTACGGCCGGTGGAGGTCGGCGTCGTCGGGCAAGCCGACCTCGGCAGCCGAGCTTATGCAGCGCTGCTCTTCGCACTGGTCACAAACCCAGAAGGGAAGCGGCGTGCCCCAGTAGCGCGAGCGCGAGATGGCCCAGTCGACGTTGTTCTCCAGCCAGTCGCCCATGCGGCCGGTCTTGATGTGGGCCGGAACCCAGTTGGTCGCGGCGTTGTTGGCGATCAACTCAGCCTTTCGCTCTGTCGTCCGCACATACCACGAGTCGAGCGCGTAGTAGATCAGCGGCGTGCCGCAACGCCAGCACTCGGGGTACGTGTGAAGGATGGTCTCGGCCTTGTAGAGGAGCCCTCGGGTCTTCAGGTCGTCCTCGATCAGTGGATTCGCCTCCTTGACGTGAAGGCCGGCGAACTTTTCGACGTAGGGAAGAAACTCGCCGTCGAGGCCGACCGTGTGCCGGAACGGGATGCCCTTTTCCTGGCAAAGCCTCAGGTCGTCGACGCCGTACAGCGCCGAGGTATGGACGACGCCGGTGCCTTCTTCAGTCGACACGAAATCGGCATCGACGACGTAATGCGCCCTGCCTTCTTCGGGGACGGAATAGCGATAGAGGGGTTCGTAGTCCAGGCCGACGAGATCCGTGCCTTTCATCCGTTCGACGAT
>DMCH01000047.1:1772-3795 GCA_003446775.1 Chloroflexota bacterium
TACGTCACGTCCGGGTGGACTGCCAGTGCCACGTTTCCGGGCAGCGTCCAGGGCGTGGTCGTCCAGGCCAGGATCGAGGTCTTCGGATCGTTCTTGAGGCGGAAGCGAACGTAGACGCTCGGGTCGGGAACATTGTCGCGGTAGCCCTGCGCGAGCTCGTGGCTGGACAGCGGCGTCGCGCATCGCGGGCAGTAGGGCGCGACGCGAAAGCCCTTGTAAACGAGGCCCTGCTTCCACATCTCGCTGAGCGCCCACCACACGGACTGGATGTAGTCGGACGTCAGGGTCCAGTAAGCGTGGTCGTAATCCAACCAGAAGGCCATGCGCTCGCTGAACACCACCCAGTCCGAGACGTACTCGTGCACGCTCTCGCGGCAGAGCTGATTGAAACGCTCGATGCCGATCTTGTTCTCGATGTCGAACTTGCCCGAGATGCCCAGCTTCTTCTCGATCTCGATCTCCACCGGCAGGCCGTGCGTGTCCCAGCCGGCTTTGCGCTCGACGTAGAAGCCCTTCATCGTCTTGTAGCGCGGAAAGAGATCTTTGAAGGCGCGCGCGAGGATGTGGTGCGTGGCCGGCTTGCCGTTCGCCGTGGGCGGCCCTTCGTAGAAGACAAAGCGCGGTCGCCCGGCACGAAGGTCGAGCGATTTCTGGAAGGTGCCTTCCTCCTTCCATTTCGCGAGCACCTGCTTCTCGAGGTCAGGGAAGCTGACCTTCTGGTCTACCTTGTCGAACATCTCACTCCCAGAGAAATATCAATCTGATCTCTGGGACGAGCCTTTCAGAAGACCCGCGGTACCACCCAGATTCCCAAGGCTGCCACCTCGGACGCTCGTTGGGTTTCGGCTCGGGAGTGATCTCGAATCCCGCCGTCGGCCGCCCGCTCTCAGCTCGTTTTTGGGCTCTCTGTGGACCGATCAGACGGGCCTACCCGTCTCCGTCATCGCCGAGCTCTGATTGTACTGCGCGCCTATCCGGCTCTGAGATTGTTGAGGGCGGCGATCAGAAAGTAGGCGATCAGGATCACGACCAGAAAGGAGAGGTCGATCCCAGACACCGGCGGGATCCAGCGCCGCACCGGCGCCAGGACCGGCTCGGTGACCTGCCACGCGAACCTCGAGACAGCGTTGGTGGGGTATGGGCTCACCCACGAGAAAACGGCCCGAATGATCATCACGATGATGAAGACGTAGAGCAAGTCGATCAAGACCGCGGCGATCAGGGACATCGGTTACTCCAGGATAGTGCGAGCCGGGCGGGGGCCTAAGAGCGCCTGGCCGAGGCGCAGCATCGTGCTCCCGGCGGCAACCGCCGCCTCGAAGTCGCCGCTCATCCCCATAGAAAGGACGGGCAGCGCTTTGCCAAGGCGCTGCTCGGCCTCGTCGCACAGCTTGCGCAGCTCGACGAACGCGGGGGTGGGATCGCCGTGCGAAGGACCCATCGCCATCAGCCCTTTCAAGTCGAGCAATCCGGCCGTGGCCGTGATGACCTCCAGGGCGTGATCCGGGTCGGCGCCGGATTTCTGCGGCTCCCGGGCGACGTTGACCTCGATCAACACCGGGTGCCCCGCCTCGACACGAGCGATGGCCTCGGCCAGCCTTGCGGAGTCGACCGACTGGATCATGGCGAAGTGCTCGACGGCGATTCGAACCTTGTTCGTCTGCAAGTGGCCGATCAGGTGCCAGGCGCCCGCCTTGACGGCATCCATCTTCACCACCCCTTCCTGGACCCTGTTCTCACCGAGGATCGTCAGGCCGGCGTCCAGCGCCGAGCGGCAGACCTCGGGACCGAAGCCTTTGGTCACGGCGACGATCGTGATCTCGTCCGGGTCACGCCCCGCACGCGAGATGCGCTCGCGGACCGAAGCGAGATTCTCGGCGACGCTCACCGCGTGGCAAGGGCGGCCGGGTTTATCCCGGCCGCGACCAGACCTGCATGTATGTCTCCATGCGTGGCTTGGAGTGACAATTAAATTGATCCCATCCCGGGGAAAGTGAGCAGCCCGTCGGCGCAGCCGACGGGC
>DMCH01000047.1:4072-4941 GCA_003446775.1 Chloroflexota bacterium
GCGCAGCCGACGGGCGATGAGCGGAAACCGCCGAGGTTTCCGCTCATTTAATCGCGACGATGGCGCCGAACCGCGTTCCGTCGGGGCTGCGACGGTGCGACGGCAGGTAGTTCGTCTCCTTGGTGCACAACCCGATGACATCGACTTCGGTCACGCCCTCCGCCTCGAGCTGCGCCCGGTTCGCCGCGGCGAGGTCGAGCAGGAAGCGATCGCCAGCTCCACGGCGGACGAAGCGCGCATCGAACTGGCTTGCCACCTCCTCCCCCACCTCGTAGCAACGGCCGCAGATGCCGGGACCGATGCCAGCTTTGACGTGCGCGGGATTCGTCCGGTATTCGTGGCGTAGCTTCTCGAGTGCGGCCGGCCCCACCCGCGCCTTCGTCCCGCGCCAACCCGCGTGCACCAGCGCGACGCACCTGTGCTCGGCATCCCAGAGCACGATCGGGTAGCAGTCGGCAAACGTCGCGAACAACGCCACGCCGCGGCGATCGGTGACCAACGCGTCCACGCCTTTCACCACGTCCAGGTGCTCGTCGACGCGGGCGACTCCGTTGCCATGAACCGCGCCCGCGACGGTGAGCGGCTCTGCGTCGATGCCGAGCGTGCGCGCGAACTGGCGGCGTGACGCCATCACCACCTCAGGGTCGGGCGCATGCGTCAATCCCATCGAGCCAAGAGCCGTCGTCGAGAAGCCGTGCACCAGGCCTGCCTCGGTCTCGAGGCTCGCAATGGTCAGCACCTGGGGGGTCGAACCCACGGTCGCCAGCTTACGAGGGGTGTACCAGCGCTAGCGTCGCGTGGGCGGCCGGGTTATCCCGGCCGCGACTTGGTTTTTCTGGCCTCCTGGCGCCGCCGGGAGCATCCTTCAA
>DMCH01000039.1:0-245 GCA_003446775.1 Chloroflexota bacterium
ATGAGGCGCGTGCTCGAAGACTCTGGCCTGGGCGGCCCGATCGTGCTCGGACCGCGGAACGATTCCAACCTCGCGCCCGGCGCGTCGCTGGCCGGAGGCGAGCGCCTTTTCGACTTCGGGCTGTTCCCTGTCGAAGGGGCGAGCCAGGTAGCCAGAGGCTCCGCGAACGCGGTCTCGATCGTCGCTGCGGTCGAGCCTGGTGGCTTCGCGCAACTGCCCCAAGTCTGGTACGTCGAAAAGATGGT
>DMCH01000039.1:583-4914 GCA_003446775.1 Chloroflexota bacterium
CGGCGAATCGCCTTCGCGCGCGACGCTCGCGTAAAGGATCTGACGGTGGTCATCCTCGACCGGCCGCGGCACCAGGAGATCATCGCGGAGGTCAATGCCGCCGGTGCCCGAGTCCGGACGCTGGAGGAGGGTGACGTCGCGGGCGCGGTCATGGCGGCCGTGCCCGGCACCGGGATCGATGCCGCGATCGGGATCGACGGGCTTCATGCAACCCTCATCGCGGCCTGTGCGGTGCGCTGCCTCGGCGGCGAGCTGCAAGCCCGGCTGTGGCCGCGCAATGAAGAGGAGCGAGCGTTGATCGGCGACCTCGCCGGGCGCGCCTACGGAGTCTCCGACCTGGTGCCCGCGGCGGAGGTTTCAGTCGCAATCACGGGTGTCACGGGCGGCCAGCTCCTGCCGGGGGTCGTCTTCGGGAGTGGCTACGCCGAGTCCTCCTCGCTCCTCATGTCCAGTCGCCAGGCGACCGTACGCCGCCTGGTCACCCGCCACCACACGGTGGGCGAATCCAGCTAGCGCAGTAGAGGGTAGACCCGGATTAGGCCGTTCCCGGCCGGGGTATCAAATAGAGGACATGGAAGACAAGAACGTGCCGTACCTGCCGCCGGGCGGGGGACAGCTGCCGCCACCACCGCCGATCTACCAGGTGACGTCGGACATTCCGCCGAGCTCGCAGTACCACTACTCGCCCGCGCCCCCGCGCCGGGCCAACCGTGGGATTCTGGGCGGCCTTGCCGCCGCGGCCGCCGCGGCGTTCGCGTACGGGAAGTGGGCCCTGCTGCTTGCGTTCAAGATCCCGGCCGCCGGGACCCTGATCTCATTGGTCATCAGCTTCGGGGGTTATGCGCTGTTCTACGGACCATGGTTTGCGGTCGCGTTGCTCTCGATGATCTTCGTCCACGAGATGGGCCACGTCGTCGAGATCCGGCGCCAGGGCATGCAGGCCACGGCTCCCATCTTCATCCCGTTCCTGGGCGCTGCGATCTTCCAGCGTTCCCACCCCACGGATGCCCTCAAGCAGGCTCAGATCGGAATCGCCGGTCCAATCGCCGGCACGATCGGGGCCACCGTGGCGTTCGCCCTGTACGGGACGCTGCACAATCCGGTATTGCTGCTGGCGGCCCTGATCGGCTTCTACATCAACCTCTTCAACCTCATCCCGATCTGGCAGCTCGACGGCTCCTGGATCCTGGCTCCAGTCTCGAAGTGGTTCATGGTCGGGGGCTACGCGCTGCTTGCGGTCGGAGCCCTGTTCTTCCACTTCCTGCTCAACCCGCTGGTCATCATCATCGCCGTGCTTGGCGTCCCGAGCCTGTTCGAGCGATTCCGGACCGCAAACAACCCCTACTACACATCGGTTCCCACCGGCGCCCGTTGGGCGATGGGAGCCGCCTGGCTTGCCCTGGTTGTCTACCTCGGGGTGTTCAGCCTGCAAGCCAGCAGCCTGCTCGGAACGTTCGCCCACTAAACTGATATCTGCCTGGGAGGCATTAAGTTGAAAGCACAGATCCACCCCACCTATTACGAAGACGCGGTCGTCACCTGCGCGTGCGGGAACACGTTCACGACCGGGTCGACGCGCAAAGAGCTCAAGACCGAGATCTGCTCGGTGTGCCATCCGTTCTTCACGGGCACCCAGAGGATCGTGGACACCGGCGGCCAGGTCGAGCGTTTTCGTAAGCGGGCGGCGAAGACCCGCAGCAACTAGATGGCGGAGCCGCAAACGGCCACGACACCGGATACGGGAGCTGAACCTCCCCACCCGGCGCTGCGCGCCGACCTCCCCGCGAAGCGGGGAGGCGATCAATTCTTCTATGGGGGGCAGGCGGTCATCGAGGGCGTGATGATGCGCGGTAAGCAGCACTATGCCGTGGCCGTGCGCCTTCCTTCGACAAAGCAGATCGTGGTCGACCGCGGCGAGCTGAAAGCCTCGATCTACGTCAACCGGTTCTGGAAGCTCCCGTTCGTGCGGGGGCTCGCCCTGATCGGCGAACAGCTGCATCTCGGCATGAAAGCGCTGATGTGGTCGGCGAACATGAACGCGGGCGCTCAGGGGGTGGTGATCGGGAAGAAGGAGATCCGCAGCTCCGTCGCGGTCGCCGCGATCTTCGGCCTCCTCATCTTCATCGGCCTCCCGCTGCTGCTTGCCGGCCTCGCCGTCCACCGCAGCCGGGGCTTCGTCTTCGTCCTCGTCGAAGGCATCATCCGGGTGGGCCTTGTACTGGGCTACCTGTCGCTGATCGCGCTTCTGCCCGACGTGCGCCGGGTCTTTCAGTACCACGGCGCCGAGCACAAGACCATCAACGCCTTCGAATCGGGATGGCCGCTGGAGGTCCCGTCGGTCCGCCGTGCAAGCCTGCTTCACCCGCGCTGCGGCACCGGCTTCCTGCTCGTCGTCCTGGTTGTGAGCGTGATCGTGTTCTCGGTCGTGGCGCTGTTCAACCCGAACACGTTCTGGCTGATCAGCAGCCGTGTGCTTGCGATCCCACTCATCGCAGGTGCGGGATTCGAGCTCATCCGCTTCATGGCCCGCAACCGGACCAACCCGGTCGTGAAGGTCATGCTGATTCCGGTCCTCGCGACTCAGAAGTTCACGACGCGCGAACCCTCGGACGACATGCTCGAGGTCGCGATCGTCGCCTTCAACAGCGCCCGTGAGGGTGAGGAGGACACGGCCGGAGCAGCGGCGTGAAAGCGCAAGTGGGGCAGGCCCCCCTTGCGGTAAACCCCCCAACGAGGGTGACACGCTTCGGGCTGCGTTGGGCGGGGGTGGTGGCCAGGCAGAGCCCGGCCACCAGGAGATCAAGTTGATTGATCGACTCGAAGGCATCGCCAAGCGCTATCACGACATCGAGTCGGAGATGGCGAGGCCGGAGGTCGCTTCGGACCACGAGCAGCTGACCAAGCTCGCGCGTGAGCAGCGCACCCTGCGCGAGATGGTCAATACCTATGAGGACTACAAGCGTGCCCTCCACGAGGCGGAGTCGGCGCGCGAGATGCTCAAGCACGAGAAGGATCCCGAGATGCAGGAGTACCTGCGCTCGGAGGAGCGGAGGGCGGCCACGCAGGCGGGCGAGGGCGGCGAGCGGCTGAAGGTCCTGCTCCTGCCGAAGGACCCCAACGACGAGCGCGACGTCATCGTCGAGATCCAGGGTGCCGAGGGTGGGGAGGAGGCGGCGCTCTTCGCGGCCGACCTGTTCCGGATGTACAGCAAGTGGGCCGAGAAAAAGGGCTGGAAGATCGAGGTGGTCGAGGCCTCGCCGAGCGAGAAGGGCGGCTTCGACAAGATCGTGTTCGAGGTTCACGGCCAGGGCGCCTACTCGCAGCTGAAGTACGAGGGTGGCGTGCACCGCGTCCAGCGCGTGCCGAAGACCGAAGCGCAGGGCCGCATCCATACGTCGGCGGCGACGGTCGCGGTGATGCCGGAGGCGGATCCGGTCGAGGTCGAGATCAAGCCCGAGGACCTCGACATCAAGACGTCGACGTCCACCGGCCCCGGCGGGCAGAGCGTCAACACCACCTACTCCGCCATCCGCATGACCCACAAGCCAACGGGCTTGGTCGTGAGCATGCAGGACGAGAAGTCGCAGCTGCAGAACCGGGAGAAGGCGCTGCGGGTTCTGCGCGCTCGCCTTTACGACCTGAAGCTCGCCGAGCAGCAGGCGGCCATCGGCGCGGAGCGCCGTTCGATGGTCGGCACCGGCGGCCGTTCCGAGAAGATCCGCACGTACAACTTCAAAGAGAATCGGGTGACCGACCACCGGATCAAGCTCACTCTGCACAGGCTCGACTCCGTGATGAACGGCGACCTCGACGAGCTCGTCGCCGCGCTTGTCAACGCCGAGCGTGCGGCGCAGCTCAACGGCGAGCATCCTGCGTGACCAGCCCCGGATGTTCCTTGCATCTTCGCGTCCTAGACGGCCGGGCGCCTACGGCGCAGAAGCCGGCGTCGCCTCCTGCGCGCGCTCGGTTACGCATCTACGCGATGCGCTCCCTCGCGTGCTCGTCGTCTCCTTGGCTCCGGCCGTCGATGCCGCGAATCTGCGGCGGAACCCCGGGTCCAGTCACGCTTGCCAGTTGACCGTCATCGAGGTCCTCAAGGCAGCCTCCGGGCACCTGCAGAAGAACCACTCTGACTCGGCGCGCCTGGATGCCGAGGTTCTGCTGGCGCAAGCGCTCGGCTTGCGCAGGCTCGACCTTTACCTCCAGTTCGACCGGTCCCTTTCTGACGACGAGCTGACCCGCTACCGCGGCCTGGTCAAGCGGCGCGCGCATGGCGACCCTGTCGCCTATCTGGTGGGACACAAGGAGTTCATGGCCCTGGACTTCGAGGT